>NZ_SCNZ01000037.1:0-84363 GCF_005502655.1 Burkholderia sp. 4NA327C6 | reverse complement strand
GCGCACGTGCAGAAGCGCATCGAGATCGCGAACTACGAGAAGGCGATCCAGTCGGCATTCCGCGAAGTGTCGGATGGCCTCGCCGCACGCGGCACGTACGACCAGCAGATCGCGGCGCTCGAGCGCAACGAGCATGCGCAGCAGCGTCGCTTCGACCTGTCGGACCTGCGTTACAAGAACGGTGTCGACAGCTACCTGTCGGTGCTGACCGCACAGACGGACCTGTACTCGGCGCAGCAATCGCTGATCAGCGCACGTCTGGCCCGCTGGACCAATCTGGTCGACCTGTATCGCGCCCTGGGCGGCGGCTGGATCCAGCGCGCAGGCGAAACGCCGCGTGCGCCGGATGCACCGGTCGACTACGACAAGGCGGCCGCTCCGGCGCCTGCGTCGGCAACGGCGACGAACGGGTAACGTGCGGTTATCCTGCCTGCGTGCGGTCGCTTCGTGCGCAGGCAGGACGTTGTTAGTCCTGTCGTAAGCTGGCCGTTACGAACGATGCGAAGCGTAACGAAGGAAACGTAAGGCTAGTAGATGATTGTTGGTCCTTAAGTGCGCGGTAAGCTCGCGTGGGAATGCTGCGGCGATCCACGCGGAACACGCGTGTACAACTGCATCGGGCGCGAAATCCAGGGGCCGGGCGCCGTCGAGCACGACGCGTACGGACTAACCGTGCAGATTCTCGTTTCGCCCAATCGATGATCATCCCTCTCCGGTAGCCTGTCGCCCAGCCGCCAAATCCCCGCTCATTTCGCCCAATTCAGGCTCATTTGCTGTTGGGCGGTCCTTATAACGATTAGTTATACGAAATTCGAACTCGTCTGATTGGTTCTTTTTTCTCGTCCGTGCAAATTGTGCACGAAGCATTTCTCACCCATTGTCGAGAAAGGAAAACCGGATGAAGAGCGAGCAGACTGCACCGACCCATCTTTTCGCCACCATTGGCGCGCTCACTGAGCGCGGTGGGCGGGTAGCCGAGGCTACGAGCGGCCTCACTGTCGCCGGGCTTATCGTTGCCCGTGTTGGCGATGTCGTCACTTACGAGGATGGCAGCGAGGCCGTCATTGTGGATGGTGCAGGCGAATATGCGATTTGCAGCGACAGGCCGTTTGCGCTGGTGGGTAGCAGGTTGAGCAACGGCGATCGTATCGTCGAAACGCTTCAGCGGTTGTCGGGAATTTACGTACCGGCTGGCGAAACGGCCGCAGGGTTGTTTAACGAGGATTATGCGCCGCCGCTTGCACTGCGGCGATACAGGTTGGCTGTACGAGGAGCCACGACCGCGCGAGGCGGTGCGTTGCGCGAAGCTACCGGCACGTGGGAAACAGGTGTTGGGTTTGGCAAGGCTGGCGTCGTGGGTAATCAAATTCACTACGCAGACGGTTCGACCGCGCGAATCATAAGCGGTCTTGGGCTGGTGGATAACGGAGACTTCCAGCCGCTGGCTTTCGTCGGTAGCGAACTAGATAACGGCGACGTCATTACCGATAGCCCCGAGCGTGATGGTCTGGTATCCGCTGACGCCTTCACCGTGGTGAAGCGTTCAATCGTTGTGCATCGAGGCGAGACCTCATGATTCGTTATTTCCTTGCCAAAGGGGATCAGGGCGGCAGTGCCACGATTACGGAAGGATTGGAGGGCGTAACCTGTTCCAATCCGCCGCTGCGCGTGCATATCGCAACGCTGTACATGAAGACGTACTGTACGGCATGCAAGCAGGAAGGATTTGTCGCCCCGGATGGCCCACGCTGGCCGGGCACAGGGCCAAACGGCAAACCGTGGGCGTTGAGTGGTGATATCAACGTCTGCGATTGCAAGCCGCCACCTGTTTTCTATGCCGAGCGCGGCATGAAGATGACCTTTGCCGCAGACGAGGTGGCGCGGTTGACGGGGAAGCATGGCTTAGGCGTCGCCCCTATAAGAAGAGGCGCGGCAGTCCACGATCAGCAGTTCGTTATTCGCAACAAGAAGTCCAGGAAACCTGTTGTGGGCGTGCGGTATTGGATCACAAATTGCCGCGGCGACGTGCTGGCTTCAGGGATTACCGATGCGCAGGGACATACCGTGCGAGTGATCACGCCGGATGCTGAATCGGTAAAGCTGGAGGTCATCGGAGAAACAGAATGAGTGACGGCGATCGTGTGGCGATTGCAGAGGCGATGACGGACACGAAAGAAGGTTCGTTAATCGAAGCATTGGTATCGAACGGGCCACCCATCTGCCCAAACATGACTGATGCGGAATTTCGCCGTATGGTTCTAACGTTACGCGATAGAGCGGTACAAATGATTGATGTACGGCTCGTAGACTTGCGCAAGTGGGGGGCGGTCGAACGTCAACGCGTCGCAACGTGGTTTGGCTCAAGCGATGAAGCGATTCGGCAAAGTCTGACAGTCGGCCTCGCACGAGTAAGTCGGGTGATGCGCGATCTCAAGCCTGGAAACTTTGTTCGTCAATCAGAGGAGCTTGATCGATATCTTGGTTGTACGCCGAATAACAAGGACCCTGATGGTGCCGTCGCTCATGTTTGCGCCCCTGACACCGCTACACATACTATTTGTATCCACGAAAAATTTTGTGGGATGCGCCCCATATCCAGTGCGAAGGACTCGATGCTATCGACACTGATTCATGAGTGCACTCACTTCTCCGACACTTTTGGCGCTCAGGATCATCAATATTTCATGCGCAAGTGCTTGGTATTGGCTCGGACGCGGCCTGATCTCGCAATCAATAATGCGGATAGCATTGCTGGGTATATTATCTATGAGGATTAGGGGCAGTGTGGCAGCGCGATCCTGGTTGAATCTGGTTGGGTCCAACGGAAAGTTGATATGGTAAAAGGGCCAGCATATATCGCACTCGCATTTTTCTCGGCAGCGACATTCGCCTGCTCCCCAGTCCATACGCTTGATGTTTCGTTTGAAAGAGATTCTGCCAAGGTGTCCGGCGATGAGATCACAAGGCTGGCCAATTGGGCGATAGACCTTCAACTTAAATATCCCAATCTCGATCGTACGTCTGTCGGTGGCCTTGCCGAAGCTGACGAAAGACAGCCGCACGTGCTGGCTCAACAACGCGCGGAAAGTATCAAGGGGCTTCTGGTCACATTGGGGCTTGGTCGAGCACCTATCGACGTCGACGCCAGGCTTTATAAGTCGCATCACTTGAGCGGTGTGCCGGATAATGGCCGACGAGTAGAAATCGACTTTCTTCCCGGTTGCCCGCATGAATGTCCTTGCCAAGTGAAATGAGGCCTTGGCCGCCAGCCGCCACGCAGTGCTGCACATTTTGATGGTATGAAGCGGCCCCTTACGCACCATGCAGTAAGCGCCGGCCCGTCACAAGCCGACGCGTGCTTTGTGTCCGTCACCGCACACTGCACGATCGCCCCGTGCGTCCCCGCCTTTCGCCGCACCCGCAAAACAAAACGCCACGGCATGCCGTGGCGTTTTGTGTAACCGCTTCTCCACGCGGTTGTCCGGCGCGAGGCGATTAGTGATGCACGTCGGCGGGCCGCCCGTCGAAGTCGTGTCCCGCGCGCCGAATCTCGCAGCGCGCATCCTTTTCGCCTTTCACGCCGTTGAACACGATGTTCAGGATCACGGCCGTCGCCGATGCCAGCAGGATGCCGCTGTGCAGGATCGGGGCGAGCGCGGGCGGCAGCTTCGAGAAGAAGTGCGGCGACACGACCGGCACGAGGCCCATGCCGACGCTCACGGCGACGATGAACAGGTTGTGCGAGTTGTTCACGAAGTCGACCTTCGACAGCACCTTGATGCCGTTCGCCGCCACCATCCCGAACATCACGATGCCGGCACCGCCGAGCACGAACGGCGGCACCGATGCAACGACCTGCGCCATCTTCGGGAACAGGCCGAGCAGCACGAGGATCACGCCGCCGGTCGCGCACACGAAACGGCTCTTCACGCCCGTCACGCCGATCAGGCCGACGTTCTGCGAGAACGACGTATGCGGGAACGAGTTGAAGATGCCGCCGATCAGCGTGCCGAGGCCGTCGACGCGCAGGCCGCGAACCAGGCGCTCCTGGTTGACCGGGCGATCGACCATGTCGCCGACCGCGAGGAACATGCCGGTCGATTCGATGAACGTGACGAACATCACCGTGACCATCGTCACGATCGACAGCGGGTCGAAGTGCGGCAGGCCGAAGTGGAACGGCATCACGAAGCCGACCCACGGTGCGTGCGCGACGCCGTCGGTATTCACGCGGCCGATCGCGAAGGCGATCGCGAAGCCGGCGACGATGCCGAGCAGCACCGAGATGTTCGCGACGAAGCCGCGGCCGTACTTGTTGATCAGCAGGATCAGCGTGAGCACGAGCAGCGACAGGCCGAGATAGACCGGGCTGCCGTATTCGGGATTGCCGACGCCGCCGGCCGCCCAGTTGATGCCCACTTCCATCAGCGACAGCCCGATCACGGCGATCACCGTGCCGACCACCACCGGCGGGAAGAACCGCAACAGCTTGCCGATCATCGGCGCGAGCACGATGCCGATGATGCCGGCCGCGATGGTCGAGCCGAAGATGTCGAGGATGCCGAGGCCGGGGTTGGTGCCGATCGCGATCATCGGGCCGACTGCCGCGAACGTGCAGCCCATGATGACGGGCAGGCGGATCCCGAAGATCCACAGGCCGAGTGTCTGGATCAGCGTGGCGATGCCGCACGAAAACAGATCGGCGCTGATCAGGAACGCGATCTGGTCTTTCGGCAGCTTGAGCGCGGCGCCGACGATAAGCGGCACGGCGACAGCGCCGGCGTACATGACGAGGACGTGCTGCAGGCCAAGCGTTACCAGCTTGCCGGTCGGCAGCACCTCATCGCACGGATGGACCGTGTTCGATTGCATCTGTCTCACTCCATGATCTTGTTTTCGGGGTGATACGAAATTATTCGGAATGAATCCATGCAACAAGAGTGCTGGGTTCTATTCCGTTCTTTGCTGGTTCGATATGCCATTTCGGCATGGAACAGGGTGTCGATCATGGGGAAACAGCCGCAGGAGTGAGGTTCCCCGGTTTTATAGCCCTTCAAAATAGCGCTGGCCCCCGTGTCAAATATAGGCCGCTTTATGGTGTGTATCGGGCGGGCGGCATAGTGGCAAAAAGTGCCTGGGGAAAATCGCGCCGGGTTAACCCGCGAACGGCCGCTTTTGCCCGCAAGGCGCAGCCGGGTGGAACCCGGCCGGCGATTGCGTGTTCGGCCTGCCGCGACGACGGCAAAAAACGGGGCGCGCATCGCGATCCCGTTATCATCGACATCCGTTCATTCGAATTCGCCCTCACGTCATGCGCCTGCTCGGAATCGACCTCGGCACCGGCTCCGTCAAACTCGTCACGCTCGATGCCGATGGCGTCGAGCGGGCGGTCGCGAGCGAACCTTATGCGCTGTCGTCGCCGCAGCCCGGCTGGGCGGAGATCGCGCCGCACGCGTGGTGGCAGGCGCTCGTGCGCGCGGCCGCGCGGCTGCCGGCCGACGAGCGTGCGCAGGTGGCGGCGATCGGGTTCTCGGGGCAGATGCACGGCGTCGTGCTGATCGACGTGGCGGGGCAGCCGGTGCGTCCCGCGCTCCTGTGGCCCGACACGCGCGCGGTGCGCGAAGCGGACGCGGCCGATTGGCCCGCCGCGGGTTCGCCCGCCGCACCGAATCCCGTCGCGCCGGGCATGGCCGGCCCGCTGTTGCGCTGGCTGGTCACGCACGAACCCGAAGCGCTGCATGCCGCGCGCTGGGCCGTGCAGCCGAAGGACTGGTTGCGCATCGCGCTGGGCGGCGACGTCGCGGCCGATCCGAGCGATGCGTGCGCGACTGCGCTCGCGACACCCGATGGTGAATGGGATCTCGCATTGGTCGACGCGCTCGGCTTGCCGGCCGACCGGTTCGCGCCGGTCGTTCCGTCGACCGCGCGCTGCGGCACGCTCGGCGCGCAGGCTGCCGCGGCGCTCGGCCTGCCGGCCGGCGTGCCGCTGGCGACGGGCGCAGCCGACACCGCATGCGCGGCGCTCGGCAGCGGGCTCGCCGCCGCCGGCGACGCGCTGCTGACGACGGGCAGCGGCGGCCAGATCGTCGTGCTCGCGGATGCGCTGCCGCCCGCGCGACGCGGGCTGCATCGCTATCGCGCGGCGGCCGGCGGCGGCTATTACACGATGGCCGCGATGCAGAACGTCGGGCTCGCGCTCGAAGCCGTGCGCGGCTGGCTCGGCTACGCGCAGTGGGCCGATGCGTATGACGAAGCGTTCGCCCACGCGGCGTCGGAACGCCAGTGCTTCCTGCCGTACCTGACCGGCGAGCGTTCGCCGTGGATGAACCCCGACGCGCGCGGCGGCTGGCTCGGCCTCGGGCTCGGCGACACGCGCGGCGCGATGATGCGCGCCGCGTTCGAAGGTGTCGCGTTCGCGTTGCGCGCCGGGCTCGATGCAATCCGCGACGCCGATCGCGGCGATCCGGTCGCGATGCTGCGTCTCGCGGGCGGCGGGTCGGTCGATCCGCGCTGGCGCCAGTTGCTCGCCGACGCGCTGGGTGCGTCGCTGCACGCGATCGACTGCCCGAACGCCGCGACGCGCGGCGCCGCGCTGCTCGCGGGCGTCGCGATCGGGCACTGGCGGGAAGACGCGCTGCACGCGCTGGCGCCGGCCGCGTCGCCGGTTGCCGCGCCGCGCGACGATCGCTCGCTGGCCGCGCGCCACGCACGCTTCATCGATCTGTATGCGCGAACGGATGCATGGTTCACGACGGGCGTTTAAACTCGGACACTTGTTCTTTTGCGCCAGCGATGACGCATCGTGGCAAGCCGGCGACCGTTTCCCGCACGCGATGCGCGGCCGGACCGGCCATCATGGCGAGCACGAGATTCTTTTTGCCATGCCGTGCGCGATGCCGCGCGGCACGGCTTCGACAGCTTTGCATGGAACCCGGTGCGAAGCATGAGGCCTGCATGGGTGCTCGCGCACCCACGCCGGCCGACATGAGCGCTGACGCGCCGACCCGGGCCGACCCGGGCCGACCTCACACACAGACAGGAGTCACACGATGAAGACGAAAGCAGCGATTGCATGGAAGGCGGGCGCGCCGCTGACGATCGAGGAAGTCGATCTCGAAGGGCCGCGCGCCGGCGAAGTGCTGATCGAGGTGAAGGCGACGGGCATCTGTCACACCGACTACTACACGCTGTCGGGCGCCGATCCGGAAGGGATCTTCCCGGCGATCCTCGGTCATGAAGGCGCGGGCGTCGTGGTGGACGTCGGCCCCGGCGTCGGGACGCTGCGCAAGGGCGATCACGTGATCCCGCTCTACACGCCGGAATGCCGCGAGTGCAAGTTCTGCCTGTCGCGCAAGACCAACCTGTGCCAGAAGATCCGCGCGACGCAGGGCAAGGGCCTGATGCCCGACGCGACGTCGCGCTTCTCGCTCGACGGCAAGCCGCTGTTCCACTACATGGGTACGTCGACGTTCTCGAACTACATCGTCGTGCCGGAAATCGCGGTGGCGAAGGTGCGCGAGGACGCGCCGTTCGACAAGATCTGCTACATCGGCTGCGGCGTGACGACGGGCGTCGGCGCGGTCGTGTACTCGGCGAAGGTCGAGGCGGGCGCGAACGTCGTCGTGTTCGGCCTCGGCGGCATCGGCCTGAACGTGATCCAGGGCGCGAAGATGGTCGGCGCGGACAAGATCATCGGCGTCGACATCAACCCGAAGCGCGTCGAGCTCGCGAAGAAGTTCGGGATGACGCACTTCATCAACCCGAACGAAGTCGAGAACGTGGTCGACCACATCGTGCAGCTGACCGACGGCGGCGCCGACTACTCGTTCGAATGCGTCGGCAACGTGAAGCTGATGCGCCAGGCGCTGGAGTGCACGCACAAGGGCTGGGGCCAGTCGTTCATCATCGGCGTGGCGGCAGCGGGCGAGGAAATCAGCACGCGCCCGTTCCAGCTGGTCACGGGCCGCGAGTGGAAGGGTTCGGCATTCGGCGGCGCGCGCGGCCGCACCGACGTGCCGAAGATCGTCGACTGGTACATGGAAGGCAAGATCAACATCGACGACCTGATCACGCACACGCTGCCGCTCGAGCGGATCAACGAAGGCTTCGACCTGATGAAGGCCGGCGAGTCGATCCGCTCGGTCGTGCTGTACTGACCGGGAGCGCACCGCGATGCTCGAACTCGTTTCCTCGCATGCGTGCCACGGCGGCGAGCAGCGTTTCTACCGTCACGATTCGGCGGCCATCGGCCTGCCGATGAAGTTCTCGGTGTACCTGCCGCCGCAGGCGGCGCACGGCCGCGTGCCGGCGCTGTTCTATCTCGCGGGGCTCACGTGCACCGACGAGACGTTCGCGATCAAGGCCGGCGCGCAGCAATACGCGGCGCAGCACGGTATCGCGCTCGTGATGCCCGACACGAGCCCGCGCGGCGCGGGCGTGCCGGGCGAGACCGACGCGTGGGACTTCGGCGTCGGCGCGGGCTTCTACGTCGATGCGACCGAAGCGCCGTGGTCGACGCATTACCGGATGGAGTCGTACGTGACGGGCGAGCTGCGCGCGCTCGTCGCGGCCGAACTGCCGATCGACGGCACGCGGCTCGGCATCTTCGGGCACTCGATGGGCGGGCACGGCGCGCTGACGCTCGCGTTGCGCCATCCGGGCCTGTACCGGTCGGTGTCGGCGTTCGCGCCGATCGCCGCGCCGACGCGCTGCCCGTGGGGCGAGAAGGCATTCTCGGGTTATCTGGGCGCCGATCGTGAAGCATGGAAGGCACACGACGCGAGCGAACTCGTCGCGCGCGCCGATGCGCCGAAGTTCGCGGACGGCATCCTCGTCGATCAGGGCCTCGCCGACCAGTTCCTCGCGAACCAGCTGAACCCCGACGTGTTCGAAGCCGCGTGCGCGAAGGCCGGCCAGCCGCTGACGCTGCGCCGCCATCCAGGCTACGACCACGGGTACTACTTCATCTCGACGTTCATCGCCGATCACATCGCGCATCACGCGCGCGTGCTCGCACGATGAGGGGGAAGGGAAGCAGGTAACGCACACGGCGACACACCGCGCACCGCACGATCGCGGGCGCATGAAAAAACGCCGGCGCTGCCCCCTCGGGCACGCCGGCGTTTTTCATTTCCTTCGGGTGGCGCTCAGTGGCGTCGCAACAGGCTCGCGCCGTACACGAGCGCCGACAGCGCGGTGATCCAGAAGCTCGTCGGCCAGTCGGTGTGATACGCGAGCACGATGCCGAGCCACGCTTCGAACAATGCGAACAGCGCGGCGAGCAGCACGCCGGTCGACAGTCGCGTCGTCACGTTCTGCGCGGCGGCGGCCGGCCCGACCAGCAGCGTGAACACCAGCAGCACGCCGACGATCTGCGTCGCCGCGGCCACCGCGAGCGCGCACACCGCGAGGAACAGCATCGACACCGTGCGCAGCGACACGCCCTTGGCTTCGGCCAGCTCGGGCTGCAGCGACGCGAACAGCAGCGGCCGCGCGATCAGCGCGAGCGCGGCGAGGCTCACCGCGCCGATGCCGGCGAGCACCGCGAGCGTGTCGTGGCTCACCGCGAGCACGTTGCCGAACAGCAGCGCGGTGACCTGCGTGGCGAACGACGTGTAGAAATGCAGGAACAGCAGGCCGAAGCCGAGCGCGCCGGACAGGATCACGCCGATCGCGACGTCGCGGCCCGCGAGCTTTTCGCCGAGCGCACCCATCCCGATGCCGGCCGCGAGCGTGAAGCCGACCATCCCCCAGATCGGCGAGATGCCGAGCAGCACCGCGCCCGTCGCGCCGGTGAAGCCGACGTGCGACAGCGCATGGCCGGCGAAGGTCTGCCCGCGCAGCACCAGGAAGTAGCCGACGATGCCCGCGAGCACCGCGACGATCCCCGACGCCGCGAAGGCGTTGATCATGAAGTCGTATTCAAACATCGTGCGAATGCCCGGGATGAGCGTGTCCGTGGTGGTGATGGCCGTGGCCGCCGCCCCCGCCGTGCGAGTGGCCGTCGTCGTCCTCGTGTTCGTGATCGTGCTTCTCGATCTCGACGTCGCCCGACATCACGAAGATCTTGCCGTTCACGCGCATCACGTCGATCGGCGAACCGTAGAGCCGCGACAGCACCGGCTTCGTGATCACCTCGTCGACGGTGCCGAGCGCGGCAACGCCATTGCCGAGATACAGCACGCGGTCGAGCGCGTTCAGCAGCGGATTCAGTTCGTGCGCGGAGAACAGCACGGTGATGCCGAGCTCGCGCTGCACATTGCGCACGAGTTCGACGACGCCGCGCTGGTGATTCGGGTCGAGGCTGATCAGCGGCTCGTCGAGCAGCAGCAGCTTCGGGTTGCCGAGCAGGCACTGCGCGAGCAGCAGGCGCTGCCGCTCGCCGCCGGACAGTTCCGACAGCGGCCGGCGCGCGAGCGTCGGGCCGCCGACGAGGTCGAGCACGCGGTCGACGTCGCGGCGTGTCGCCGCGTTCGTGTGCGGCAGCCCCCAGCGGTGGCCGTCGGCGGCCATCGCGACGAAGTCGTAGCCGCGCATCCGGCGGTTCGCGAGGCCGCTGCGGATCTGCGGCATGTAGCCGATCGACGCGTTGCCGCGCACGACCGGCACGCCGCCCACGGACAGCGTGCCGGACGATACGGGCACGAGCCCGAGCACCGCGCGCATCAGCGTCGTCTTGCCCGCGCCGTTCGGCCCGAGCACGCCGACGAATTCGCCGGGTTCGATCGAGAAGCTGACATCGCGCAGGATCGTGCGTCCGCCCAGTTCGAGCGTGACGCGATCGACGGCGAGTGCGTGAGGAGTGGCGGTCATGTCATTGCGGAGGGTTTATTTCTTGCCGGCGGCCAGCGCGGCCGACAGCGCGTCGAGCTGGCCGGCCATCCATTGCTGGAAGGTCTTGCCGGCCGGCTGCGTCTCGGTGACGCTGACGGTCGGCACGCCGCCGTCGCGCGCGATCTTCAGCATGCGCTTGGTCATCGGTTCTTCAGCCTGGCTGTTGTAGATCAGCACGCGCACCTGCTTCTTGCGCAGGTCGTTCTCGAACGCGGCGACATCCTGAGCGCTGGCCTCGGTGTCGTTCATCGTCGCGAGCTGGAAGCGCTGGTTGCGCATGTCGAGGCCGATCGCGTCGGACATGTAGCCGAACACGGGCTCGGTGGCCGTGACCGGCACGCCCTTGTACTGCGCGCGCAGCGCGGCGACCTTGTCGTCGACGGGCTTCAGCGAGGCCACGAACTTCTGCAGGTTCGCGTCGTATTCGGCCTTGTTCGCCGGGTCGGCGCGGCCGAGCTCGGCCGCGATCGCGCGCGCGGCGGCCGGCATCGTCGCCGGGTCGTACCACAGGTGCGGGTTGTCGCCGGCCTTCTTGCCGACCAGATCGGCGACGACGATCGTTGCGCGCTTCGCCTGCTTCGACGCGCCCAGCAGCTTGCTCATCCACGGATCGTAGTTGGCGCCGTTGTAGATCACGACCTGTGCGTGCTGGAGCGCGCGGGCGGTCTTCGGGCTCGCTTCGAACAGGTGCGGGTCCTGGTCCGGATTGCTGAGAATGCTCGTCACCGCGACGTGGCTGCCGCCGATTTGCGACGCGACGTCGCCGTAGAAATTCTCGGCGGCCACGACGTTGACGGTCGCGGCCTGTGCGAACGCGGGCGCCGCGAGCGACAGGGCGGCAACGGCGGCGGCGAGCCAGCGGACAGGCGACAACGCACGCCGCGGCGTGCGCTTCAGGGCATTGGACATGGGACTCCTCGTTGGAAGGGGCGGCGCGTGCGCCGCGCGAAACGCGTCAGCGTTGCACGGGCTTGTGCTTGCAGTGCCCGCACAGGCCGCTCAGCTCGACGACCTGGTGGTGGACTTCGAAACCGTGCGCGGGCTCGCTCGCGGACAACTGCTTCGCGAGATCGCCGCCGGGAATCTCGACGGTATCGCCGCACGAGTCGCAGATCAGGAACTGGCCTTCGTGCGGCACGCCGATCTCGCAGCACGCGAAGAACGCGTTCTTCGATTCGATCCGGTGGATGAAGCCGTGCTCGACGAGGAAATCCAGCGCGCGATAGACGGTCGTGGGCGGCACGCGGCCGCGCTGCGGCTCGAGCTCGGCGAGCAGGTCGTACGCGCCGATCGGGCGCTGCGCGGCCAGCACGCGTTCGTAGACCTGGCGGCGCAGCGGCGTCCACGCGAGCCCGTGCTCGGCGGCGAATGCGTCGGCCCGGGACAGCCGGGCGTCAATGGACGATGAGGTAGCCATGGCGTGAAGCAGGGCGATGAAACAAAGTATGGCGATGATATAACGTATCGCCGCGCCGTGCAGCGCGAAATCCCGTTTCCGTCCTCGCTCCGTCCCCTTCATCGTCGATCCGACCGCGCCGCACCGTGCGTGCCGCGCCTTGCCGGGCGTGCACGGCGGGTCGTTGAGCTGCGCCGTTGTGCCGCAGCGCGTCATAGAAAGCCGTCACGTCGCCTTGACAGCGCGAATCGCGTATCCGATCATTCGATCACCAACAGAGCAATTGATCGGTTAGCGAGCGTTCGCTCACCTCGCAGCCGTCGACAAGCAGAACGAACCGGAGACAGCCAGTGAGACTGGAAGACAAGGTCGCGATCCTGACGGGCGCCGCAAGCGGTATCGGCGAGGCGGTCGCACAACGCTATCTGGACGAGGGCGCACGCTGCGTGCTCGTCGACCTGAAGCCGGCGGGCGGCTCGCTTGCGCGGCTCATCGAGGCGAACCCCGGCCGCGCGGTGGCCGTCACCGCGGACGTCACGCGCCGCGACGACATCGAGCGCATCGTCACCACGGCGGTCGAGCGCTTCGGCGGCGTCGACATCCTGTTCAACAACGCGGCGCTGTTCGACATGCGCCCGATCCTCGATGAATCGTGGGACGTGTTCGACCGGCTGTTCGCGGTCAACGTGAAAGGGCTGTTCTTCCTGATGCAGGCCGTCGCGCAGCGGATGGTCGAGCAGGGGCGCGGCGGCAAGATCGTCAACATGTCGTCGCAGGCCGGGCGTCGTGGCGAGGCACTCGTTTCGCACTACTGCGCGACCAAGGCCGCGGTGATCAGCTATACGCAGTCGGCCGCGCTCGCGCTCGCGCCGCACCGGATCAACGTGAACGGCATCGCGCCGGGCGTCGTCGACACGCCGATGTGGGAGCAGGTCGATGCGCTGTTCGCGCGCTACGAGAACCGGCCGCTGGGTGAAAAGAAGCGGCTCGTCGGCGAAGCCGTGCCGCTCGGCCGCATGGGCGTGCCGGGCGACCTGACGGGCGCTGCGCTGTTCCTCGCGTCGTCCGACGCCGACTACATCACCGCCCAGACGCTGAACGTCGACGGCGGCAACTGGATGAGCTGAAGTGATGCCGCTCGCACGCGCCACCTGCCGGCCGGCCAGCGATGCAGCCGCGTCGCTGTACGTCGCGGCCGCCGTCGAACGAGGAGGGCAAGCCTGATGGCCGAGATCGTCGTTGCCGGCGAACTGCTCGCCGAATTCGTCGCCGCCGAGCGCGGCCAGGGTTTCGATACGCCGGGCCTGTTCGAAGGGCCGTTCCCGAGCGGCGCGCCGGCGATCTTCGCCGACCAGGCCGCGCGGCTCGGCGCGCGCGTCGCGTATGCGGGCTGCGTGGGCCGTGACGCGTTCGGCGACGCGATCGTCGCGCGGCTCGAACGCGACGGCGTTGACGTCGCGCGCATCCGTCGCGTCGCGCGCCCGACCGGCACCGCGTTCGTCGCGTATCGCGACGACGGCTCGCGCAGCTTCGTGTTCACGCTGTCCACCAGTGCAGCCGCGTGCGTCGATGCGTCCGACGTCGACACCGCGATGTTCGACGGCTGCCGCTACTTCCACGTGATGGGCTCGTCGCTGACGAGCGAATCGGCGATCGCGGCCGTGCAGCGCGGCGTGATCGAGGCCGCGCGCGCCGGCGCGAAGGTGTCGTTCGATCCGAACGTGCGGCCCGAAATGCTGAGCTTTCGCCCGATGCGCGCGGCCCTCGACGAGATGCTCGCCGCGTGCCACCTGTTCCTGCCGAGCGAAGCCGACCTGCCGTTCTTCTGCGGGCCGCAGCCGGCCGAGCGCGCGATCGCGGGCCTGCTTGCGACGCATCCGCTGCTCGAGCGTGTCGTGTTGAAGCGCGGTGCGCAAGGCAGCGTCGCGTTCGATCGCGCGAACCGCGCGGAAGCGGCAGCGTTCCAGGTTGACGAAGTCGATCCGACCGGCGCCGGCGACTGTTTCGGCGGCACGCTGGTCGCGAGCCTCGTCGCGGGCGTGCCGATCGACGTCGCACTGCGCCGCGCGAACGCGGCCGGGGCGATCGCGGTCACGCGGCGCGGCCCGATGGAAGGCAACAGCGGCGCGGCCGAGATCGACCGTTTCCTGACCGAACGAGGTATCGCATGTCCGGCCTGACGACCGTTGCCGAACGCACGCGCACCGCGCATGCGGACACCGTGCTGCGGATGATCTTCGATGCGAACCGCGCGGACGCGCAGCGCGGCATCTATTCGGTCTGCAGCGCGCACCGGCTCGTGCTGGAGGCCGCGTGCGAAGCGGCACGCGCGGACGGCTCGCCGCTGCTGATCGAGGCGACCTGCAACCAGGTGAACCATCTCGGCGGCTACACGGGCATGACGCCCGCCGATTTCCGCCGCGACGTCGACGCGATCGCGCAGCGCTGCGGGCTCGCACCGTCGGCGCTCGTGCTCGGCGGCGACCATCTCGGCCCGAACCCGTGGCGGCATCGCCGCGCGGCTGACGCGATGCGTGAAGCGGCCGCGATGGTCGCGGCCTACGTCGAAGCCGGCTTCGAAAAGATCCACCTCGATGCGAGCATGGCGTGCGCGGACGATCCGGTGCGGCTCGACGATCGCACGATCGCCGCGCGCGCGGCCGAGCTGTGTCGCGCGGCGGAAGACGCGGCAGCGCGTGCCGGCATTGCGCCCGTCTACGTGATCGGCACCGAGGTGCCGACGCCGGGCGGCGAAGTCAGCGGCAACGGCGACGCTGGCGATGCAGCGATCGCGCGGATCGCGGTCACGCGCAGCGACAGCATCGCGGCGACGCTCGATGCGCACCGTCATGCGTTCGCGGCGGCAGGGCTCGACGAGGCGTGGGCACGCGTCGTCGCGATCGTCGCGCAGCCGGGTGTCGACTTCGACGATCGCCACGTGCTTGACTACGACAGTGCCAAGGCCGCGTCGCTCGGCGCGAGTATCCTGCAGACACCGCGCCTCGTGTTCGAAGCGCATTCGACCGACTACCAGACCGAGGGTGCACTCGCCGCCCTCGTGCGCGACCACTTCGCGGTGCTGAAGGTCGGCCCCGCGCTGACGTTCGCGCTGCGCGAGGCGCTGTTCGCGCTGACCTTCATCGAGGACGCGCTGATCGCCGACGTCGCGCAGCGCTCGCGGTTGCGCGACGTCGTCGACGCCGCGATGCGCGCGCAGCCCGAGCACTGGGCGCCGTATTACCGCGGCGACGAAACCGAACAGCGGCTCGCGCGCCAGTTCAGCTACAGCGACCGGATCCGCTACTACTGGCTGCAGCCGGCCGTCGCGGCCGCGGTCGAGCAACTGTTCGACAACCTCGCGCGGCAGCCGGTGCCGGAAACGCTCGTCGCGCAGTGGTTGCCGGACGTGTACGCGGCATGCCGCGCGGGCGGCCTTGCGAAAGAGCCGCGCGCCTGGGTGCGCCACCGGATACGCGACGTGATCGCGCACTATGCGCGCGCGTGCGGAATGCAGCGGCCGGCATGACGGGCCGCGAAGGAAACGCAGTACCGACGACACACTCGAACAAACACAGGAGACATGCCATGCAACGAAAGATGCTCGACGCCGCCGCCCGCTGTTTCGCCGGAGCCGCGCTCGCGACGGCGGCCTGCGCCGCGTCCGCCGGCACGCTGACGATCGCGACGCTGAACAATCCCGACATGATCGAGCTGAAGAAGCTGTCGCCGGCCTTCGAGAAGGCGAACCCGGACATCAAGCTGAACTGGGTGATCCTCGAGGAGAACGTGCTGCGCCAGCGCGCGACGACCGACATCACGACCGGCAGCGGCCAGTTCGACGTGATGGCGATCGGCACCTACGAGACGCCGCAGTGGGGCAAGCGCGGCTGGCTTGCGCCGATGACGGGCCTGCCCGCCGACTACGACCTGAACGACATCGTGAAGACGGCGCGTGACAGCCTGTCGTACAACGGCCAGCTGTACGCGCTGCCGTTCTACGTCGAAAGCTCGATGACGTTCTACCGCAAGGACCTGTTCGCGGCGAAGGGGCTGAAGATGCCCGACCAGCCGACCTACGACCAGATCGCCGAATTCGCGGACAAGCTCACCGACAAGGCGAAGGGCACCTACGGGATCTGCCTGCGCGGCAAGGCCGGGTGGGGCGAGAACATGGCGTACGTGTCGACGGTCGTGAACACGTTCGGCGGGCGCTGGTTCGACGAGAACTGGAACGCGCAGTTGACGTCGCCCGAGTGGAAGAAGGCGATCAATTTCTACGTGAACCTGCTGAAGAAGAACGGGCCGCCGGGAGCGAGTTCGAACGGCTTCAACGAGAACCTGACGCTGACCGCGTCCGGCAAGTGCGCGATGTGGATCGACGCGACGGTTGCGGCCGGCATGCTCTACAACAAGCAGCAGTCGCAGGTGGCCGACAGGATCGGCTTCGCGGCCGCGCCGGTCGCCGCAACGCCGAAGGGTTCGCACTGGCTGTGGGCGTGGGCGCTGGCCGTACCGAAGACGTCGAAGCAGCAGGACGCCGCACGCAAGTTCATCGCGTGGGCGACGTCGAAGCAGTACATCGAGATGGTCGGCAAGGACGAAGGCTGGGCGTCGGTGCCGCCGGGCACGCGCACGTCGACCTATCAGCGCCCCGAGTACAAGGCCGCCGCGCCGTTCTCGGACTTCGTGCTGAAGGCGATCGAGACGGCCGATCCGAACGATCCGTCGCTGAAGAAGGTGCCGTACACGGGCGTGCAGTACGTCGGGATTCCTGAATTCCAGTCGTTCGGCACGGTGGTCGGCCAGTCGATCGCCGGTGCGGTGGCGGGCCAGATGACGGTCGACCAGGCGCTTGCCGCCGGGCAGGCCGCCGCCGACCGCGCGGTGCGGCAGGCCGGCTACAAGAAGTAACGCGGCCCGCACCGTGCGCGGTGTCGCACGGTGCGCGTCGTCGAAGCTGACAGGCGGGCAGGCCTTCTCGCCCGCGCATCAACCGGAGGGACTCCGATCATGCGTCACCTGCGTCTTCCCCTGAGCCATGCTCACGCGCCGTCGGTCGGCGACGCGTCGTCGCCGCCCGGCGCGCCGCGCCGCGCGCGCGGCGGTGCGAGCTGGCTCGTCTCGCCGTCCGTCGCGGTGCTGCTGCTGTGGATGTCGATTCCGCTCGCGATGACGATCTGGTATTCGTTCTCGCGCTACAACCTGCTGAACCCGGACGTGAAGGGCTTCGCCGGGCTCGACAACTACCGCTTCCTTGCGACCGATCCGTCGTTCCTGCCCGCGATCTGGCACACGCTCGTGCTGATCGGCGCGGTGCTCGCGATCACGGTGGTCGGCGGCGTGCTGATGTCCGTGCTGTTCGACCGCAAGTTTTACGGGCAGGGCGTGGCACGCCTGCTCGCGATCGCGCCGTTCTTCGTGATGCCGACGGTGTCCGCGCTGATCTGGAAGAACATGATCCTGCACCCGGTGTACGGGCTCGTCGCGAACGCGATGCGCGCGCTCGGGATGACGCCGATCGACTGGTTCGCCGATTACCCGCTCACCGCCGTGATCATCATCGTCGCGTGGCAGTGGCTGCCGTTCGCGTTCCTGATCCTGTTCACCGCGATCCAGTCGCTCGACCAGGAGCAGAAGGAAGCCGCGCGCATCGACGGCGCGGGCCCGATCGCGATGTTCTTCTACATCACGTTGCCGCACCTGAAGCGAGCGATCGCCGTGGTCGTGATGATGGAGACGATCTTCCTGCTGTCGATCTTCGCGGAGATCTACACGACGACCGGCGGCGGCCCCGGCAACGCGACGACCAACCTGTCGTACCTGATCTACGCGCTCGGCCTGCAGCAGTTCGACGTCGGCCTCGCGTCCGCGGGCGGCATCATTGCCGTCGTGGTCGCGAACGTCGTGTCGTTCTTCCTCGTGCGGATGCTCGCGCGCAACCTGAAGGGGGAATACGACAAATGAGCGACCTGACCTTCGAAGGCCGGCGCGTGCCGGCCGTGTTCGACCTCGTGCGGCGCGCGCTGCCCGGCACGCTCGCGTGGCTGATCGCGCTGCTGCTGTTCTTCCCGATCTTCTGGATGGCGATCACCGCGTTCAAGACCGAGCAGCAGGCGTATGCGTCGTCGCTGTTCTTCATCCCGACGCTCGACAGCTTCCGCGAGGTGTTCGCGCGCAGCAACTACTTCGCGTTCGCATGGAACTCGGTGTTGATCTCGGCGGGCGTCACGGTGATCTCGCTGCTGTTCGCGGTGCCGGCCGCGTACGCGATGGCGTTCTTCCCGAACCACCGCACGCAGAAGGTGCTGCTGTGGATGCTGTCGACGAAGATGATGCCGTCGGTCGGCGTGCTCGTGCCGATCTACCTGCTGTGGAAGAACGCGGGGCTGCTCGATACCGTGTCGGGCCTCGTGATCGTCTACACGCTGATCAACCTGCCGATCGCGGTGTGGATGACCTTCACGTACTTCAACGAGATTCCGAAGGACATCCTCGAAGCGGGGCGCATCGACGGCGCGTCGACGTGGCAGGAGATCGTCTACCTGCTGCTGCCGATGGCGCTGCCGGGGCTCGCGTCCACCGCGCTGCTGCTCGTGATCCTGTCGTGGAACGAAGCGTTCTGGAGCATCAACCTGTCGAGTTCGAACGCGGCGCCGCTCACCGTGTTCATCGCGTCGTACTCGAGCCCCGAGGGGCTGTTCTGGGCGAAGCTGTCCGCGGCGTCGCTGCTGGCGGTCGCGCCGATCCTGATCGTCGGCTGGCTGTCGCAGAAGCAGCTCGTGCGCGGGCTCACGTTCGGAGCCGTCAAATGACCGCGACGAACGTCCTGATCTGCGATTGCGACGGTGTGCTGATCGACAGCGAGGCGGTGGCGGCCGACGTGCTCGTGCGCGAACTCGATGCGCGCTGGCCGGGCGCGGATTCCCGGCCGGCCGTGATGCCGCTGCTCGGGCTGCGCATCGAGCGCGTGCTGGCCGGCGCGAGCGACGCGCTCGGCCGCACGCTGTCGAACGACGACGTCGTCGAAATTCGCGCCGCGGTCGAGGCGGCGGCCGTCAATGCGCCGATGGTCGACGGCATCGATGCGGCGCTGGCCGCGATTGAACTGACGACGGCCTGCGCGAGCAACAGCTACCGTGCGTACGTCGAGGCGGCGCTGGCGCGCACGGGCCTCGCGCGCTTCTTCGGTGACCGGCTGTTCTGCGCGGACGCCGTCGCGCGGCCGAAGCCGGCGCCCGACGTGTATCTCGCGGCGGCGCGCACGCTCGGCGTCGCGCCTGCCCGGTGCCTCGTGGTCGAGGACAGCGTGACCGGCATCACCGCGGCCGCCGCGGCCGGCATGACCGTGCTCGGCTTCGTCGGCGGCGGGAATGCGTCGGCCGCGCAGATCGACGCGCTGCGCGGCATCGGCGCGCGTCACGTGTTCGACGACATGCACGAGCTGCCCGGCTACGTTGCGCGCTGGCAGGCGACCGGCGCGGTGCTGCCGGGCTAGCCACCACGAATGATTGCGCGCCGCGTTCGACGCGGCGCATCACGAACGAACGGAGACAGAACATGGCAAGCGTGCTCCTGCGCAACATCGCGAAGCGCTACGACGACACCGAAGTGCTGCGCAACGTGAACCTCGACATTGCCGACGGCGAATTCGTCGTGTTCGTCGGCCCGAGCGGCTGCGGCAAATCCACGCTGATGCGGATGATCGCCGGCCTCGAGGATATTTCGAGCGGCGACCTGATGATCGACGGCGCGAAGGTCAACGACGTGCCGAGCGCGAAACGCGGCATCGCGATGGTGTTCCAGTCGTATGCGCTGTACCCGCACATGACGCTGTACGACAACATGGCGTTCGGCCTGAAGCTCGCGGGCGCGAAGAAGCCGGAGATCGACCAGGCCGTGAAGCAGGCCGCGAAGATCCTGCACATCGACCATCTGCTCGACCGCAAGCCGAAGCAGCTGTCGGGCGGCCAGCGGCAGCGCGTCGCGATCGGCCGCGCGATCACGCGCAAGCCGAAGGTGTTCCTGTTCGACGAGCCGCTGTCGAACCTCGACGCGGCGCTGCGCGTGAAGATGCGGCTGGAGTTCGCGCGGCTGCACGACGAGCTGAAGACGACGATGATCTACGTGACGCACGACCAGGTCGAGGCGATGACGCTCGCCGACAAGATCGTCGTGCTGTCGGGCGGCGCGGTGCAGCAGGTCGGTACGCCGAACGAGTTGTATCACGCGCCGGCGAACCAGTTCGTCGCGGGCTTCATCGGCTCGCCGAAGATGAACTTCCTGAAGGGCACCGTCGAATCGGTCGATGCGGGCGGCGTGCTCGTGCGTTTCGACAGCGGCGAGACGCAGCGCGCCGCGGTCGAAGCGGCGGGGCTGCAGCGTGGTGCGGCGGTGACGGTCGGCGTGCGGCCCGAGCATCTGAAAGTCGAAGCGGCGGCTGCCGGCGTGGCCGCGAAGACGATGGCCGTCGAGTCGCTCGGCGATGCCGCGTATCTGTACGCGGAGTCGGCCGTCGCGCCGGACGGGCTGATCGCGCGGATTCCGCCGCTCGACACGTACCGCACCGGCGAGGCGCTCCATGTGCACGCGCAGGCCGAGCACTGCCACCTGTTCGACGAGCACGGGCAGGCGTTCCGGCGGTTGAGCGCGCACGCGAAGGCGGCGTGACGGCGCGCGCCGGCTACAGGCGCAGGTGCTCGACCATGTAGTCGACGAACGCGCGCTGCTTCGGCGCCGGATGCCGGCCTGACGGCCACAGCACGTAGAACGGCGTGCGGCTCACGACGTGCTCGGCGAGCACGGCGCGCAGCGTGCCGGCTTCGAGCGCCTCGCGCACGAAGAATTCGGGCAGGCATGCGATGCCGAGCCCGCGCATCGCGAAGCACTGGCGCGTCTCCGCGTTGTTGCTGACCATCGACACCGGCACCTCCGGCGGCGTGCCGGAGCGCTGCGCGCGCAGCGGCCAGATCTCGAGTTTGCCGCTGCTCGGGAAGCGGTAGTGCAGGCAGCGATGCTGTGCGAGATCGGCCGGCGTGCGTGGCGCGCCGTGCCGTTCGAGATAGTCGGGCGACGCGACGAGGTGCTGCCGGAAATGGCCGAGCAGCCGCGACGACAGCCGTGAATCGGTGGGCCGGCCGGTGCGCAGCACGGCATCGAAGCCTTCGTCGACCACGTCGACGATCCGGTCGCTGAAGTCGATGTCGAGCTCGATCTCCGGATACGCGGCCATGAAATCGGCGAGCACCGGCAGCAGCAGCGTGCCGATCGTCGGCAAGCTCACGCGCAGCCGCCCGCGCGGCGCCTTGGTGCTTTGCGTCAGTTCCTGCTCGGCCGCGTCGATCTCGGCGATCACGCGCCGGCAGCGTTCGAGAAAACGCGCGCCTTCCGCGGTGAGCGTGATGCTGCGCGTGCTGCGGTGAAAGAGCCGCACGTTCAGCCGGGCTTCGAGCCGTGCGATGCGCTTGCCGATCGCCGATGCCGACAGCCCGAGCGCACGGCCGGCCGCGACGAAGCTGCGCGTTTCCGCGACCTGGACGAAGACGACGAAACCGCCGAGATTTTCCATGCTGGGTCCTGATTGCGGACATCGATGTCCGGAGTGTCCGGAACTCTACCCCGGTTTTTCTTCTGTCGCCGGTTTCCTACGATGGGCGTTCCTTCACTGTTCGAGGTCACGCCATGTCATCCCTGCCTGTCTCCGCTACCCGCAACGACCCGGACGCGGCGTTGCGCCGCCGGGTCGATGCCGTGCTCGATCGCGCGCTGGCCGACGCGCGCGTGGTCGGCGCGGTCGTGCTGGCGGCCCGCGACGGCGAACTGCGTTATGCACGTGCGGCCGGTCTCGCCGATCGCGAAGCCGGCACGCCGATGCAGGAGCGCACGCTGTTCCGGCTCGCGTCGTTGTCGAAGCCGATCGTGACGGCCGCCGCGATGCGGCTCGTCGCGGCCGGGCGCATCGGGCTCGACGAGCCCGTCACGCGCTGGCTGCCGGCGTTCGCGCCGACGCTGCCCGACGGCACGCGTACGGCGATCACGCTGCGTCATCTGCTGTCGCATACGGCCGGGCTCGGCTACCGCTTCCTCGAAGCCGACGCCGACGGGCCGTATGCGCGAGCGGGCGTGTCCGACGGGATGGACCGCGCGGAACTGTCGCTCGCGGAGAACGTGCGGCGCATCGCCGGCGTGCCGTTGCAGTTCGCGCCCGGCACATCGTGGGCGTACTCGCTCGCGATCGACGTGGTCGGCGCGCTGATCGAGGCGATCGACGGACGGCCGCTTCCCGACGCGGTGGCGGCGCTCGTCACCGCGCCGCTCGGGATGTCCGATACCGCGTTCGTCACGCACGACGCCGCGCGGGTCGCGACACCTTACGTGAGTGCGCCGGGCGTGCCGCGCCGGATGGCCGACGACGATCTCGTGCCCGTGTACGACGGCACGATCGGCATCCGCTTCGCACCGGCGCGCGCGTTCGACCCGGCCGCGTGGCCGTCGGGCGGGGCGGGCATGATCGGCAGCGCGCGCGATTGCATGACGCTGCTCGATACGTTGCGTACCGGCCGCGACGGCTGGCTGTCGCCACGCTGGATCGACGAGATGTCGCGTGTGCAGCCGGGCGCGCACGATCTGCCGGACGCACCGGGATTCGGCTTCGGCCTCGGCTTTTCGGTGCTGCGCGACCCGGCGCTCGCGCAGTCCCCGGAGTCGGTCGGCACGTGGCGCTGGGGCGGTGCGTACGGGCATGCGTGGTTCGTCGATCGCGCGGCCGGGCTCACCGTGGTCGCGCTCACCAATACGTTGTACGAAGGCATGCACGGGCGCATCGTGACCGATGTACGCGATGCGGTGTATGGCGTCGGCGAATGGAGCGTGCGATGAGCGATTGTGTATCCGTCACCGACCGCGCGGCCGATCGTGCCGCGCATCCGGGCGCGCCGACGCGCATGCGCCTGCCCGTTGCGAACCTGCTCGCGCTCGCCACCGCGGGCTTCATCACGATCCTCACCGAAGCGCTGCCGGCCGGCCTGCTGCCGCTGATGAGCGCCGACCTGCGCGTGACCGAGGCGCTGATCGGCCAACTGGTGACCGTCTACGCGCTCGGCTCGATCGTCGCGGCGATTCCGCTCGTCGCCGCGACGCGCGCGGTGCGCCGGCGCCGGCTGCTGCTTGCTGCGCTGGCGGGCTTCGTCGTATCGAATGCGCTGACCGCCGCGTCGTCGTATTACGCGCTCACGCTCGCCGCGCGCTTCGTCGCGGGGATGTCGGCCGGGCTGATGTGGGCGTTGCTGGCCGGCTATGCGAGCCGGATGGTCGAGCCTTCGCTGCGCGGCCGCGCGATTGCGGTTGCGATGCTCGGCATACCGACGGCGATGTCGATCGGCATTCCGGCCGGTACCGCGCTCGGTGCGATGTTCGGCTGGCGCATCGCGTTCGCGGGCATCACGCTTGCAGCGCTCGTGCTGATCGGCTGGATCCGCTGGCGTGTGCCCGACTATCCGGGCCAGCAGGCCGGCGCACGCGAGCCGGTGCTCGGCGTGATGACGTTGCCCGGCGTGCGGTCGGTGCTGACCGTGATGTTCGCGTACGTGCTCGCGCACAACATGCTGTACACGTATGTCGCGCCGTTCCTCGCAGGCGTGCGGATGGGCGCGCAGGTCGATGTGGTGCTGTTCGTGTTCGGCATCGCGTCGCTGGTCGGCATCGCGCTGACGGGCGCGTGGATCGGCGCCGCGCAGCGCCGCCTGACGCTCGCCAGCATCGCGCTGTTCGCGATCGCCGCGGCGATGCTCGGCGCCGGCTCCGGCATGGCGATCGTCTATGCGGGCGTCGCGCTGTGGGGGCTCGCGTTCGGTGGTGCGCCGACGCTGTTCCAGACGGCTGCCGCGAACGCGGCGGGGGAGGCGGCCGACGTCGCGCAGTCGATGCTCGTGACGGTGTGGAACCTCGCGATCGCGGGCGGGGGCATTGCAGGCGGGATGCTGCTCGGTGCGACGGGTGCCGGCGCGATTCCGTGGGTGCTCGTCGTGCTGCTGGCGGCCGCGTGGGTCGGCGCGTGGCGGGCGCGCCGGCATGCGTTTCCGGCGCCGCGTGCGGCCTGAGCATTCGACTGCCGCGCGCGGTGCGCCGTGCGCCGTGCGCGGCGTCAGGCCGCTTTCGCGTCGAGCGCGGCGCGTGCGCAGGTTTCGTCGGTGACGAGCCCCGACAGCCAGCCGCCGCGCAGCGCGGCGATCACCGCGTCGCGTTTCTTCGGGCCGCCGGCGAATGCGATCGTCGGGCGCTTCGGTGGCGTCGCGAGCGCGACGCTCGTCACGCGCGCGCTCGTCGACACGGCGATCTGCGTGCCCTGCGCGTCGATCGGCACGCCGAGCAATTCGGCCACCGCGCCGAGCGCGGTCATCTCGTCGCGTTCCTGTTCGGTGATGAAGCCGTCCTCGTAGAGCGGGCAGTGCGGGCCGATGTTGCCGATCCCGACGAACGCAACGTCGGCCTTGCCCGACAGCGCCTCGACGATCCGGTACAGCCGGTGGTTGCACCACTGCGCGCGCTCGGCGTCGCTGTCGGCGAACAGCGGCGCGGGCAGCAGGAAGTGCTTGCTGCCGGTTTTCTCGGAGATGTACTGCGCGACGTCGTAGCGATTCGACGAACCGTCGGCGGCGATCGCACCGACCATCGACACGAGCCGGTGCTGCGGGCGGTCGATCTGCGCGATCTGCGCGACCGCGGCCTTCAGCGTCCGGCCGCTGCTGACCGCGATCACCATCGGCCGCGTTTCGTTCAGGTAGCGTTCCATCACCTGCGCGCCGGCGACCGCGAGCTTGCGGTCGATCGCGTCGGGTGCGTCGGCATCGACGGGCACGACTTCGCACATCGCGAGGCCGTAGCGCTTCGACAGCTGCGCGCCGAGATCGAGACAGTCGGCGAGCTGGTGATCGACGCGCACGCGGATCAGGTTCTTCTCGACCGCGAACGCGACGAGGCGCTGCGCGACCGGGCGCGACACCTGCAGCTTCTCCGCGATTTCGTTCTGCGTGTCGCCCGCGACGTAGTAGAGCCACGCGGCACGCGTGGCGAGATCGAGTTTTTCTGAGGACTTGGACACGATAGCGATTCGGTTCGGATCTGGGGGCGGGCCGCATGACGGCATCCACTGTACCGCATGTCGCGCACGCGGCCGACGGCCGCCACGCGTGACGTGCGGCGCTTACGCGAGCCGCGCGCGCGACGGTTCGTACAGCGGTTGCACGTGGCGGTACAGCGCGCGGAATGCGTCGAGGCGTTCGCGCAGCCGCGCATGGCGTGCCGCATTCGGCGTGTATTCGGCTCGCACCGGGGGCTTCGCCAGCACCGCATGCGGATCGCCGCCGACGGCCAGCCAGCCGAGCCGTGCCGCGCCGAGCGCCGCACCGGTTTCACCGCCGCCGTGCTGGCGCGTGCGCACGTTCAGCGCATCGGCGATCAGCTGCGCCCAGAACGCGCTGCGCGCGCCGCCGCCGATCAGCGACAACTGGTCGGTTTCGACGCCGGCCGCATGCAGCGCGTCCAGACCGTCGGCGAGGCCCAGCGTCACGCCTTCGAGCACCGCGTAGCCGAGGTGCGCGCGTTCGGTCGCATGCGTCATCCCGAAGAACACGCCCTGGGCGTATGGATCGTTGTGCGGCGTGCGCTCGCCGGACAGGTAGGGCAGGAACAGCGGCGCCGTCGCGAGCGCGTCGGCGTCGAGTGCTTCGACTTCGGCGAGCAGCGCGGGCTCGTCGGTGCCGGTCAGCTTGCAGACCCAGCGCAGGCAGCTCGCGGCCGACAGCACGACGCTCATCAATTGCCAACGATCGGGAATCGCATGGCAGAACGCATGCACGGCCGATGCGGGGTTCGGCATGAAGCGATCGCCGACCACGCTCAGCACGCCGGACGTGCCGAGCGACACGAAGCCGTCGCCTGCGTGGATCGCGCCGATACCGAGCGCGCTCGTCGCGTTGTCGCCGCCGCCGCCGGCCACCACGACGGCTTCCGACAGCCCGAGTTCGCGTGCGATGTCCGCGCGCAGCGTGCCGGATGGCGCGTTGCCTTCGACGATGCGGGGCATCTGGTCACGCGTCATTCCGCATGCGGCGAGCAGCGCATCGGACCAGTCGCGGCGCGCGACGTCGAGCCACAGCGTGCCGGCCGCATCAGACGGATCGGACACCTTCGCGCCGGTCAGCCGGAACCGCAGGTAATCCTTCGGCATCAGCACGCAGGCGGTCGCCGCGAATACGTCGGGTTCGTGCTTCGCGACCCACAACAATTTCGGCGCGGTGAAGCCCGGCATCGCGAGGTTGCCGGCCAGTGCGTGGAGATCGGGCGCGCGTTCGGTGAGCAGCGCGCATTCGTCGGCGCTGCGCATGTCGTTCCACAGGATCGCCGGGCGCAGCACGCGATCGTCGCGGCCGAGCAGCACGGCGCCGTGCATCTGGCCCGACAGGCCGATGCCGCGCACTTGCGCGAACGCGTCGCGGTGCCGTTCGCGCAGCGCCGCGAGCGCGGCGAGCGTGCCTTGCCACCAGTCGTCCGGATGCTGTTCGGCCCAGCGCGGATGCGGCCGCGACACGGTGAACGGCGAGCCGGCGGTGCCGACGACCGTGCCGTCCGGGGCGAGCAGCAGCACCTTCACTTCCGAGGTGCCGAGGTCGATGCCGAGATACATGAGCGATCCGTTCCGTCAGTGGGGAGTCGCTACTTTAGCCGCGCGGCCGGGCCCGTGCCAAGGCAGGTTCGCCCGGATGCGCGTCAGCGTGCCGCGAGCCATGCGTCGACCCGCGCGAGCCCGGCGCGCAGCGCCTCGAACAGCGCCGCGTTGCCGGCGAGCGAGCCCCACAGTGCGCGGCTGGCGCAGAGCGCGACAACCGGGTCGTCGGCCTGGACGATCGCCCGCGCGGCGCTTTCGTCCATCACGCCGTCCTGGTACACGTACGGCAGCGCGCCGCGCGCCCAGCGTTCGAGAAAGCGCAGGAACAACGCGGGCAGCACGGCGGTGGCGACCGGCGCCGCGCCGCGTGCGAACGATTCGGCGAGCGTCGGCGCGATGAAGCCGGGAATCTTCGAGAAGCCGTCGGCCGCGACGCGCTGGTTCGTGTCGAGCACGTACGGGTTGCCGAAGCGTTCGAGCACGACGTCGCGGTAGCGCGCGAGATCGAGCGGGCTCGGCGTGAGGCACGGGATCACGTCCTGCGTCACGTAGTCGTGCGCGAAGCGGCGGATCGCCGCGTCGTGCGTCCCTTCGTGGATATACGTATGGCCCGCGAGCGTGCCGGCCCACGCGATGCAGCTGTGCGTCGCGTTGAGGATGCGGATCTTCGCTTCCTCGTACGGGTGCACGTCGTCGACGAGTTCGGCGCCGGCCAGCTCCCACTTCGGCCGGCCGGCCGCGAAGCGGTCCTCGATCACCCACTGGATGAACGATTCGCCCATCACCGGGCACGCGTCGTCGAAGCCGGTGGCGGCCAGCACGCGCTCGCGCACGTCGGCGGTCGGGCGCGGCGTGATGCGGTCGACCATCGCGCTCGGCGTGGCGACGTTCGCATCGAACCATGCGAGCAGCTCGAGCAGCCCGCGCCGCTCGAGGAATTCGCGCATCCCCGCGCGAAAGCGCGCGCCGTTGTTGCGCAGGTTGTCGCAGCTCTGCAGCGTGAGCGGGCCCGCGCCGCGCGTCACGCGCTCGGCGAGCAGCGCGGCGAGCGCGCCGTACAGCGTCGTGCGTGCGCCCTGCAGGTCGGCCGCGAGATCGGCGTTCGCGAGGTCGAGCCGGTTGTGTTCGTCGAGGTAGTAGCCGCCTTCGGTGACGGTGAACGACACAATCCGGCAGGCCGGGTCGGCGCCGGCGTCGATCAGCGCGGCGAGGTCGATCGACCACGGCAGCACACGCGTGATCGCGCGGATCGTCTCGTACGCGCGCTCGCCTTGCGGCGTGACCGTTTCGAGCGTGTAGGCGCCGTGTTGCGCGGCGAGTGCGTCCATCGTCGCGTGCATGTCGTCGCGGATGTTGCCGACGGTCAGCGACCAGCGCTCGTCGGCCGGGACGGCCGCGTTCACGCGATGCAGATACCACGCCTGGTGCGCGCGGTGAAACGAGCCCGCGCCGATGTGCAGCAGCACGGGCGTGCGGGCGGAGGGCGATTCGGTCATCCGGTGTCTCCTCTTCGTGCCTGACTGTCCTGTCGAATACGATCATTTGCTCTTTGTGTGAGCGAATGATCGTATTCGGGCGAGCGAAAGTCAAGGCGGGGAAACGGCATTTCGATGGTGCGCTGCGGCGGCAGGCGGAGAGGGAGGCGAGGGCGGAGAGGGCGCGAACGGGCGGCCGGTGCGGAAAGTGCCGTCAGCGTCCTTCGCGCGTCAATGCGACGAGCTCCTCGAGCAGCTTGCCGGCCGGCGCCGGCAGGATGCCGTGGCGGCGCCGGAACGCGGTAAGCGTGCGCACCGCGACGACCTCGTGCACCGGCAGCGTGTCGATCGTACCGGCGCGCTGCTCGGCACCGTACATCGGCTCGGCCATCCAGCTCAGGAAACCGGCATGCGCGACGAGGCTTTTCAGCGTCGTCACCGAGCGCGTCTCGACCGCGATGTCGGGCAGCGCGAGCCCGTGTGCGTCGAAGGTCGCGCGCATGTGGTCGAACGGTGCGGTGCCGCGCGGCGGAATCGCCCAGCGCGCGTGCAGCGTGTCGGCGAGCGTCGGCGCGCGGCCGAGCGCGCGCAGCGGATGGTGCGGCGCCGCAACGATGTGGCTGCGATCCTCCCAGCGGCACTCGGGAATCGCGACGATCTCGTCGGTGTCGGGCCCGTGCGCGGACAGCGCGAGATCGATCTCGTGCTTGTTCAGCCCTTCCGCGAGCCGGTCCCACACGCCTTCGATGATCTCGACGCGCAGGTTCGGCCAGCGGTCGAGCACACGGCCCACCGCGACCGGCAGCACGAGGCTCGCGATGCTGCCCACCGTGCCGACCTTGATCGTGCCTTTCGCGAAGCCGCGCATCGCGTCGAGCTCCTCGCGCGCGTGCTCGGCCTCGTGCTGCAGCAGCGTCGCGTGCGGCAGCAGCGCCTCGCCGAACGCGGTGAGCTGCACGCCCTTCGAGTGGCGCTCGAACAAGGGCGCGCCGATCTGGTCCTCGAGCCGTTTCAGGATCCGGCTCAGCGCCGGCTGCGTGACGTGCAGCGCGTCGGCGGCGCGGCCGAGGCTGCCGCACGAGACGATCGTCGTGAAGGCACGCAATTGTCGAAGATCGAAAGTCATGTCGGAGCGGTATGGCTTATCGCAGAAAATACAGTATCCGAGAATGGCTTGCGCTTCGATACTGTGGAAACCGCCAAGCCATCGAGGAGACGCCCGAGCATGTCCGGCCATACGCCCCCTTCCGCCGTACCGGTCACCGTTCGCGATGCGGTGATCGACCTGCTTCGCCAGTTCGGCATCGACCGCGTGTTCGGCAATCCCGGCTCGACCGAGCTGCCGATGTTCCGCGACTTCCCGGACGATTTCCGCTACGTGCTCGGCTTGCATGAAGCCGTCGTGGTCGGGATGGCCGACGGCCACGCGCAGGCCACCGGTAATGCGGCGGTCGTCAACCTGCATTCGGCGGCGGGCGTCGGCAACGCGATGGGCAATCTCTTCACCGCCTTCAAGAATCGCACGCCGCTGGTCGTCACCGCGGGCCAGCAGGCGCGCGCGATCCTGCCGTTCGACCCGTTTCTCGGTGCGACGCAGGCGGCCGAGCTGCCGAAGCCGTACGTGAAATGGAGCATCGAGCCTGCGCGCGCGCAGGACGTGCCGGCCGCGATCTCGCGTGCGTACCGCATCGCGATGCAGGAACCGCGCGGCCCCGTGTTCGTGTCGATCCCGGTCGATGACTGGGACCAGCCGGCCGATCGGCTGCCGCGCCGCGACGTCAGCAGCGTCGTGCGGCCCGATCCGGACGCACTCGCACGGCTCGGCGACACGCTCGACGCCGCGCGGCGACCCGCGTTCGTGGTCGGGGCGGCAGTCGATCGCGCCGGCGCGTGGGACGACGTCGTGCGGCTCGCCGAGCGGCACCGTGCGCGCGTGTACGTCGCGCCGATGTCGGGGCGCTGCAGCTTCCCCGAGGACCATCCGCTGTTCGCCGGCTTCCTGCCCGCGATCCGCGAGAAGATCGTCGCGCGGCTCGACGGGCACGACCTCGTGTTCGTGTTCGGCGCGCCCGCGTTCACCTATCACATCGAGGGCTTCGGCCCGCACGTGCCGCCGGGCGCGACGCTCGTGCAGCTCGTCGACGATCCGGGCATCGCCGCGTGGACGCCGTCGGGCGATGCGGTCGTCGGCAACCTGCGGCTCGCCGCGCGCGACCTGCTCGCGCGCCCGGCGCCGCCCGAGCGGCCGATGCCCGCGCCGCGGTCGCCGCGTGCGCGTGTCGAACCGCCGGCCGCCGGCGAGCGCATGTCGGTCGCGTTCGCGCTGCAGACGCTCGCCGACCTGCGCGATGCGCACGACATCGTCGTCGAGGAAGCGCCGAGCGCGCGGCCCGTGATGCAGGAACACCTGCCGTTCACGCGCAGCGGCACGTTCTACACGATGGACAGCGGCGGGCTCGGCTACGGGATGCCGGCCGCCGTCGGCGTCGCGCTCGCGCAGCCGGGCCGGCGCGTGATCGGGCTGATCGGCGACGGATCGAGCCTGTATTCGATCCAGGCACTGTGGAGCGCCGCGCAACTGAAGTTGCCGATCACGTTCGTGATCCTGAACAATCGCCGCTACGCGGCGCTGCAGGATTTCGCGCCGGTGTTCGGCTTCGGTCCGGGCGACCCCGTGCAGGGCACCGATCTGCCGGACCTGGATTTCGTCGCGCTCGCGCAAGGGATGGGCTGCCGCGGCATACGCGTGAGCGAGGCCACGCACCTGCGCGACACGCTGGCCGACGCGCTGCGTGCGGCGACGCCGGTCGTCGTCGAAGTCGAGATTGCCTGAATTACGTGATGCGCGACGCGCGTCCTTCCGGAGATTCCATGCAAACCGTATCGATGCTGATCGGCGGCGAACGTCGCTATTCATCCAGCGGCGCGACCTTCGTGCGCCGCAACCCGCTCGATGGCGAAGTCGCGTCCGAAGCGCCGGCATGCACCGTCGACGATGCGCGCGCGGCGGCCGATGCGGCCGCCCGAGCGTTTCCCGGTTGGGCCGCGCTCGGCCCCGGCGCACGCCGCGCGCTGCTGCTGAAGGCGGCCGCCGCGCTCGAAGCGAAGAACGAGCAGTTCGTCGCCGCGATGGCGGCGGAGACGGGCGCATCCGCGCTGTGGGCCGGCTTCAACGTGCATCTCGCCGCGAGCGGGCTCGTCGAAGCCGCGTCGCTGACCACGCAAATCGGCGGCGAGCTGATCCCGTCCGACGTGCCCGGTTCGCTCGCGATGGGCGTGCGGCAGCCGGCCGGCGTCGTGCTCGGCATCGCCCCGTGGAATGCGCCGGTGATCCTCGCGACGCGCGCGCTCGCGCTGCCGCTCGCATGCGGCAACACGGTCGTGCTGAAGGGCTCGGAGCTGTGTCCCGTCACGCACGGTCTGATCGTCGAGGCGTTGCAGGAAGCCGGGCTGCCGCCGGGTGTCGTCAATTTCGTGACGAACGCGCCCGAGGATGCGGGCACGATCGTCGATGCACTGATCGCGCATCCGGCCGTGCGCCGCGTGAATTTCACGGGCTCGACGCGTGTCGGCAGGATCGTCGCCGAAGCCTGCGCGCGTCACCTGAAACCGTCGGTGCTGGAGCTCGGCGGCAAGGCGCCGTTCGTCGTGCTCGACGATGCCGATCTCGACGCCGCAGTGGCGGCGGCCGCGTTCGGCGCGTTCGCGAATTCCGGGCAGATCTGCATGTCGACCGAACGCATCGTCGTCGACGCATCGATCGCCGATGCGTTCGTCGCGAAGCTCGCCGACAAGGCCGCGTCGCTGCCGCTCGGCGATCCTCGCCAAGGGCCCGTCGTACTCGGTTCGCTGATCGACACGAAGGCCGTCGATCGCTGCAACGCGCTGATCGACGATGCGCTCGCGCACGGCGCGACGCTCGTATGCGGCGGCAACGCAGACAGCACGCTGTTCCCGGCCACGCTGCTCGACCACGTGACGCCGGCGATGCGCATCTATGCCGAGGAGTCGTTCGGCCCGGTGAAGGGTATCGTGCGCGCCGACGGCGAGGATGCCGCGATCCGTTGCGCGAACGACAACGCGTTCGGGTTGTCGTCGGCCGTGTTCAGCCGCGACGTCGCGCGTGCGATGCGCGTCGCGGCCCGCATCGAATCGGGCATCTGCCACGTGAACGGCCCGACCGTGCACGACGAGGCGCAGATGCCGTTCGGCGGCGTGAAGGACAGCGGCTTCGGTCACTTCGGTGGCAAGGCAGGCATCGCGGCGTTCACGGACCTGCGCTGGATCACGGTGCAGACCGCACCGCGCCACTATCCGTTCTGACGAGGCCGACGACGATGAGGATTGCGATTCTGGGCGCCGGCGCGATGGGCTCGCTGTTCGGCGGGCGGCTGGCCGAAAGCGGCGAGGCCGTCACGCTGATCGACGTGAACGACGCGCACCTCGATGCGATTCGCCGCGACGGACTGCGCATCGACGACGATCGTGGTGAACGACGCATCCGTACGTTGCAGGCCGTGCGGCCGGAAGTGGCGAATGCGGATGCGGCCGCATCGCCCGATGCATCGTTCGACTTGCTGATCGTCTTCACGAAATCGCTGCATACGCGTACCGCACTCGACGGCGTGCGCGCGCTGCTCGAGCAGGACACGCACGTGCTGACGCTGCAGAACGGGCTCGGCAACGTCGAGACGCTGAATGCGTTCGTGCCGCTCGAACGCATCCTGGTCGGCGTGACGACGTGGCCGGCCGACGCCGCGGGGCCGGCGCACGTGCGCTCGCACGGCGCGGGCACGATCCGCATGATGACGGCCGACGGCGCGGCGCGCCCGTTCGCGGCGACGGCGGCCGAAACGCTGTCGCGCGCGGGGCTCGCGTGCACGCTCGACGCCGACGTATGGGCCGCGATCTGGGAGAAGGTCGCGTTCAACGCGGCACTCAACACACTGTGCGCGGCGACGGGCTGCACGGTCGACCAGCTCGGCAATCATCACGACGGGCCGCGGCTCGCGCTCGCGATCGCGGCCGAGGTGGCCGCCGTCGCCCACGCGAAGGGCATCGCGGTCGACGGCGAACGTATCGCGCACAACGTCGAGCATGCGATCGGCGCGCATCGCGGCCATCGCCCGTCGATGTTGCAGGACGTGCTCGCGGGCCGCCGCACGGAAATCGAAGCGATCAGCGGCAAGGTCGTCGCGGCCGCGCGCGAAGCGGGTGTCGCGGTACCGCACGCCGAGACGCTGCTTGCGCTGGTCCGGCTGATCGACGCACGGATGAACTGAGCATCAGGCTGGCGGCGCGGCTTGCGCCGCACGACGAAACGAGCGCGTCGCGCGCAGGCGACGGCGCCCGATCGCAACGGGTTGGACGAGACACCGGAGCCGGCGCCGATGCGTCGACACCGGCCGCCTGCGCAGCACGAGATCCGGGCACGCGCTACCGCGCCAGCCCGGGCAAATGGAGACGCCATGAACGCCATCGAATGCCGTTGTCTTGCCGCGCGCCGCTCGCGCATGTTGCCGCGTAAGCGCGGTACACGGGAGGTCGCATGAGCACGCGCGACGGATTGCTGCCTCCGTCCGTCGACATCGGCGCGACGCTCGACGACGGGCCGTTCACGACGATGCAGCGCTGCGTGGTGCTGCTCGCCGCGCTCGCGATCGTGCTCGACGGCTTCGACGGCCAGCTGATCGGCTTCGCGATTCCGGTGCTGATCCGCGAATGGGGCATCACGCGTGGCGCGTTCGCGCCGGCGGTGGCGGCCGGGCTGATCGGGATGGGCATCGGCAGTGCGTGCGCGGGGATCGTCGCTGACCGCTTCGGCCGCCGCCAGGCGGTGATCGGCAGCGTGTTCCTGTTCGGCATCGCGACCTGCGCGATCGGTTTCGCACCGGACGTCACCGCGATCGCGGTGCTGCGCTTCGTAGCAGGCCTCGGGATTGGCGGCGCGCTGCCGACGGCCACGACGATGACGGCCGAATACACGCCCGCGCGGCGTCGCACGATGATGGTGACCGCGACGATCGTCTGCGTGCCGCTCGGCGGGATGCTGGCCGGCCTGTTCGCGCACGAGATGCTGCCGCGCTATGGCTGGCGCGGGCTGTTCTTCGCGGGCGGCGCGTTGCCGCTCGTGCTCGGCTTCGTGCTCGTGCGTGCGCTGCCCGAATCGCCGCGCTATCTCGCGCGGCGCCCCGCGCGCTGGCCGGAACTCGGCGCGCTGCTCGCGCGGATGGAGCGGCCCGTCGCGCCGGGCACCGCCTTCACCGACATGAGGGACGCACGCACGGCGGGCGGCCGCGGCGGCTTCGGCGCGCTGTTCGCGAGCGGCCAGGCGCGCGACACGATCGCGTTGTGGTGCGCGTTCTTCATGTGCCTGCTTGCCGTGTATGCGGCGTTCAGTTGGCTGCCGACGATGCTGGCGGCGAGCGGGCTGAGCGTGTCGGTCGCGGGGACGGGGCTCACCGCGTACAACCTCGGCGGCGTGATCGGTGCGCTGTTGTGCGCGTGGACGATCGCGCGTGCCGGGTCGCGCTGGCCGCTCGTGCTGTGCAGTATCGGCGGCGCGGCGAGTGCGGTGTGGCTGATGGGTGTCGATGCGGGCCGCCACACGGGCTGGCTGATCGTCGGGCTCGGCCTGCACGGACTGTTCGTCAACGCGGTGCAGTCGACGATGTACGCGCTCTGTGCGTACATCTACCCGACGGCCGTGCGCGCGACGGGCACCGCGAGCGCACTCGCGTTCGGCCGGCTCGGCGCGATCCTCAGTGCGTTCGCGGGCGCGATCGTGATCACCACGGGCGGCGCCACGGCCTATCTGACGATGCTGGCGATCGCGATGGGGATTGTCTGCGTCGCGCTGCTCGTCGTGCGACGGCATATCCCGCGGCTGTCGCGCGCGGCCGTGCAGCCGCGCGAAGGGGAGGAGCTGGCCCGCACGTCGTCGTGACGGCGGGCGGGCCCGGGAGCGAGTGGTGCGTTACAGCGTGGTGCGCACGTGCCAGAGCTCTGGGAACAGCACGACGTCGAGCATCTTGCGCAGGTACGGCGCACCGCTCGTGCCGCCCGTGCCCTGCTTGAAGCCGATGATGCGCTCGACGGTCGTCACGTGACGGAAGCGCCACTGGCGGAACGCATCCTCGAGATCGACGAGTTCCTCGGCCATCTCGTAGAGTTCCCAGTGCTGCTGCGGGTGACGGTACACCTCGAGCCACGCGGCTTCGACCGTCTCGTCGTGCCGGGTCGGCTGGGTCCAGTCGCGCTCGAGCCGCTCCGCCGCGATCGGGAAGCCGCGCCGCGCGAGCAGGCGCACGACTTCGTCGTAGAACGACGGCGCCTCGAGCGTCGCACGCACCTGTTCGAGGATGTCGGGCCGGTGCGCATGCGGCTGCAGCATCTGCACGTTCTTGTTGCCGAGCAGGAATTCGAGTTGCCGGTACTGATAAGACTGGAAACCCGATGATTGCCCGAGATACGGGCGCATCGCCGAATATTCGGACGGCGTCATCGTCGACAGCACGTTCCACGCCTGCACCAGTTGCTCGAGGATGCGCGACACGCGGGCGAGCATCTTGAACGCGGGCGGCAGCGCGTCGGTGCGCACCGCGTCGAGGGCGCCGCGCAGCTCGAACAGCGCGAGCTTCATCCACAGCTCGCTCGTCTGATGCTGGATGATGAACAGCATCTCGTTGTGATCGGGCGACAGCGGATGCTGCGCGTCGAGGATCGAATTCAGCGACAGGTAGTCGCCGTAGCTCATCGATTTCGAGAAATCGAGCTGCGCGTTGTGCCAGCCGGCATCGCCGGGCACGTGCGATGCTTCGTGCGCGGCCGGGGCCGCTTGTGACGAATGCGCGGCGCGTGCGCCCGAGAACGGGCAGCCCGCCGGCGCGTCGCCGCCGGGTGGCTGCATATGACCAGAATTCACGACTCTCTCCAGATTTGAATGACGGGGGCGCGGCGCGCGGCTCGCGCGCGCCGGGCAAGGCCGATCAGGTCACCGCGCCGCGCTCGGCGAACTCGGGCGCCTTCCACGCATCGGTGGCGAGGATGTCGCGCAGCGTCTCGACGGCATCCCACACGTCGGCGAAGCGCGTATAGAGCGGTGTGAAACCGAAGCGCAGCACGTACGGCTCACGGTAGTCGCCGATCACGCCGCGCGCGATCAGCGCCTGCATCACTTCGTAGCCGTGTGGATGCTCGAAGCTCGCCTGCGAGCCGCGCTGGTGATGCGCGCGCGGCGTGACGAGCTTCAGCGACAGGCCCGCGCAGCGTGCTTCGACGAGCGCGATGAACGCGTCGGTCAGCGCGAGCGACTTGCGGCGGATCGCGTGCATGTCGGTCTGCAGGAACACGTCGAGCCCGCATTCGACCATCGACATCGACACGATCGGCTGCGTGCCGCACAGGAAGCGTGCGATGCCCGGATCGGGCGCGAAGCCGGGCTGCATCGCGAACGGTGCGCGGTGGCCCCACCAGCCGGACAGCGGCTGCGAGAAGTGCGCGTGATGACGATGCGGCACCCACACGAAGGCGGGCGAACCGGGGCCGCCGTTCAGGTACTTGTACGTGCAGCCGACCGCGCCGTCCGCGCGTGCGCCGTTCAGGTCGACCGGCACCGCGCCGGCCGAGTGCGCGAGATCCCACAGCATCAGCCCGCCGGCGTCGTGCACGAGTTGCGTGACGGCCGGCATGTCGTGCATGTAGCCGGTGCGGTAGTTCACGTGCGTGATCATTGCGACGGCCGTGTCCGCGCCGAGCGCGCCGGGCAGGTCGGCCGGGTCGTCGATCAGGCGCAGTTCGTAGTCGCCGCCGAGCTGCTCGATCAGCCCCTGCGCGATATACAGGTCGGTCGGGAAGTTCGAGCGTTCCGACACGATCACGCGGCGTTCGGGCGCGCGCTCGGCCTGGTGGCGCACCATCGCCGACAGCAGCTTGAACAGGTTGATCGAGATCGTATCGGTCACGACCGTCTCGCCGGGCGCGCCGCCGATCAGCGTCGCGAGCTTGTCGCCGAGACGGCGCGGCAGCGCGAACCAGCCGGCCGTGTTCCAGCTGCGGATCAGGCCTTCGCCCCATTCGGCGTCGATCACCTGCAGCGCGCGGGCGGCCGATGCGCGCGGCTGCGCGCCGAGCGAGTTGCCGTCGAGGTAGATCACGCCGTCGGGCAGGGAGAACTGGTCGCGCAGCGGGGCGAGCGCATCGTCGCGGTCGAGCGCGAGCGCGTCTTCACGGGTCTTGATCATCATGATGTGAGGTCGTAGGTCGGGGTAATCAGGCGGCACGCGCGGGCAGCGCGCGCAGCACCGCGCGCACGGGGCTCGCGTCGAGCGTCGCGAATTTCAGCGGCAGTGCGATCAGTTCGTAGTCGCCGGGCGGCACATCGTCGAGCACGATGCCTTCGAGGATTGCCATCCGGTGCGCGCGCACGCGGCGATGCGAATCCATCGTCTTCGATTCCTGCGGGTCGAGCGACGGCGTATCGATGCCGATCAGCTTCACGCCGTGCGCGGCGAGCAGGTCGACGGTCTCGGGCGCGACCGCGCAGAAGTCGCTGTCCCACTCGTCGACGCTGGCGCGCGCACAGGTGCGCAGCAGCACGCGAGGCGGTACGCCGTCGAGCGCGGCCGCGACGTCGGCCGGCTGCACGACCGGCGATGCGCCGATGCAATGGATCACGCGGCACGGGCCGAGGTAGGTGTCGAGGGGCACGGCGCCGATCGGCGCGCCGTCGGCGTCGTAGTGCAGCGGCGCGTCGCAATGCGCGCCCGTGTGCGGCGACAGCGTCAGGCGCGCGACGTTGACCGGCGAGCCAGCCTCCATCCGCCACACGCGTTCGACGGAAACCGGCGTATCGCCCGGCCACACGGGGGTGGCGGGGCTGACAGGCGGCGAGATGTCCCAGAGGGTGTCCATGGCATGACGATTCGGTGAGTCGGTCCTTCGAATGATAGGTGGACGCTCGTAGAAAGTGCTTGCGAAATAAACATGGACAATCCGCCCGATTGGCAGATAATTCGACTCAGAGGGAAAACGGGGACCAAAAATGCACGCGATCACGCTCGATGCCACCGACTGCCGGATTCTGGCGGTACTGCAGGAAGAGGGCAGAATCAGCAATCTCGACCTGGCGGAACGGATTTCGCTTTCGCCATCCGCCTGTCTGCGCCGCATGCGCCTGCTCGAGGAGCAGGGCGTGATCGAGCACTATCGCGCGTGCCTGAGCCGCGAGAAGCTCGGCTTCGAGCTCGAGGCGTTCGTTCAGGTGTCGATGCGCAACGAAGAGAATCAATGGCACGAGCGCTTCGCGGAAGCGCTGCGCGAATGGCCGGAGGTGGTCGGCGCGTTCGTCGTGACGGGCGAAAGCCACTATCTGCTGCGCGTGCTCGCGCACAACCTCAAGCACTATTCGGATTTCGTGCTGAACCGGCTCTACAAGGCGCCGGGCGTGATGGACATCCGTTCGAACATCGTGCTGCAGACGCTGAAGGATGAAGCCGGCGCGCCGGTCGGGCTGGCGCGCACGGGGGCGATCAAAGCGGTGTAAGGCCGTGGAAGCCGCCGCCGTGGAACACGAGCGGCGGTGCCGTGTCGGATTCCGCGCGCACGCCGCAGCGCTCCACTTCACCGACGAAGATCACATGGTCGCCTTCATCGTAGCGGCTGCGGTTGTGGCATTCGAACCACGCGAGCGCGCCGTCGAGCACGGGCATCCCCGAGTTGCCGGCCGCATGCGCGATTCCTTCGAAGCGATCGCCCTTGTAGGTCGAGAAGCGCTTGCACAGGTCGAGCTGCGATGCCGCGAGCACGTTCACCACGTAATGGCTGTTGCCGCGGAACACGGGCGTCGACGCCGATTTGTGCGCGAGGCTCCACAGCACGAGCGGCGGATCGAGCGACACCGAGTTGAACGAGCTGGCGGTGATGCCGATCAGCTGGCCGGACGGCGCGCGCGTCGTGATCACCGTCACGCCCGTGGCGAACTGGCCGAGTGCTTGCCGGAAGGCGGCCGAGTCGAAATCCGGAGGATTGGCGTGGGTCATCGCGCGGCCATCCGGAACGAGACGGGCGGGCGCGGCGCGACGCGGGCAGGGCGGGCACGGCGGACGAAAGGCGACAAGGCGGTCGAGGAGGAAGGGGTGCGCATGGCCCGATTTTAGCGGAATCGGGGCCGCCGGGCCCGGCCGGACGGCGCATTGCGGGGGCAGGGTGACGTAGCGAACACTGCGGCGCGCCGACGGATCCTCAATGGCACGCAGCCGGCACGGCCGTTCTGTCGTGTCGTTCGTGCGGGGCCGCCGCGCCGCCCGGCACCCGTGCTCGACCTCGGCCGCAGGTTCCCCCGCACTATCGCGCCGCCGCCAGACCGAGCGACAACGCGCCCGTCACGATCAGGCTCGACGCCCACACCGCGTCGAGATTGAACCAGCTCCGCGATACGAACTTCAGCCCGAGATAGCGGTACACGAGCCACGCGAGCCCGCCGCCCGCGCCGATCATCGCGATGGCATGCACGGCCGCGACGACGAGCGCCATCCCGAGATGCGCATCGACGAGCGTGGCCGCCGCGCGATGGCCGGCATCCTGGTCGAGCCCGCACAGCCCCAGGTAAATCGGTACCAGCATCAGCCCCGCGCCATGCGCGATCGCGACCGCGAACGACCACAGGCCGAGCCGCGCGGGCGGAATCCGCGCAAGCGCCCGCGGATGCCGGCGCCGGATCAGCAGCACGGCGCCGAAGCCGATCACGAGTGCGCTTGCGCCGATCCGGATCGCCGTTTGCCACGCGAGCAGCGCGGCGAGCAGCCCGAACGGCAGCATCACCGCGAAGACCGCAAGCGCATGGCCGAGCGCCAGATAGCCGAGCGCCGCGACGAGCGCGCCGCCGCGGCGCGTCATCAGCGCGTTCGACACCGCGAGCGGCCAGCCCATCGCGGGGTTGAGCCCGTGATACACCCCGCTCGCGAGCACGGCCGCCCACAGCGCGAACGGGGCGTGCAAGCCGGTGTTCAACGCTTGACCGACGGATAGCAGAACGAGTCGGTCGAGCAGTCGCCGCCTTCGAGCCGGATCTGGTGCGCGCGATAGCCGTCGGGGAACTCGACCCAGTAATCGTCGGCGAGCGTCATCCCGCCTTCCGGCCCCACGTGCGCGAGCACCTGTGCGCCCGGCACGCCGTCCGGATAGAACTGGTCGTCCCACGTCGAATAGAGCGAGTTGGTCCAGTACACGCGCTTCCCGTCGCGGCTGATCTCGACCATCTGCGGGCCGCCCGCGAACGTGCGGCCGTTCGAATGCGGCGCGCGGCGCGCGATGCCGCCGATGCGGACCGACCCCGCGAGCACCGGGTTGTGCGGGTCCGACACGTCGTACTGGCGCATCTCGCCGGTGCCCCAGCAGGACACATAGAGGAAGCGATCGTCGAGCGACAGGTCGATGTCGGTCACGAGCGGCGGTACCGCGCCGAATCCCTTGAGCAGCGGCGGCAGTTCATCGGCCGCGGCCGGCTCCGCGGGGATCGTCGCGGTTTTCTTCACATGGAACTTGCCGCCTTCGCGCCACCACGTCCAGATCGAGCCTTCGAGATTGGTCGTGTCGACCACGACGCCGACGAACCCGTATTCGCGCGCCGGGTCGTGCGCGGGCCGCACTTCGAGCGCCATCTGGTGCTGCGCGCCGAGATCGATCGTCTGCACGTTGCGACGCGCGCGCAGGTCCCAGAAATGCAGCCGGTGCCCGTATTTGTTCGCGAGCAGGTCCTCGGGCACGATCCCGTTCTCGAATTGCGGCGGCAGCGCCCATTCGCTCGACACCATGTAGTCGCGCGGCAGGTTCCACCAGAAGTCGTAGTGCTTGTCCTGCGGGCCGCGATCGATCTCCCAGCGGCCGAGCACGTCGAAGGTCTCGCAATCCATGATGAAGATGCCGGGCGCGCCGTCGGTGCCGTCCTTGCCCGCGCCGCCGAGCGTGCTCACGTAGATGCCCTCGGGCCCGCAATGAACGGTGTGCGGCCGCGAATAGCCGGTCTTCGAGAAGACCTCGTCGGGCTCGATGATCTTGTGGATGCGCGCCTGCGTCGGATGCGGCTTCGTGTCGATCACGTAGATGCGCGACGAGCGCAGGCCGGGGATGATCAGGAAGCGGCGTTCGAGGAACGCATGGCCGGTCAGCGGCGACAGCGACGACGAACAGGCATTCCAGCCGAAGTGATGAAACTCGTCGCCAGTGTTCGGCATCGTCACCGTGTGCACGATTTTTCCGTAGGTCGACGAGCCGGGCTTCACGTCGATCACGGCGAGCGCGTCGGGTCTGGAAAAATCGGGGCTCAGCAACAACGTATAGGCAAACGCTTCGGGCGGCGCCTGCATCGCAAGTTCCGGCGAAGCGTGAAAAGTCGGGTCAGGCCGCATGCTCATGGTGATGCCCTCTCGATGGTGTCGGATCGTGGTCGCACGGCCGTTCGTCGTGGGCGTGCGAATCCGGGTTGCCGCACGGCGCGCATCACGCCGGCGGGAGCGATCGGCAGGCGGATGCACGCGTCGGTGAGCGTGCGACGCCGTGCATCAGATCGTGAAAGCGGAAAGACGCGGTGTGCCGGATCGCCGAACGCGGAGCGAGGCGGATGCGCGGCAAGGGGGTGATGCGATCGAAGCCGCGGCCCGCGACGCGGCGACGTCCGGGCGAGTGACGCGGGTGATGTCTGTTAAGGCATGCATAGCGATGTTCCGGCAGATGATGTTTGCATCAGGGTCGGGCATGCTTCGGGTGCGTTGCGCGAGACAGCAGGTTTGCCGCCGCGCTCGCGCGTGCCTAAGTGTAGTCGAGAAAACGGGCGGCCGGTCGCGCGCGGCACCTGTGCGCTCTGTCAGGTTCGCGCGCGAGTGAGATACTTGCCGAAGTGCCGTTGCGACCCGCACGCGGGTGGGCAGCGGCGAGACGGAACGGTGGCGCCGGCACATGCGCGCCGGCTGCCGACATCAACGAGGGACTGATTTCATGGTGAACGAGATGCTTGAAACGGCGACATTGGGAGGCGGGTGTTTCTGGTGCACGGAGGCGGTGTTTCTCGACGTCGACGGCGTGACGGCCGTCCAGTCGGGCTACGCGGGCGGCCATACGCGCAATCCCGGCTATCGCGACATCTGCGAGGGCGATACGGGCCACGCGGAAGTCGTCAACGTGACATTCGATCCGGCACGCATCGGCTATCGCGAGATCCTCGAGATCTTCTTCGCGACGCACGATCCGACCCAGTTGAACCGGCAAGGCAACGACGTCGGCACGCAGTACCGTTCGGTCGTGTTCACCCATTCGGACGCGCAGCGCGACACGGCGCTCGACGTGATCCGCGAACTGGAGCGCGAGCAGGTGTTCGGGCAGCCGATCGTCACGCAAGTCGTGCCGCTCGACGACAACTACTGGCCGGCCGAGGATTATCACCAGAACTACTATGCGCGTAACCCGGGGCAGGGCTACTGCTCGGTCGTGATCGGGCCGAAGCTCGCGAAATTCCGTCAGAAGTTCTCGCACCGTCTGAAGTCGCTGCGCGGCGCGTAAGCGCGACCACGTCCGGCGCAAGCCGGTATCAGGCGGGTATCAAGCCGCCTCGTTGCGCCACTGTGCGCATGCGGCGGCGATCTCGCGCGCAAGCGCGATGCACGACAGCGGCGCGGAGCCTTCCGCCTTGTTGTTGATCGTGATGATCACCGGCTGCCCGGCCAGCGCATAGCGCGCGGCCAGTTCGGCGAGCGCCGAGCGCGTGGCCGGATCCTCGTCGACGAGCTTGTCGAACGGCTCGTACTTCGCTTTCGCCTGTTCATACTTGAAGCCGCCGTGCAGGCTCCAGCGCACGATCAGCGGGCCCGGCGCGTCGCCGTCGAGCAGCGCGAGCGCGGCCGCCTGGCGCAGCGGGTCGGGCATCCGCGCGTGCAGGCCGACGCAGTAGCGCACGCCGAGCGCGGCGAGCGCGCGGATGAAGCGCGGCGTGAGCAGGCTCGCGTCGCGAATCTCGATCGCGTAGCGGGTGCAGTCGGCTTCCGGCGGCAGCGGCGGCAGCGCCGCGAAGAACGCGGCGAGCCGGTCGATCAGTTCGGCCGGCTGCGCGAGCAACGGGTCGGGCAGTGGCGAGAACTGGAACACGAGCACGCCGGCTTTCCGGCCGAGCCCTTCGACGCATGGCTGCACGAATTCCCGGGTGGCGAGATCCGCGTCGAGGAAGGTCGGGTTCGGTCCCGACGGTTCGCCGCGCCGGCCGCGGATCACCGCGTCGGTCACGGAGGCCGGCGCCTTCACGACGAAGCGGAAATCGTCGGGCACCTGCTGCGCGTAGCGCAGGTAGTCGGCCACCGACAGCGGGCCGTAGAACGACCGGTCGAGGCTCACGCTCTTCAGCAGCGGATGCGCGCCGTACGCTTCGAGCCCTTCGCGCGAGAGTTTCGTCTGAGCAAAATCGCCGTCGTAGACGATGCCGTCCCAGCCCGGGAAGGTCCACGACGACGTGCCGAGCCGGACGTTCGGCGGCAGGCCGGCCGCTGCGTCGGCCACATCCGGCGCGATCGGCGCGGGCAGCACGCCGCGCCGGCGCCGGCCTTTCTTCGGCGGCTCAGCGGGCGGGGACGGCTCGTCCCACAGCAGGCCCGAAGCGGCGGGCGGTGTTTCGTCGGAAGAACGGGGGTGGGTGCGGATGCGCGGTGCCGGCTGCGCGTCGTCAGGCGCGTCCGGGTTCACCTGTCCGTCTGAATCGGCAGGCGGGCCATCGTTGTCGGGCGACGCGCGTGCAGTGTCGGCCGGCACGCCGAACAGGTCGAATTGCCCGTCGGCGTGCGGCGCGTCCGCATCGTCGTGCTGTCGTCGTTCCGGCGGCGCCTTGCGCCGCGTCCTGCCGTCACCCATGCATGCCCAGCGTGAAGCGCCGCCTAGCGCGGCAGCGCGTGTTCGTACATATAGCGCCGCGACCACGGCAGCGTTTTCGCGCTCTGCCCGGCCTTGCGGCACACGATCTGGAAGATCGACACGTCGTCATGCTCGAACGCATACGCGCAGCCGGCCAGATACACGCGCCAGATACGGAATTTTTCGTCGTCGACGAGTTGTCGCGCGGCGTCGGCCTTCGCCTCGAAGTTTTCCGTCCAGATATCGAGCGTGCGCGCATAGTGCCGCCGCAGGCTTTCGACGTCAATCGCTTCGAGGCCGCCGCGCTGTGCGGCTTCCAGCGCGAGGCTGATGTGCGGCAGTTCGCCGTCCGGGAACACGTAGCGGTCGATGAACTCGCCGCCGCCGAGCGCCGTCTCGCCGCTTTCCGCGTCGGTGGACGTGATGCCGTGGTTCATCGCGATGCCGTCGTCGGCGAGCAGGTCGTGGATGCGCGAGAAATAGAGCGGCAGGTTCTTGCGCCCGACGTGCTCGAACATCCCGACGCTCGTGATGCGGTCGAACTGGCCGTCGATCTCGCGGTAGTCCTGCAGCCGGATCTCGATCCTGTCTTCCAGCCCGGCGGCCTTCACGCGCGCGGTTGCCAGGTCGAACTGGTTCTGCGACAGCGTGACGCCGAGGCACTGCGCGCCGAACTTCTGCGCGGCGCGCAGCACGAGCGCGCCCCAGCCGCAGCCGATGTCGAGCAGGCGCTGGCCGGGCTGAAGCCGGATCTTGGTGAGGATGTGGTCGATCTTCTTGATCTGCGCGGTGGCGAGATCCTCGTCGCCGTTCTCGAAGTACGCGCACGAGTACACCATGTTCTCGTCGAGCCACAGCTTGTAGAACTCGTTCGAGACGTCGTAGTGATACTGGATTGCCTTCTTGTCGGTGCTCTTCGAGTGATTGAAGTAGCGCTTCACGCGCGCCAGCTTGCTCGCGCTCGTCACCGTGCTGCGCGCGAGCGAGTAGCCGATGTTGATGATGTCCGACAGCTTGCCCTCGATGTCGATCTTGCCCTTCACGTACGCCTCGCCGAGATTGTCGAGGCTCGGTTCGAGCAGGAGCGGCAACGCCGACGCGCTGTTGACCTTCAGCGTCACCTGCGGCGCGCTGAAGGTGCCGAAATCGAGCTGATCGCCGTTCCACAGCACGAGGCGCGCCGGTATGTTCGCTTTCGCCCGTACTTCGTCCGCCCACTGTGCCAGCTTCTTTTCCCAGAACATTTGGATTCTCCGTTTGTTCGTTGAATCGAATACAGCCAAGTATCTTGACCGGCGCCCGCCGCTTGCGAGGCGGGCGCCCGGATGCAACACGAGACACGACCGGCGCGCGCCGGCGCCGCGCTTAAGGCGACAGGCGCGAAATCGACCAGCCGTGCGACGTACCGGCGTCGCGCGTGTAGAGCAGGCGGTCGTGCAGCCGCGACGGGCGGCCCTGCCAGAACTCGATCGAGTCGGGCACGAGGCGGTAGCCGCCCCAGTGCGGCGGGCGCGGCGGGTTGTCGCCGAAGCGTTCGCTGACGGCCTTTTCCTGCGCTTCGAGCGTCGCGCGGCTGTCGATCACCGCGCTCTGCTCCGACGCCCAGGCGCCGATGCGCGAGCCGAGCGGGCGCGACGCGAAATAGCGGTCGCTTTCTTCTGCGCTGGTTTTCTCGATCCGGCCTTCGATGCGCACCTGGCGCTCGAGCTCGATCCAGTAGAACAACAGCGCGGCCTGCGGGTGCGCGGCTAAATCGCGCCCCTTGCGGCTTTCGTAATTGGTAAAGAAGACGAACCCGCGTTCGTCGACGCCCTTGATGAGCACGATGCGTGCCGACGGCCGGCCGTCGTCGCCGACGGTCGCGAGCGTCATCGTGTTCGGCTCGGGCAGCTTGGCGGCGAGCGCCTCCTTGAACCAGCGGTCGAACTGGGCGAAGGGGTCGTGGGCGACGTCGGCTTCGTCGAGCGAAGCACGTGAGTAATTGATGCGGAGATCGGCGAGAGTCGTCATGTTATGCAAACGCTTCAATCTGGAACCATTGTAGCCAACGCGCAGGAAACGTGCGTGCACAGTGGCGCTTGCGAGCGAGGAGTTCAGGCAAAATAGAGGGCTGCACGACTTACGTTTTCCTTGCTGCCATGTCCGTCGCCGACGCTGCCCCGCCCAGTTCCTCTGATCTTACCCCGACCCCGGAAATCCAGCTTGACGTGGATCGCGCGCGGCGTTTCGGCGGCGTGGCGCGCCTGTACGGCGCGCCGGCCGCCGCCGCGTTCGAGCGCGCGCACGTCGCGGTGATCGGGATCGGCGGCGTCGGGTCGTGGGTGGCCGAGGCGCTCGCGCGCAATGCGGTCGGCACGCTGACGCTGATCGACCTCGACAACGTCGCCGAAAGCAATACGAACCGGCAGATCCACGCGCTCGACGGCAATTACGGCAAGCCGAAGGTCGACGCGATGGCCGAGCGGATCGCGCTGATCGATCCCGCGTGCCGCGTGAACCGGATCGAGGATTTCGTCGAGCCCGACAACTTCGACGCGCTGCTCGGCGGCGGCTTCGACTACGTGATCGACGCGATCGACAGCGTGCGTACGAAAGTTGCGCTGATCGCGTGGTGCGTCGCGAAGCGCCAGCCGCTCGTCGTGGTCGGCGGGGCGGGCGGCCAGCTCGACCCGACGCGCATCCGGATCGACGATCTCGCGCTGACGATCCAGGATCCGCTGCTGTCGAAAGTGCGCGCGCAGTTGCGCAAGCAGCACGGGTTTCCGCGCGGGCCGAAGGCGCGTTTCAAGGTCAGCGCCGTGTATTCGGACGAGCCGCTGATCTATCCGGAAGCGGCCGCCTGCGACCTCGAGGACGGCGCCGAGCCGTCCGCGGCCGCGCACGTCGCGGGGCTCAACTGCGCAGGGTTCGGTTCGAGCGTGTGCGTGACCGCGAGCTTCGGCTTCGCGGCCGCCGCGCATGCGCTGCGCGCGATCGCGGCGCAGGCCGCCGGCTGAGCCGCTGTACACCGCGGTCGTCGAGGAATGCTGCGGCGCGTGACACGCGCCGTGCGTAACGTGGTGATCCGGCAGCCGGGCCGTTGCAGCCCGGCCGGTGCCACGTCAGTTCAGTTGAGCGCCATGCTCAGTTTGCGTCGCCACCCCGCGACGAGGTCGGGGCGATCGCCGGCCAGCTCGAACACCGAGATCAGCGTGCGGCGGCCGAGATCGTCGCCGTACGCGCGGTCGCGCGTGACGATTTCCAGCAATTGTTCCACCGCGCCTTCGTACGCGCGCCGCGCGATCAGGCTCTGCGCGAGGTCGAAGCGCGCGTCGAGGTCGGCCGGGTTCGCCGCGATGCGCGCTTCGAGCGCATCGGTCGGCGGCAGGTCGGCCGTGGCTTCGAGTGCGTCGAAACGGGTCTTGATCGCCTGGTAGCGCGGATCGCCGTTCTGCACGGTCTGCGGCGACAGGCGCTCGGCCTCGTCACGCGCGGCGTCGACCTGGTTGTTCGCGAGCAGCAGTTCGATCAAATCGAGGCGTGCGTCGTCGAAGCCCGGGTTCAGCGCGAGCGCCGCCTCGAGGTGCGTGAGTGCGTCGTCGTAGCGCGCCTCGGCCATCGCATACTGCGCGGCACGCCGTTCGGCTTCCTCGGGCGCCGGCAGCAGCCGGTCGAGGAACGCGCGCAGCTGGCCTTCGGGCAGCACGCCGACGAACTGGTCGACCGGGCGCCCGTCGGCGAACGCGATCACGTGCGGGATGCTGCGCGTCTGGAAGTGCGCGGCGAGTTCCTGGTTCTCGTCGACGTTGACCTTCACGAGCTTCCAGCGGCCTTCGTAGTCGCCTTCGAGCTTTTCCAGCAGCGGGCCGAGCGTCTTGCAGGGGCCGCACCACGGCGCCCAGAAGTCGACCAGCACGGGTGCGTCCAGCGACGCCTCGATGACGTCTTTCTCGAATGTGGCAAGCGTGGTGTCCATGGCGTTCTCTTCGGTTCGAATGTCGTCAGGATGGGGGCGGCGCGCCCCTTTTTCAACGCGGCTTCGACTCGGGCAGCGGAATCCACTCCGTCTCGCCCGGCACGTTGCCCATTTCCTGGCGCGTCCAGGCTTCTTTCGCGCGCTCGATCGCTTCGCGGCTGCTGGCGACGAAATTCCATTCGATGAAGCGCTCGCCGTCGATCTTGTCGCCGCCGAGCAGCATCGCACGCGCGCCGCCGGCGCTCGTCAGCGTGACCGCGACGCCGGGCGTGAGCACGGCCATCTGCTCGGCCGGCACCGGCGTGCCGTCGATCGCGAGCTCGCCGTCGACCACGTAGACCGCGCGCTCCTCGTGCGACGCGTCGAGTGCGAGACGGCCGCCGGCCGCGAATTCGGCCGCGACGTACAGCGTGCGCGAGAACGTCGTGACCGGCGAGCGCAGCCCGAACGCATCGCCGGCGATCACCGTCAGCGCGACGCCGTCCTCGTCGCGCTTCGGCAGCGTGTCGGCTGCATGATGCTCGAACGACGGCTCGGTCGTCTCGTGCGCCTGCGGCAGCGCGACCCAGGTCTGGATCCCGTGCACGGTGTGGCCGTTTTCGCGCTGCGCGTCGGGCGTGCGCTCGGAGTGGACGATGCCGCGGCCGGCCGTCATCCAGTTCACGTCACCCGGCACGATCTCCTGCAGCGAGCCGAGGCTGTCGCGGTGCAGGATCGCGCCGTCGAACAGGTAGGTGACGGTGGCGAGGCCGATATGCGGATGCGGGCGCACGTCGAGCCCCGTGCCGGGTGGCAGCGTGGCGGGCCCCATGTGATCGAAGAAAATGAACGGGCCGACGAGGCGCGCGGCGAGTGCGGGCAGCGTGCGGCGCACCTGCAGGTTGCCGATGTCGCGCACGTGCGGCTTCAGCAGGGCTTTGATCGAGTCGGTCATGGTGGCCTCGTGGGGAACGGCTGGATTGTCGGTCATTGTACTGGCGGCGCGCGTGACGGCGAACGCGAAAGACGCGCGGCGCGATGCGGCCGCGGCAGGCACGCGTCGTGCGGCATTCATCGCGTCGCGCAAGCCGCTGCGCTGCACAAGCCGCTGCGCCCGCCGCCGATTCCATGCCCCTCGCGCGGGTATCGGGCCGGGCGGCGAAACCCGGTAGACTGACCGGCTTCAGAAAACATCCGACAATCGAGGAGACGCCGATGATGGCCCCGAAGGACTTGCTGCTTGCGCTGGTCGTGATCCTGGCGTGGGGCGTGAACTTCGTCGTGATCAAGGTCGGCCTGCACGGCATGCCGCCGATGCTGCTCGGTGCGCTGCGCTTCACGCTCGCGGCCGTGCCCGCGGTGTTCTTCGTGCGCCGGCCGCAGATTCCGTGGCGCCTGCTGGTGCTGTACGGCGCGACGATCCAGCTCGGCCAGTTCGTGTTCCTGTTCACCGGCATGTACGTCGGCATGCCGGCCGGCCTCGCGTCGCTCGTGCTGCAGTCGCAGGCATTCTTCACGCTCGTGTTCGCGATGCTGTTCCTCGGCGAGCGGCTGCGCGTGCAGAACCTGCTCGGTCTTGCGATCGCCGCGGGCGGGCTCGTCGTGATCGCGGCGCAGGGCGGCCGCGCGATGACGCTCGCGGGCTTCCTGCTGACGATCTGCTCGGCTGCGATGTGGGCGTTCGGCAACATCGTCACGAAGAAGGTCGGCCGTGCGAACCTCGTGTCGCTCGTCGTGTGGGCCAGCCTCGTGCCGCCCGTGCCGTTCTTCCTGCTGTCGCTGTGGTTCGAAGGGCCGCAGCGGATTGCGACCGCGCTCGCCGGCCTGAACGGCGCGTCGATCTTCGCGGTCGTCTATCTCGCGTTCGTCGCGACGCTGCTCGGGTACGGGCTGTGGAGCCGCCTGCTGTCGCGCTATCCGGCCGCGCAGGTCGCGCAGTTCTCGCTGCTGGTGCCGATCGTCGGTCTCGCGTCGTCGGCGCTGCTGCTCGACGAGCATCTGACGCGCGCGCAAGTGATCGGCACGGCGCTCGTGATGGGCGGACTCGCGGTGAACGTGTTCGGCGGGAAACTGATGCGCCGCGTCGCGGCGTCGTGACGCGCCGGCACGCATTGCGTGCCGGCGGCGGGGCGGGGTGGCCGGGTACGGCCGTCAGGCCATCCGGCTCTTCGCGAGCGGCGGATTCGCGGCGAAATAGCGCTTGATGCCGCGGAAGATCGCGTCGGCCATCTGGTCGCGATAGCCGTCGTCGTTCAGCCGGCTCTCTTCTTCCGGGTTGCTGATGAAGGCCGTTTCAACGAGGATCGACGGAATGTCGGGCGCCTTCAGCACCGCGAACCCGGCCTGCTCGACCGAGCCCTTGTGCAGCTTGTTGATGCCGCCGACTTCCTTCAGCACGTAGTTGCCGTAGCGCAGCGAGTCGCGGATCTGCGCGGTCGTCGACATGTCGAACAGCGCGCGGTTCACGGCCGCGTCCGCGGTCTTGATGTTGATGCCGCCGATCAGGTCGGACGAATTTTCCTTGTTCGCCATCCAGCGCGCCGCGGCGCTCGTCGCGCCGTGGTCGGACAGCGCGAACACCGACGAGCCGCGCGCGGACGGCGTCGTGAAGGCGTCGGCATGGATCGACACGAACAGGTCGGCGCCGACGCGGCGCGCCTTCTGCACGCGCACGTTCAGCGGCACGAAGAAGTCGGCGTCGCGCGTCATCATCGCGCGCATGTTCGGCGCGCCGTCGATCTTCGCGCGCAGCTTCTTCGCGATGTCGAGCGCGATGTGCTTCTCATACGTACCGCCGCCGCCGATCGCGCCCGGATCCTCGCCGCCGTGGCCCGGGTCGATCGCCACCGTCAGCAGGCGCACGGTGCCGCCCTTGCCGGATTTCGGCGCGGTGAACTTGTAGGTGTCGCCATCGTCGTCGCTGTCGTCGCGGCGCGCGATGACGGGCGGCGGCTTGACGGCCGGCTTCGTGGGCGTCGAAGGGGGGGCGGGCGGCGTGTGCGGCGTGGCCGGCGTGTTCTGCGCGAAGCGCTGGAAGAACGCGTCGCTGTTGTCGCCCGCTGCGGGCGGCGGGGTACCCGGGCCGGCCAGCGTGGTCGGCGGCTGCATCTGCTGCGCGCGCGCGGTGTCGTTGAGCGCCTGTTCCTTGCGTTCCGTCTGCGCGATCAGGTCGGACAGCGGATCGGGCGCGACGGCCGGATACAGGTCGAACACGAGCCGGTACTTGTAGGTGCCGACTGGCGGCAGCGTGAACACCTGCGGCTTCACCGAACCTTTCAGGTCGAACACCATCCGCACGACGTGCGGCTGATACTGGCCCACGCGCACCGACTGGATCTGCGGATCGTTCGGCGCGATCTTCGACACGAGGTCGCGCAGCGCCTGGTCGAGGTCGAGGCCGGTCAGGTCGACCACGAGACGGTCGGGACCCTGCAGCAGCTGTTGGCTATTCTGCAGCGGCTGGTCGGATTCGATCGTGACGCGCGTGTAATCGCGCGCCGGCCACACGCGCACGCCGAGCACCGACGACGCGTGCGCGATGCGCGGTGCGACGAGACCGAGCACCAGCGTCGACGCGCCCGCGCGCAGGATCTGGCGGCGCCGCCAGTTGTGCGTCGCGGTGGCCGCCGATTCGATCGAGCGGAACGGTTTGATCAACATCTTTCGAGACATGCCTTTCCTGAAGCGCTGTACGCCCGGACGGTGAGGACGCGGCCGTCGCCATCCACGTCGAGCGAGAAAACCAGATCGGGTACGCCGAGCAGCGTGCCCGCCTGTTGCGGCCATTCGACGAGGCAGATCGCGCTGGAATTGAAATATTCGCGAAAGCCTGCGTCGGACCATTCGGCCGGATCGTTGAAACGATACAGATCGAAGTGATAGACCTCGAGTTCCCCATCGTCGCGTTCGAGCGCGTACGGCTCGACGAGCGTATAGGTCGGGCTGCGCACGCGCCCCGTGTGGCCGAGGCCACGCAGGATCGCGCGGACGAGGGACGTCTTGCCCGCGCCGAGATCGCCGACCAGCTGGATCTGCAGCCCGTCGAACGCATGCGCGCGGGCGAGCTCGGTGCGTGCCGCGTCGAGCGCGTGCGCGAAGCGGGTGCCGAAGGCCTCGGTCGCCGCTTCGTCGGCGAGCGCGATCACACGCTCCGCGAGCGGGGCGGGCAGCATGGCGTCGTGAGGCGGATGGCTGGGCGTGGCTGGCATTCTCGTAAAATAGTGCGATGAACCGATTACCGGAACTCGCCGCATCCGACAGGCCTTCGACTCGTGCCGAAGGCGCGGCACCGTGCGCGCTCGACGATGCGGCGTTGACTGCGCTCGCCGCGCGCATCAGGGCGTGGGGGCGCGAATTGGGTTTCGGGGCGATCGGCATCAGCGATACCGATCTCTCGGATGCCGAAGCTGGCCTCGCCGCCTGGCTGGAAGCCGGATACCACGGCGAAATGGATTATATGGCGAAACATGGGATGAAACGCGCGCGTCCGGCCGAACTTGTGGCCGGTACGCGACGCGTGATCTCCGCGCGGCTCGCCTATCTGCCGGCCGAGACGCTCGCCCCCGACGCGGCTGAAAGCGGGCCGGGCGCGCTCGCACTGCACGACTGGCGCGCGCGCGAACGGGCCCGGCTCGACGATCCGCAGGCGGCCGTCGTATCGATCTACGCACGCGGCCGCGACTATCACAAGGTGCTGCGCAACCGCCTGCAGACGCTCGCCGAGCGCATCGAGCAGGAGATCGGCGCGTTCGGCTACCGTGTGTTCACCGATTCGGCGCCCGTGCTCGAGGTCGAGCTCGCGCAGAAGGCCGGCGTCGGCTGGCGCGGCAAGCACACGCTGTTGCTGCAGCGCGATGCGGGCTCGCTGTTCTTCCTCGGCGAGATCTACGTCGACGTTCCGCTGCCGACCGACGCGCTCACGTCCCCCGACACCGCACCCGAGACGCCCGGCGCGCACTGCGGCAGCTGCACGCGCTGCATCGACGCCTGCCCGACCGGCGCGATCGTCGAGCCGTACCGCGTCGATGCGCGCCGCTGCATCTCGTACCTGACGATCGAGCTGAAAGGCAGCATCCCCGAGCCGCTGCGGCCGATGATCGGCAATCGCGTGTACGGCTGCGACGATTGCCAGCTCGTGTGCCCGTGGAACAAGTTCGCGCAGGCCGCGCCCGTCGCCGATTTCGACGTGCGGCACGGCCTCGATCGCGCGACGCTCGTCGAGCTGTTTGCGTGGGATACGGACGCGTTCGATACGCGGATGCAGGGCAGTGCGATCCGGCGCATCGGCTACGAAAGCTGGCTGCGCAATCTCGCGGTCGGGCTCGGCAATGCGCTGCGCGCGGACGCGGGCCGGCTCACGCCGCAGGCGCGCGACGCGATCGTCGCCGCGTTGCGCGCGCGGGCCGACGATCCGTCGCCGGTCGTGCGCGAGCATGTCGAATGGGCGCTGCGTGCCGCGTGAAGGCGGCGTAAAGTGTCGTCGGCGCGCGGTGGTGCCGCGCGTACCCATCGGTCAGGAGAGGGCCATGTTCAATGCAGTCATCGACGCGCCGTTCGGCAAGGTCGGCATCCGCACGGAGGCCGCGGTGGTGCGCGAGATCGTCTATCTGCCCGAATCGGTGAAGTCGGTCGATCCGGATTCGCCGCTCGCGAAGCGTGCGGTCAAGCAGATCGAACGTTATTTCGAGCGCGCGTCGGCGCGCTTCGACCTGCCGCTCGCCGAAGTCGGCAGCGCGTTCCAGCACCGTGTGTGGGACGTGATCAGCGATATTCCGCCCGGCACGGTGCTGACCTACGGGCAGGTCGCGAAGCGGATCGGCAGCGCGCCGCGCGCGGTGGGCCAGGCATGCGGCGCGAACTACTTTCCGCTCGTGATTCCGTGCCATCGCGTCGTCGCGGCGGGCGGACTCGGCGGCTTCGCGAACCACGACGACAACGGTTATTACCAGAAAGTGAAGCGCTGGCTGCTGGCGCATGAAGGCGTGCCGTACTGATGAGTGAATCGCTGATTTCCCCCGAAGCCGACGGCGATGCCGCCGCGGCGTCCCCCGCGCTGCTCGCGAGCCGCGCGTCGATCGATGTGTTTTGCGATGCGCTGTGGCTCGAGCACGGGCTTGCGCGCAACACGCTGGACGCGTATCGGCGCGACCTGATGCTGTTTTCACAATGGCTGGCGGACACGCACGACGCGTCGCTCGATTCGGTCGACGAAGTGATGGTGACGGGCTACATCGCCGCGCGCAGCGACGGCAAGGCGACATCGTCGAACCGGCGGCTGTCCGTGTTCCGGCGCTATTACGGCTGGGCCGTGCGCGAGCATCGCGCGAGCGCCGACCCGACATTGCGGATCACGTCCGCGAAACAGGCGGCCCGGTTTCCGTCGACGCTGTCGGAGGCGCAGGTCGAGGCGCTGCTCGGCGCGCCCGACATCGGCACGCCGCTCGGCCTGCGCGATCGCACGATGCTCGAGCTGATGTATGCGAGCGGGTTGCGCGTGAGCGAGCTCGTGATGCTGAAGACCGTCGAGGTCGGGCTCAACGAGGGCGTGGTGCGCGTGATGGGCAAGGGCTCGAAAGAGCGGCTCGTGCCGTTCGGCGAAGTCGCGCAAGGGTGGATCGAGCGCTACCTGCGCGAGGCGCGGCCGGCGCTGCTCGGTGCGCGCGCGGCCGACGCGCTGTTCGTGACCGCGCGCGGCGACGGGATGACGCGCCAGCAGTTCTGGAACATCATCAAGCGCCATGCGCAGCACGCGGACGTGCGCGCACATCTGTCGCCGCACACGCTGCGGCATGCGTTCGCGACGCACCTGCTGAACCATGGCGCCGACCTGCGCGTCGTGCAGCTGCTGCTCGGCCACAGCGACATCTCGACCACGCAGATCTATACGCACGTTGCACGCGAGCGCCTGAAGACGCTGCACGCGCAACACCATCCGCGCGGTTAGCGCATCCGGCGTGGCGCCGCCCGCGCCACGTGCGACGGCCTGCCCAACTCAGACCAGTTCGCGCAGCTTGTGCTTCAGCACCTTGCCCGTCGACGCGGCCGGCAGCGCGTCGAGTACGCGGATGTGGGCGGGGCGTTTGTAAGGCGCGAGCCGCTCCGCGCACCAGGCGTGCAACGTCGCTTCGTCCGCCGTTGCGCCGGGCACCCGCTCGACGAACGCGAGCACTTCCTCGTTGCCTTCGACTGCGCGGCCGATGACGGCCGCCTGTACGACGTCCGGATGCGCGTTCAGCACCTGCTCGACTTCGACCGGATAGACGTTGAAGCCCGACCGGATGATCAACTCCTTGCTGCGGCCCGCGATCGTTACCGCACCGTCCGCCTCCTGGCGCGCGAGATCGCCGGTGCTCAGCCAGCCGTCCGGCGACACGGCCGCGCGCGTGGCGTCCGCGTTGCGGTAGTAGCCGAGCATCACGTTCGGCCCGCGCACGCGGATCTCACCGACTTCGCCCGGCGGCACGTCGGTGCCGTCCGGCGCGACGATCCGCATCTCCACGCCGGGAATCGGCACGCCGACCGAGCTGTCGGTACGCGGCGCATCGAGCGGCGTCTGCGTGATCGTCGGGCTGCTCTCGGTCATCCCGTAGCCATTGTGCAGCGGCACGCCGTACAGGCGCTCGACGCGCGCCTTCAGGTTCGCGTCGAGCGGCGAGCCGCCCGAATACGCGAAGCGCAGGCGCGGTGCGCGCCACGTGTGGCCCTGCGTGTGCAGGTGTTCGAGCAGCTTCGCGTGCATCGCGGGCACGCCCTGGAAGATCGTGACGCCTTCGTCGGCGAGCGCGACGCGCACGGCTTCGGGCGAGAAGCGCGGCGCGAGCCGCAGCGTCGCGCCCGCGTACAGGCTGCCGAGGCAGACCGACGCGAGCCCGTACACGTGCGACACGGGCAGCACCGTGTAGACGACGTCGTCGGGCGACACGCGGCGCAGCGAGCTCGACGTCGCCGCGATGAACAGCAGGTTGCGATGCGACAGCATCACGCCTTTCGGCGTGCCGGTCGTGCCGGTCGTGTAGATCAGCGCCGCGCATTGCGCGGCGCCGTCGGCGGCGACCGGTTCGCCCGGCGCGCTCGGGTCGACGCGGTACGACCATGCGCCGATGTCGACCGGCAGCGCGCCGGCAGGTGTCGCGCCGTGCCGTTCGGCATGCGTGCGTGCGTCGGGCGATGCGTCGGTGGTGAACGCGATCAGCTTCGGCCGCGCGTGCGCGGCGATCGCGTCGAGCTCGCTGGCGGACAGCCGCGCGTTCGACACGAGCGCCCACGCGTCGAGGCGGGCTGCCGCGAACAGCAGCACGATCTGCGCGACGCAGTTTTCGGCGACGATCATCACGCGGTCGCCGCCTTGCACGCCGAGGTGGGCGAGCATTGCGGCGGCTGCATCGACGGCCCTCGACAGGTCGCCGTACGACAGGCGGCGCGCGTCCTCGATCAGCGCCGGATGCGCCGGCGCCTGCGCGGCCCGGCGTGCGGGCACGTCGGCGATGCGGCGAGGCAGCGCCGCGAGCAGTGCGTTGACGTCGAGCGGCTCGGAAGAACGGAGGGACGAGGGCATGGCGTCTCCAGAAAAGGGGCGGGCGGCGACTGACGAGGTTGGCGAACGATCGTGCCATGACGGCGGGCGCGCCACAATCGGCCATTCGGGCAATAGCGCTTCGCGATGCCCGCAATGATGATGGGCGGAATCGTTGCGGTGCAGCAGCAGGCCGCCCGGCGGAAAACGGGCCGCGAGTATACCGCCGGCGCGAGCGCACAATTGCGCGCTCGCCGGTCGTTCACCATTAAAATGCCGCCATGAGCAAATCCAGGCATGTGTCCGAAACCCCGGCCACCCAGTTGCTGCGCCGCCACGGCGTTGCATTCGGCGAGCATCCGTACGACTACGTCGAGCACGGCGGCACCGGCGAATCGGCGCGCCAGCTCGGCGTCGACGAGCACAGCGTCGTGAAGACGCTCGTGATGGAGGACGAACACGCGAAGCCGCTGATCGTGCTGATGCACGGCGACCGCACCGTGTCGACGAAGAACCTCGCGCGGCAGGTCGGCGCGAAGCGCATCGAGCCGTGCAAGCCCGAGGTCGCGAACCGCCATTCGGGCTATCTCGTCGGCGGCACGTCGCCATTCGGCACGCGCAAGTCGATGCCCGTCTACGTCGAGGCGACGATCCTCGAGCTGCCGACGATCTACCTGAACGGCGGGCGTCGCGGCTACCTCGTCAGCCTCGCGCCGGCCGTGCTCACGTCGCTGCTCGGCGCGCAGCCCGTGCAGTGCGCGAGTGTCGACTGAGGGTTTCACCTTCGTGGCAGGCCGCGCGCGTTCGGTAGAATGGGCGCCGTTTCGGCGTGCCGCGCGCCGCCGTCCCTTTACCGATACGTTGAAAGAAGAGTCCTCCGCATGCAGATCCTGCTCGCCGCCCTCGTTGCCTACCTGATCGGTTCGGTGTCGTTCGCCGTCGTCGTCAGCGGCGCGATGGGCCTGGCCGACCCGCGTTCGTACGGGTCGAAGAATCCCGGCGCGACCAACGTGCTGCGCAGCGGCAACAAGAAGGCCGCGATCCTGACGCTCGTCGGCGACGCATTCAAGGGCTGGCTTGCCGTCTGGCTCGCCCGGCGCTTCGGCCTGCCCGACGTCGCGGTCGCATGGGTCGCGATCGCCGTGTTCCTCGGCCACCTGTATCCGGTGTTCTTCCGCTTCCAGGGCGGCAAGGGCGTCGCGACCGCGGCCGGTGTGCTGCTCGCGGTGCACCCGGTGCTCGGGCTCGCGACCGCGCTGACCTGGCTGATCGTCGCGTTCTTCTTCCGCTATTCGTCGCTCGCGGCGCTGGTGGCGGCCGTGTTCGCGCCGGTGTTCGACGTGTTCCTGTTCGGCACGAGCCACAATCCGGTCGCATGGGCCGTGCTTGCGATGAGCGTGCTGCTTGTGTGGCGTCACCGCGGCAACATTGCGAAGCTGTTGGCGGGGCAGGAAAGCCGGATCGGCGACAAGAAGAAGGCGGCCGCGGATGGCGGCGCGCAGGACGGCGGGAAAGCCTGAGGAAGCGCGGCGCTTGGCCGCGTGCCGGGCGCGCCGCGTATGCGGGGCCCGGCGGGATCACGTGACGGATCGCCCGGCGATCAGTCGCGGAAGTTGTTGAAGTCGAGCGGCGTGTCGGTCACGTCCTTGCGCAGCATCGCGATCACGCTCTGCAGGTCGTCGCGCTTCGTGCCGTTCACGCGCACCGCGTCGCCCTGGATGCTCGCCTGCACCTTGATCTTGCTGTCCTTCACGAGGCGCACGATCTTTTTCGCGAGATCGCCGGTCACGCCTTTCTTCACGGTGACGATCTGCTTGACCTTGTCGCCGCCGATCTTCTCGACCTTGCCGTAGTCGAGGAAGCGCACGTCGACGTTGCGCTTGGCCAGCTTGCCGATCAGCACGTCCTTGACCTGGCCGAGCTTGAAATCGTCATCGGCGAACAGCGTCAGCTCGCGTTCCTTCTGCTCGACGCGCGCGTCGGAGCCCTTGAAGTCGAAGCGTGTCGAAATTTCCTTGTTCGACTGCTCGATGGCGTTCTTCACTTCGATCATGTTCGCTTCGGAAACGACGTCGAACGATGGCATGGCATTCCTCCCTTGAGATGCGGGCACCCGGCTCGCGCGCGGGCACTCGCTATAATTGCGGACTGTTTGCCATTTTACCGATGCCCTTCCGTTTGCCCAAGGCCGGCCATGCGCCGCCCGGGCGGACGTGACCGCGAATGCCGATGCCTCCTGACGATTCCGCCCTGTCGCTGCTTCCCGACCACCCGCTCGCCGCGCACAACACGTTCGGCATCGCCGCGACCGCGCGCTTTGCCGCGCGCATCACGCATGCGTCGCAGTTCGAGGCGCTCCATCGCGACCCGCGCGTCGCGAACCTGCCGCAGCTCGTGCTCGGCGGCGGCAGCAACGTCGTGTTCACGCGCGATTTCGACGGCGTCGTGCTGCTCGACGAGATCGCCGGCCGCCGCGTCGTGCGGGAGGACGACGACGCGTGGTACGTCGAGGCCGGCGGCGGCGAGAACTGGCACGCATTCGTCGCATGGACGCTCGAGCACGGGATGGCGGGCCTCGAGAACCTCGCGCTGATTCCCGGCACGGTCGGCGCCGCGCCGATCCAGAACATCGGCGCATACGGCCTCGAGATGAAGGCGTATTTCGACTCGCTGGTCGCGGTCGAGCTGGCGACGGGGCGCAGCGAGCGTTTCGACGCCGCGCGCTGCGCGTTCGGCTATCGCGACAGCTTTTTCAAGCGGGAAGGGCGCGGCCGGTTCGCGATCGTGTCGGTGACGTTCCGGTTGCCGAAGCAATGGGCACCGCGGCTCGGCTACGCGGACGTCACGCGCGAACTCGACGCCCGCGGCATGGCACCCGATGCGGCCACGGCGCGCGACGTGTTCGACGCGGTCGTCGCGATCCGCTGCGCGAAGCTGCCCGATCCGCTCGTCCTCGGCAACGCGGGCAGTTTCTTCAAGAATCCGGTGATCGATGCCGCGCAGTTCGATGCGCTGCGCGCCCGCGCGCCGGAAGTCGTGTCGTATCCGCAGCCGGACGGGCAGGTCAAGCTCGCGGCCGGCTGGCTGATCGACCGCTGCGGCTGGAAGGGGCGCGCGCTGGGCGCGGCGGCCGTGCACGACCGCCAGGCGCTCGTGCTCGTCAATCGCGGCGGCGCAACGGGTGCCGACGTGCTTGCGCTGGCGCAGGCGATCCAGGCCGACGTGCGCGCACAGTTCGGCGTCGAGCTGGAGGCGGAGCCGGTCTGCCTGTAACGCGGATTTGGCGTAGCCTTTCTCGCGCCCAAACAAAAAGGCGCCGATCGACGATCGGCGCCTTTTTCATGGATTGCCGGATGCCGGCGCGTCAGTGCTTGAGGCGGCCGAGCAGCAGGAACTCCATCAGCGCCTTCTGCACGTGCAGGCGGTTTTCCGCTTCGTCCCACACGACGCTCTGCGGGCCGTCGATCACGCCGGCCGTCACTTCCTCGCCGCGATGCGCGGGCAGGCAGTGCATGAAGAGGGCGTCCGGGTTCGCATGGCCCATCATTTCCTCGTCGACGCACCAGTCGGCGAATGCCTGCATGCGGGCCTCGTTCTCGGCCTCGAAGCCCATGCTCGTCCACACGTCGGTGGTGACGAGGTCGGCGCCCTTGCAGGCTTCGTTCGGGTCGTCGAACACTTCGTAGAACGGCGCGCTGTCGGGCGACACGAGCTTCATGTCGAGCGCGTAGCCGGGCGGCGTGGACAGGCGCAGCTTGAAGCCGAGGATCTGTGCGGCTTCGATCCACGTGTAGAGCATGTTGTTCGCATCGCCGACCCAGGCAACGGTCTTGCCGGCGATCGGGCCGCGGTGCTCGTAGTACGTGAAGATGTCGGCGAGCACCTGGCACGGGTGGTACTCGTTCGTCAGGCCGTTGATCACCGGCACGCGGGAATTCTGCGCGAAGCGCGTGATCACGTCCTGCTCGAACGTGCGGATCATGATGATGTCGACCATGCGCGAGATGACCTGCGCGGAATCCTCGACGGGTTCGCCGCGGCCGAGCTGCGTGTCGCGCGTGCTCATGAAGACGGCGTGGCCGCCGAGCTGGAAGATCCCGGCCTCGAACGACAGGCGCGTTCGCGTCGAGCTCTTCTCGAAGATCATCGCGAGCGTGCGGTCGTGCAGCGGGTGGTAGGTCTCGTAGTTCTTGAACTTGCGCTTCAGGATACCCGTGCGTTCGAGCACGTACTCGTAGTCTTCCAGCGAGAAATCCTTGAACTGCAGGTAGTGACGAATGGTTTTGGTGGTCATGAAGCGAAATACGGCGGGTTGCACCCGGCAGCAAGGCCGGACGGCGCCGCCGTCGGGTGTGGATAACTCAAAGCAGCATAAAGGATTTTCTGTGCTTTGACGAGCCGCGGAGAGAAGCGGGGCGCGATCGCCGCGCGCGGCAAGCGACGCAGGCGGAGAGGTGTCGGGACGGCGCGCAATGGCGCGCTGCGGTATAATCCAAAAGTTTTCTCCAGCCCGGCAGGCAAGCCTCCTCGCGCTCTGCCGGACACAAGCCGTGCGCTGCACAAATCCGGTGCAGTCCGCCGGCGGCGCGCGCCGACGTCCTGTTTTCGGGATATCGGAATGCTTGTGCCGCCGTCCGTTTCAGCTTTGTGTTCGCGTATCCAGGCGCCGTTGCCTGGACATCGCCGGGCCGTCACTTGGGTAACCACATGGCTGAAACCCCTCCGACCGAATTCTTCATCCAGGGCATCACGAAAGACGGGAAAAAGTTTCGCCCGAGCGACTGGTCGGAACGTCTGGCCGGTGTGATGGCCTGCTTCGGGCCGGGGGCGAGCGGGCCCAATGCGCGCCTCAAGTATTCGCTCTACGTGCGTCCGACGATGCTCGGCGACCTGAAATGCGTGATCCTCGATTCCCGGCTGCGCGACGTCGAGCCGATGGCGTTCGATTTCGTGCTGAATTTCGCGAAGGACAACAACCTCGTCGTGACCGAGGCGTGCGAACTGCCGGACTACGGCGTGAAGAAGTGATGCCGGCGCGGGCGAGGGCGCTTGCCGCGCCCGCCCTCGTGGCAACTGTCGTCGGCTTGCAGGATGCGCCGGCGACAGACGACAAAAAAGCCCGCCTAGGCGGGCTTTTTTGCGATCGCAGGAAACAGGAACGCCCGCGTGAGCGGGCGCACCGGATTTACGCTGCTGCCTGCAGGCCCTTGACGGCTGCGGCCAGGCGGCTCTTGCTGCGAGCGGCCTTGTTCTTGTGAACGATCTTCTTGTCGGCGATCGTGTCGATCGTCTTGACGGCAGACTTGAACAGCTCTGCAGCCTTTGCTTGATCGCCGGCGTCGACAGCCTTGCGAACAGCCTTGATCGCGGTACGGAATTTCGAGCGCAGCGCCGAGTTGTGCGAATTTGCCTTCGCGGCCTGGCGGGCGCGCTTGCGTGCTTGTGCGGAGTTAGCCATGACGGTTCCTTATCCTGTCCTGTTTCCAGAGCTTGGAGCCTGACGGCCAAGCGCTGCTTTTCGATCCGTCCCCTGAGAACGATTGCCCAGGGGCGCATAAAAAAACGGTGATTTTAACCGGGGCAGGGACATGAAAACGGCAGTTGCCGTGCATGTACGAGCCCAGAAACCGGCGATTATAGCAACAAAATCAAGCGCGTGGCAAGTTCAACGTGACACAGGCCGAGGAGGGCGCCGCGCGCGTGCGCGCTTTTCGGCATCGGCCGCTGGCCGGGCCACGCAACGTCCGTATAATAAGCGCCCCATGAATCTATTCCGAGCCCTGCTGACGGTCAGCGGCTTCACGCTGCTGTCGCGCGTGACCGGACTGGCCCGCGAGACGCTGATCGCCCGTGCGTTCGGCGCCAGTCAATACACCGACGCGTTCTACGTCGCCTTCCGTATCCCGAACCTGCTGCGCCGCCTGTCTGCCGAAGGCGCGTTCTCGCAGGCGTTCGTGCCGATCCTTGCCGAGTTCAAGAACCAGCAGGGGCATGACGCGACGAAAGCGCTCGTCGACGCGATGTCCACAGTGCTGGCGTGGGCGCTTGCCGTGCTGTCGGTGGTCGGGATCGCCGGCGCATCGTGGGTCGTATTCGCGGTCGCGTCCGGCCTGCACACCGACGGGCAGGCGTTCCCGCTCGCGGTCACGATGACGCAGATCATGTTCCCGTACATCGTGTTCATCTCGCTGACGACGCTCGCCTCCGGCGTGCTGAACACGTACAAGAGCTTCTCGCTGCCCGCGTTCGCGCCGGTGCTGCTCAACGTCGCGTTCATCGCCGCGGCCGTGTTCGTCGCGCCGCACCTGAAGGTGCCGGTGTTTGCGTTGGCATGGGCCGTCATCGTCGGCGGCGTGCTGCAGTTCCTCGTGCAGCTGCCGGGCCTGAAGAAGATCGACATGGTGCCGCTGATCGGCCTCAACCCGCTGCGCGCGCTGCGCCACCCGGGCGTGAAGCGCGTGCTCGCGAAGATGGTGCCCGCGACGTTCGCGGTGTCGGTCGCGCAACTGTCGCTGATCATCAACACCAACATCGCGTCGCGGCTCGGGCAGGGCGCCGTGTCGTGGATCAACTACGCCGACCGCCTGATGGAATTCCCGACGGCGCTGCTCGGCGTCGCGCTCGGCACGATCCTGCTGCCGAGCCTGTCGAAGGCGCACGTCGATGCCGATTCGCACGAGTATTCGGCGCTGCTCGACTGGGGCCTGCGCGTCACGTTCCTGCTCGCGGCGCCGAGTGCGCTCGCGCTGTTCTTCTTCGCGACGCCGCTCACCGCGACCCTGTTCAACTACGGCAAGTTCGACGCGCACACCGTCACGATGGTCGCGCGCGCGCTGGCGACCTACGGGATCGGCCTCGTCGGCATCATCCTGATCAAGATCCTCGCGCCGGGCTTCTATGCGAAGCAGGACATCAAGACGCCCGTGAAGATCGCGATCGGCGTGCTGATCGTCACGCAGATCTCGAACTACGTGTTCGTGCCGCTGATCGGCCACGCGGGCCTGACGCTGAGCATCGGCGTCGGCGCGTGCCTGAACTCGCTGCTGCTGTTCATCGGGCTGCGCAAGCGCGGCATCTACCAGCCGTCGCCGGGCTGGCTGCGCTTCTTCGTGCAGCTGATCGGCGCGGCGCTCGTGCTCGCCGGCCTGATGCACTGGCTGTCGATCAGCTTCGACTGGACCGGGATGCGTACGCAGCCGCTCGATCGCATCGCGCTGATGGCCGCGTGCCTCGTGCTGTTCGCTGCACTATATTTCGGTATGTTGTGGGTGATGGGCTTCAAATACGCTTATTTCAGAAGGCGCGCCAAGTGACGACCGCAATGACCCGCGTCCTCGACTACTTCAGCACGCTCGTGGCGGACGACGACAGTCTGCCCGTCACGGAAGCGGCGCTGTCGCTGGCGCAGGACGCGTATCCCGACCTCGACCTGCAGGGCACGCTGGCCGAACTCGACATGCTGGCGGCGCGGTTGCGCCGGCGGCTCACGGACGATGCGGACCTGAAGGGCCGCGTCGCCGCACTGAACGATTTCTTCTTCCGCGAGCTCGGCTTCGCGTGCAATCACAACGACTACTACGACCCCGATAACAGCCACCTGAACGCCGTGCTGAAGCGGCGGCGCGGGATCCCGATCTCGCTGTCGGTGCTGTATCTGGAGCTCGCCGAGCAGATCGGCGTGCCGGCGCGCGGCGTGTCGTTCCCCGGTCACTTCCTGCTGCGCGTCACGCTGCCGGACGGCGACCTGATCATCGATCCGGCCAACGGCCATTCGCTGTCCGAAGCCGAGATGGTCGAGATGCTCGAGCCGTACGTCGCGCGTGCGGCCGGTGCGGTCGACAGCGCGTTGCGCGCGCTGCTGCAGCCGGCGACGAGCCGCGAGATCATCGCGCGGATGCTGCGCAACCTGAAGACGATCTATCTTCAGACGGAACGCTGGCAGCGGCTGCTCGCGGTGCAGCAGCGGCTCGTGATCCTGTTGCCTGAGCACCTCGACGAAGTCCGCGACCGCGGTTTCGCGTATGCGCGGCTCGATTACCTGCGGCCGGCGCTCGAGGATCTCGAACAGTATCTCGGCGAGCGGCCGGACGCGGACGACGCCACTGTCGTCGAGTCGCAGGTGACCGAACTGCGGCAGCGGATGCAGCGCGACGGCGAGGACTGAGCTACCGCGACGCTGCCGGAACCCCTGAATGAAAAACGCCCGCATCGCGGGCGTTTTTTTATGCCTATTTCGGCTGCATCCGGATCGCGCCGTCGAGGCGGATCACTTCACCGTTGAGCATCGGATTCTCGACGATCTGGCGCACCAGCAGCGCGTATTCGGCCGGTTTGCCGAGCCGCGGCGGGAACGGCACCATCGCGCCGAGCGCGTCCTGCACGTCCTGCGGCATACCGAACAGCATCGGCGTCTCGAACAGGCCGGGCGCGATCGTCATCACACGGATGCCGCTGCGCGACAGATCGCGCGCGATCGGCAGCGTCATGCCCGCGACACCGGCTTTCGACGCCGCGTATGCGGCCTGGCCGATCTGCCCGTCGAACGCGGCAACCGACGCTGTGCTGACGATCACGCCGCGCTCGCCGTCCGCCGTCGGCGCGGTGGCAGCCATCGCGGCGGCCGCGAGCCGGATCATGTTGAATGTGCCCACGAGGTTCACGTTGATCGTCTTCGCGAACACGTCGAGCGGATGCGCGCCGTCCTTGCCGACGGTCTTCGCGGCGGGCGCGATGCCCGCGCAGTTCACGAGGCCGCGCAGCGTGCCGGCTTGCGTTGCCGCGCTGACGGCCGCGTGCGCGTCGGCTTCGCTCGACACGTCGCAGTGCACGAAGATGCCGCCCAGTTCGGTCGCGAGCGCCGTGCCCGCCGCGTCGTTCAGGTCGGCGAGCACGACCGTGCCGCCTGCCTGCGCGAGCATCCGCGCGGTGCCGGCGCCGAGGCCCGATGCGCCGCCCGTGATCAGAAACACGTTGCCGCGAATTTCCATGACTGTCTCCGTTGTTGAGCGCCCCTGGCGCTTTAGCGCTCAGGATGGACCCATCCAAGGTGGTCGACCGCTATTCGTGCTTCGGCGCCGGTTGCGGTGCCGCGCAAAGCGGTTGCGCGGTTCGATGCCGCGCGAGCGGTTGAGATGCCGGCGCCCGGGTCACGGGAGCGCCCGCACCCGACCGATTGTACGGGGCACGCTTGCGCGGCGGCGAGACCGGAGCGGTCGTGCGAAGCCCGCCCGGGCAAAAAAAAACCGCCCGGAACGGGCGGCTTGCGGGTGCGCGATGCGCTGCTTACTTCAGTGCGCCAAACGCGCGCTCGCGGATTTCGTCGACGCTGCCGAGGCCCGAGATCTTGCGATACTGCGGCGCCTTCAGGCCGTTTTCCTCGCCGCGCTGCGCCCAGTCGCCGTAGTACGTGATCAGCGGCTTGGTCTGCGCTTCGTACACTTCGAGACGCTTCTTGACGGTTTCTTCCTTGTCGTCGTCGCGCTGGATCAGCGGCTCGCCCGTCACGTCGTCATGGCCTTCGACCTTCGGCGGGTTGAACTTGACGTGGTACGTGCGGCCCGATGCCGGGTGCGTGCGGCGGCCGCTCATGCGCTCGATGATTTCCGAGAACGGCACATCGATCTCGAGCACGTAGTCGATCGCGACGCCGGCTTCCTTCATGGCGTCAGCCTGCGCGATCGTGCGCGGGAAACCGTCGAACAGATAGCCGTTCGCGCAGTCGGATTCCTTCAGGCGCTCCTTGACGAGGCCGATGATCAGCGCGTCCGGCACGAGCTTGCCGGCGTCCATGTAGCCCTTCGCCTCGACGCCGAGCGGCGTGCCGGCCTTCACGGCCGCGCGCAGCATGTCGCCCGTCGAGATTTGCGGGATGCCGAATTTTTCCTTGATGAAGTTTGCCTGGGTGCCCTTTCCCGCGCCGGGCGCGCCCAACAGGATCAAACGCATGGTGATATCTCCAGTATGTAGATTCGTGTGGCGAGACGAAAAAAACGCCGGCGACGGTGTGCGCGGGGCTTGCCTGGCGCGTGGCGGGCCGGTCTGATGCGGCGCGTCGGGTTGAGCGACGCGCGGCTGCCGGCAGGGCCGCGGGCGGGGTCAAGCGAGGACGCGCTGGTCGCGGACGGCTCGCACAATCGCCTGATTATGCCACGGGTTATTTTGATGACGGCTGAAAAAGGGCCTGCACGCGTGCGAGATCGGCCGGCGTGTCGATCCCGGCTTCCGGCGCGGACTCGGTGATCAGCACTGCGATGCGCTCGCCGTGCCAGAGCGCGCGCAGCTGTTCCAGCTGCTCGGCCTGTTCGATCGGCGCCTGCGCGAGCGTCGGATAGGTGCGCAGGAAACGCGCGCGATAGGCATAGAGGCCGATGTGCCGATAGACCGGGAAGGCCGGTGCAGGCATGGCCGCGACGTCGGGCCAGTGCGGCTGGTACGCGTCCCGGCTCCATGGAATCGGCGCGCGCGAGAAGTACAGCGCGACGCTCTGCGCGTCGAGCGCGACCTTCACCACGTTCGGGTTGAACACGTCGGCCGCGTCGTGGATCGGGTGGGCGGCCGTCGCAATCGCGCAGGCCGGATGGGCCGCGAGGTGCGACGCTACGTCGCGCACGAGCACGGGGTCGATCAGCGGCTCGTCGCCCTGCACGTTGACGACGACGGTGTCGTCGCTCCACCCGAACGTCGCCGCGACTTCCGCGAGCCGGTCGGTGCCGGACGGATGGTCGGCGCGCGTCAGCACCGCTTCGAAACCGTGATCGCGGGCCGCATCGAGCACGCTCTGCGCGTCGGACGCGACCAGCACCTGCTGCGCGCCCGCTTCGCGCGCGCGCTCGGCGACGCGCACGACCATCGGCTTGCCGCCGAGATCGGCGAGCGGCTTGTTCGGGAGCCGCGTCGACGCGAGCCGGGCTGGAATGACGGCGATGAAGGGTTGAGTCATCGGGGAGGGCGGTGAGAAGAGCGGAGCGGGCGGCGCGTCTGGTGCGGGCCGCCCGCGGGTTCGGCGCCCTCGCTGCGGACGGGCCGCGACGAGGGCCGGGTCGGGCGGCTTAGCGGCCGGCCGGGTCGACCGGCGTGCCTTCGACGGTCTGGCGCGCCTCGTCGACGAGCATCACGGGGATGCCGTCGCGGATCGGGTAGGCGAGCTTGTCCGCGTTGCAGATCAGCTCCTGCGCGGCACGGTCATAGTGGAGCGGGCCTTTGCAGATAGGGCACACAAGGATTTCAAGCAGGCGAGCGTCCACGGAGTTTCTCCACAACGAGGGCAATGAGGCGAGGGTCGAGCGCGGCTTCGACGGGGACAACCCACAGTCGGGCGTCGCGCCAGGAAGCGCCCAATTTTACTGCATCCTTCTCGGTGATCAGGATCGCATCGACGGCGTCGTCGACGAACGGATTTTCGGCGAACGCGTAGTGGTCGGGGAGCGCGCGCGTCGCGGGCGCGAGACCGGCCGCGCGCAGCGTCGCGAAGAAGCGTTCCGGCGCGCCGATGCCGGCCGCGGCGAGCACGCGCTCGTTCGCGAATTGCGACAGCGGGCGGCGCAGCGCGGGCTGGTCGAGGTGCCACGCGGCGCCCGGCGTGAGCGCGAGCGAATAGGTGTCGGGCCAGGGCGGCAGCGCGCCGCTGTACGGATCGTTGACGAGCGTGGCGTCGCGATGCCGCGACAGCGGCTCGCGCAACGGTCCGGCCGGCAGCAGGAAGCCGTTGCCGCCGAGCCGGTGGTCGAACACGACGAGCTCGACCGTGCGCGCGAGGCGGTAATGCTGCAGGCCGTCGTCGCTGACGATCACGTCGACGTCCGGATGCGCGGCCCGCAGCGCCTGCGCGGCCGCGACGCGATCCGGGCAGACCCAGACGGGCGCGCCGGTGCGGCGTGCGATCAGGAGCGGTTCGTCGCCGCCCGCGCTGGCGCGCGACGCGGGCGTGACGGCGGTCGGCGCCTTCACGTTCGCACCGTAGCCGCGCGACACGATGCCGGGCGTGAAGCCGGCCGCGCGCAACGCGTCGACGAGGGCGATCACGGTCGGCGTCTTGCCGGTGCCGCCGACGGTCACGTTGCCGACCACGACGACGGGCACGCCGACGTCGACCGGCTTCTTCCAGCCCTGCGCGTAGGCGGTGCGCCGCAACGCCGCGCACAGGCCGAACACGCATGCAAACGGCGTGAGCGCCCACGCGAGCGCGCCGCGGCGCTGCCATTCGCGCGTCAGGCGGGCTTCGAGCCGGGCGAGCGGGCCATCGGGCGCGCTCATCGGGCCGGGCGCGGCAGGTCGTGCGCCGCGGCGTGGGACGGATTCGTCAAGGCGGATTCTCCGTTGGGCGGCGCATGCCGCGGGGTCTGCGGAAGGCGGCACTCTAGCGCGCCGCAGGCGGGCGCGGCAAGCGCGACCGGCCGCCGCAGCCTGCGGGGCCGGATCGTGGCGGCTTGTGGATAACTCTGTGAAAAACTCCTCGTTCGATGACGTCAAACGCCCGCCGGGTGGGCTTCGAATCGGATGAGAATCATTCAGAAAGATTTAAAAGTATATAAAAATCAATGTGTTACAGATAATCGTCTGGATTTTTTAGCGGTTTTCTCGCGTTTCAGGCCGATGATTGCCAAAGTGTGGACACCTTCCGAACGTCACGGTACATGCGGCCGGCGCTGGACGTCGCGCGCGTGTCGGACTATCGTGTCGCCGCCAGCATTCATCCGACCGTCCATGCCTTCCGACTCCCCATTTGCCGCACCGGGCGCGACCCGCGGCGGCGACGAAGTGATTCCCGTTTCAGCGCTCAATCGCGCAATTTCGACGATGCTCGAGCGCTCGTTTCCGCTGCTGTGGATTTCGGGCGAAGTGTCGAATTTCACGCGCGCCGCGAGCGGCCACTGGTATTTCTCGATCAAGGACCAGCAGGCGCAGATGCGCTGCGTGATGTTCCGCGGCCGCGCGCAATACGCGGAGTTCACGCCGCGCGAAGGTGACCGGATCGAGGTGCGCGCGGTCGTCACGATGTACGAGCCGCGCGGCGAAGTGCAGCTCAATGTGGAGGCCGTGCGGCGCACCGGGCAGGGGCGCCTGTACGAGGCGTTCCTGCGGCTGAAGGCGCAGCTCGAGAGCGAGGGACTGTTCGCGCCCGAGCGCAAGCGGCCGCTGCCGGCCCACCCGCGCGCGATCGGCATCGTCACGTCGCTGCAGGCGGCGGCGCTGCGCGACGTGCTGACCACGCTCGCCCGCCGCGCGCCGCACATTCCGGTGATCGTCTATCCGGCGCCCGTGCAGGGCGCCGGTTCCGCCGAAAAGCTCGTCGCGGCCGTCGAGACCGCGAATGCGCGCCGCGAGGTCGACGTGTTGCTGGTCTGTCGCGGCGGCGGGTCGATCGAGGATCTGTGGTCGTTCAACGACGAGGCGCTGGCGCGCGCGATCGCGGCGAGCGAACTGCCGGTCGTCAGCGGCGTCGGGCACGAAACCGATTTCACGATCGCGGACTTCGCGGCCGACGTGCGCGCGCCGACGCCGACCGGCGCCGCCGAGCTGGCGAGCCCGCAGCGCGCTTTGCTGCTGCGCGAGGTCGGCGAGCGCCAGCGCGCGCTCGCGCGCGGCATGGAGCGCCGGCTCGAACAGCGCGCGCAGCAGCTCGACTGGCTCGCGCGCCGGCTGGTGAGCCCGGCCGAGCGGCTGCAGCGGCAGCGCACGCACGTCGAGCAACTCGCGGTGCGGCTTGCGTCGGCGGCGTCGCGACCGGTGCGCGACGCGCGCGCGCGGTTCGCGCTCGCTCAGCTGCGCTGGCAGCGCGCGCGCCCCGATCCGTCGCAGGCGCGCCAGGCGCTCGCGGGCCTGTCGCAGCGTCTTGCACAGGCCTTGCAGCGCCGTCACGAACGCGACATGGCTCGCGTGTCAGCCTGTGCGGCACGGCTCGAGGTGCTGAGCCCGCAGCGCACGCTCGAGCGCGGCTATGCGGCGCTGATCGATGCGCAGACGGGCCGTGCGGTGCGCACGCCGAACGCGCTGAAGCCGCAGCGCCGGCTGACCGTGCATCTCGCGGAAGGCTCGGCCGACGTGTCGATCGCCGACGTGCAGCCGCGGCTGACGGATACGATCTGACGTAACGGGTGCAAGCGGCGCGAAGGTTGCCGCAACGGACGCATCGTGCACGGGAACGAATGCTGCTCATCGTCGGGTTCGTCCTGCCGGACGATGCGCAAACATCGCTTTTCCGCATACCGCGGATAAATGGCCCGTGAGTTTGCGGGGTTATTCGTCCTCGCCTACAATCGGACGCTCGGCAGCATCCAACACAGCCTCCCTACATACTCAACGAAGGAATTGCCATGGCTCATACGCTCCCGCCGCTCCCGTACGCTGAAGACGCACTCGCGCCGACCATCTCGCTCGAGACGATCCAGTACCACTACGGCAAGCACCATCAGGCTTATGTGACGAACCTGAACAATCTGATCCCGGGCACGGAATTCGAAAACCTGTCGCTGGAAGAGATCGTGAAGAAGTCGTCGGGCGGCATCTTCAACAACGCCGCGCAAATCTGGAACCACACGTTCTTCTGGAACAGCCTGTCGCCGAACGGCGGCGGCGCACCGACGGGCGCGCTGGGCGACGCGATCAACGCGAAGTGGGGTTCGTACGACGCATTCAAGGAAGCGTTCACGAAGGCTGCAGTCGGCACGTTCGGCTCGGGCTGGGCATGGCTCGTGAAGAAGGCTGACGGTTCGCTCGACATCGTGTCGACGAGCAACGCGGCAACGCCGCTGACGACCGCCGACAAGGCACTGCTGACGATCGACGTGTGGGAACACGCGTACTACATCGACTACCGCAACGCACGTCCGAAGTTCGTCGAAGCGTTCTGGAACATCGTGAACTGGGACTTCGCAGCGAAGAACTTCGCGTAAGGTCCGGCGCCTGCGCGCCGCTACGGCGCGCGGCACCCAGCAAGAAAGCCCTCGAAACGAGGGCTTTTTGTTTTCTGTCGAGGTGGAACGCGCTGCGCGTATCGCCGGTCAGGCCAGGACGCCGAGCCCCCAGCCGAGCGCGGCGCTCGCGATCACGACGGCCCACGGCGGTACGCGCCAGAACACCAGTGCAACGAACGCGACGAGCGCGGCGGCCAGATCGCGCGGCGCCACGATCGTATCGGTCCAGACCGGGTGATAGAGCGCGGCGACCAGCAGCCCGACGACGGCCGCGTTCACGCCCGCGAGCGCGGCCTGCATGCGCGTGCTGCGGCGCAGCTGTTCCCAGAACGGCGCGGTGCCGGCCACCAGCAGGAACGACGGCGCGAAGATCGACACCAGCGCGATCGTGCCGCCGAGCCAGCCGTTCGGCGCGGTGCGCAACGACGCGCCGAGGAACGCCGAGAACGTGAACAGCGGCCCCGGCACGGCCTGCGCGACGCCGTATCCGGCCAGGAACGCCGCATCGCCGACCCAGCCGGGCGCGACCACGGCCGCCTGCAGCAGCGGCAACACCACGTGTCCGCCGCCGAACACGAGCGCGCCCGTCCGGAAGAACGCATCGACGACGGCAAGCGTATCGGAGCGCAGCGTGCGGGTCGCAAACGGCAGGACGACGAGGAGCGCCGCGAACAGCGCGAGCCACAGCACGCCCGCGCGAGGCGACACGTGCAGCGGCAGCGGATCATGCGCGCCACGCGTCGGCTGCGGCAGCAGCACGAGGCCAGCCAACCCGGCCGCGACGATCACTGCGACCTGAGTCCACGCGGCCGGCGCGAGCAGCGCCACGCAGGCGGCCGCGGCCATCAGCGTGACGCGGCGCGCATCCGGGCACAGCGTGCGCGCCATGCCCCACACGGCTTGCGCGATCACGGCGACCGACACGATGCGCAGCCCGTGCAGCGCACCGGCTTCGATCGGCGCGCCCGTTGCGTGCACGCCGAGCGCGAACAGCATCATCAGCAGCGCCGACGGCAGCGTGAAGCCGAGCCACGCCGCGAACATGCCCGCGTAGCCGGCGCGCGCGAGGCCGATCGCCATTCCGACCTGGCTGCTCGCGGGCCCCGGCAGGAACTGGCACAGCCCGACGAGATCCGCGTACGTGCGCTCGGTGAGCCAGCCGCGCCGCGTGACGAATTCGGTGCGGAAGTAGCCGAGATGCGCGACCGGGCCGCCGAACGACGTCAGGCCGAGCCGCAGGAACGCGATGAACACGGGCCACGGATGGCGGGAAGGAGCGGAGGCGGTTGACGTGCTCAAGGCGGTGCGGACAGAGATGAACGGACGAGCCGCCACGATAGCGCAACGCGGTGACGGCGGGGAGGCCGCGCTGCGGTGGTGCCGAAACTCAGCGCATGCCGTCGGGCAACCCGCTCGCCCGCCGCAGCGCATCGATGTCGACGAGCTCGATTTCGCCCACGTGCAGCCGCACGACGCCGTCGGCCTGCAGCGCTTTCAGCAACTGGTTGGTGGTCTGCCGCGTCAGCGACAGCATCGCCGCGAGCTTTTCCTGCGACAGCCGGATGCGGGTGCGCCCGGCGCTGATTCCGCCGTAGCCGTCGGCGATCATCAGCAGGCGGGCGGCGAGCCGCTGCGCGGCCGGCATCACGCTCATCGATTCGACGGTCAGGAAGCTCAGGCGCAGCTTCTGCGCCATCAGCAGCGCGAATTGCCGCCAGTATTGCGGCGTCGCGTCGAGGATCGCGAGCAGCGCGGCCTGCGGCACGTGCAGCAGCAGCGCGTCGTCGAGTGCGATCGCGTCGTGCGTGCGCGGCTGGCCGTCGAACAGCGCGATTTCGCCGAACCAGGTGACGGGCTCGGCCACCGTCAGCAGCGCTTCCTTGCCCTGCGGGTCGACCGCACCTATCGTGAGTGAACCGGCCAGTACCGCGTACAGCCCGCATGGCGGGTCGCCGCGCCGGAACAACGCATGGCCGGCCGGCAGCCGGCGCAGCGCCGCGCGGGCGAGCAGGTCCGCGCGCAACGCGGGCGGCAGCGCGGCGAACCACGGGTTCGCTTCGATCTGCGGCAGGTACGGGGCAAGCGGAGAGGGCATGGGCGCGCGATGTCGGGTAGCTGACAGAGGTTCTCGGGCGTGACGCGCATCATAGCGCTCAACCATGGACCAGGAGACGCGATGAAAACGCTCGAAGACCATCTTGCCCAGTATGCGGCCTACCACCGCGACGCGCGCAACATCGCGACGCATCTGGTCGGCATTCCGATGATCGTGTTCGCGGTCGAGGTGCTGTTGTCGCGGCCGGCGCTCGGGATGCTGGCCGGCGTCGCGCTGTCGCCGGCGCTGCTGATGGCCGTCGCGTTCGCGGTGTTCTATCTGCGCCTCGACCTGCGGTTCGGGATCGTGATGACCGCGCTGTTCGCGCTCGGCCTGTGGGCCGCCCAGGCGCTCGCGTTGCTGCCGACCGTGCAATGGCTCGCAGTCGGCGTCGGCGCGTTCGTCGTCGGCTGGATCGTGCAGTTCGTCGGGCACTGGTTCGAGGGGCGCAAGCCCGCGTTTGTCGACGATCTGGTCGGCCTGATGGTCGGGCCGCTGTTCGTCGTCGCCGAGGTCGCGTTCTTCGCGGGGCTGCGCGGCGACGTGCGCCGCGAAGTCGAGCGTCGGGCCGGGCCCGTGCACGGCGGCGCGCATTCGCATGTCTGACGCACCGGCCTGCGTGTTCGGCGCGGGTGCCGTCGGCTGCTATCTCGGCGGACGTCTTGCGGCGGCTGGCGCGGATGTGACGCTCGTCGGCCGTGCACGGATCGGCGACGCGATTCTTCGGCACGGGCTGACGCTGACCGACCAGCGCGGCTATCGCGCGACCCTCGCGCCGGCCGATGTCGTGTTCGAGACCGATCCGGCGGCTGCGGCGACCGCGCGGCTCGTGCTCGTGGCGGTCAAATCGGCCGCGACGCGTGAGGCCGCGGCGCAGCTTGCCGGCGTGCTGCGGAATGGCACGGTCGTGATCAGCTTCCAGAACGGCCTGCATAACGCCGACGTGCTGCGCGAAGCGCTGCCGCAAGCCACCGTGCTGGCCGGCATGGTGCCGTTCAACGTGATCGAGCGCGAGCCCGGTGCGTTTCACCAAGGCTCGGCCGGTGCGCTGGCGGCCGAAGCCTCCCCCGCGCTGACGCCGTTCGCCGGCGCATTCGCGCGTGCCGGGCTGCCGCTCGCGCTGCATCGCGACATGCGGGCCGTGCAATGGGCGAAGCTGCTGCTCAACCTGAACAACGCGGTCAACGCGCTCGCGAACCTGCCGCTGCGCGACGAACTCGCGCAACGTGCGTACCGGCGCTGCGTCGCGCTTGCGCAGCGCGAAGCGCTGCACTGGCTGGCGCGGGCCGCGATCCGGCCCGCGCGGCTGACGCCGTTGCCGGCCGGGTGGCTCCCGGCCGTGCTCGACTTGCCCGATCCGGCGTTTCGCGTGCTTGGCGGCCGGATGCTCGCGATCGATCCGCTCGCGCGTTCGTCGATGTCCGACGATCTTGCGTCGGGGCGGGCGACGGAAGTCGAGTGGATCAACGGCGAGATCGTGCGGCTGGCCGCCCACTTCGGCGGGCAGGCGCCCGTCAATGCGCGACTCTGCGCGCTCGTGCACGACGCGGAACGTGCGGCGGCGCGTCCGGCCTGGCGCGGCGATGCGCTGTGGGCCGAGCTGACCGCGCAGGCGCCGCATACGGGCAACGTGCGGGCTGCGTAGGGCTGCACGACTCGCCGCGTGGCCGTGCGCGATGCCGAACGGAGTGTGCAACGGCTAAGATGCGGAGTGCGTCATGCGACGCCTTTACGGAGCCGTCACCATGGTGGATCGCCCGACTCTCGATGCCTACGACGCCCATGCCGCGCAATACGCGCAGGACTGGCTCGACCAGGCTGCGCCCGACGACATGTACGCGCTGCTGGAGCAGCATTTCTTGCCGGGGCCGACTGCGGACGTCGGCTGCGGGGCCGGACGCGATACGGCTTGGCTCGCGTCGCGCGGCTTCGACGTGCGCGGCTACGACGCGAGCGCCGCGCTGCTCGACGAGGCGCGGCGCCACCATCCGGACCTCACCTTCGAGCTGGCTGCGCTGCCGGCGCTGGCCGGCGTGCCGTCCGGCGCGTTTCGCAACGTGCTGTGCGAAACGGTCGTCATGCATCTCGAACAGGCGGAAGCGGCGGCCGCCGCCACGCGGCTGGCCGATCTGCTGATGCCGGGCGGCACGTTGTACATGAGCTGGCGGGTGGCCGGAAACGGCGCGTTGCGCGACGAGCGCGGCCGCCTCTACACGCCGCTCGATTCGGCGCGGATGCGGGCGGCGCTCGGCGCCGGCACGCAGGTGATCGACGAGCACGAAGTCGTCAGCGCATCGTCCGGCAAGCGCGTGCACCGGCTGATCGTACGCAAGACCGCCGCGGCCTGAGCAGGGCGGCGCGGCGGCGCGTTCATTCGCGGTTGAGTGCCGCTTCCCAGTTGATGTCGACGCAAAGTACCTGCATGCCGGTCGCGACCGGCGCGGCGATCGATGCGGTCACGCACAGGTGCGCCTCGTTGATCGACAGGTAGGGCGCCGTCAGGTGCACACGGCCCGGTGCGCGCATCGCGTCGATGAAGTACGGGCGACGTTCCCAGCTCGCGCCTTCGGAGTGCAGCAGCGGCCGGAAGCGCTTGGCGCGCTGCGAGACGCTGCCGCGTGCGAGCACGTTGTCGCCGATCTGGCGACCCGATGCGTCGAGCAGGAAGCAGCGCGCGGTCTCGGGCAGCCCGAGCACGACGGCCGCCGCGTCGGTGAGCGGCTCGCCTGCGCCGAGCTTGCGGCTTGCTTCCTCGAGCGCCGCGACGTACGGTGCGAGCCGTTCCGCCTGCGTGCGCTCGCGTTCCGCGACGCGCAGCCGCAACGCGGCCGACAGTGTGTCCATGCAGCCCGCGGCGGCCTGCGGCTGCACCGGTTCGACGCTCGGCCCCGCGAAGTACTGGCCCTGCACGAAATCGACGTCGCACTCCAGTGCGATCAGCGCGTCGCGCTCGGTCGCGAGCCCGCCCATCAGCACGAGTTGCCCGGATTCGTGCAGCAGCGACACGAGCCCCGGCAGCACGCGTTCGAGATGTGAGTGCTCGCTCGCCTGCGCGAGGATGCCGCGGTCGAGCGTGACGATGTCGGGATGCAGGTGCCACACGCGGTCGATGTTCGAATGCTTCGCGCCGAATCCGACCAGCGCGATCAGGAAGCCGGCCTTGCGCAGCCCGTCGACGATCGCCGCGTAGCGCGGCGTTTCGCCGCCTGCCTGTTCGGGCACCTCTAGCACCACGCGATGCGGCGGCAGCCCGAGCGCCTTCAGGTTCGCGAGCATCGCGTCGCTGTAGACGGTGTCCATCAGCGCGGCCGGATGCAGGCTCAGGAAGAGCCATTCGTCATGGCTGTCGAATGCGTGGAAGTTGCCGAGATGCAGCGATTCGGCGAGCCGGCCGAGCTCGAGCAGGTCGCCGCGCCGCGCCGCCTGCGTGAACACCTCGTGCGACGCCACCTGGCGGCTTTCCTCGTCGTGCGCGCGCAGCGACGCGTGATAGCCGATCGCGCGGCGGTGCGACACCGAGAAAACGGGCTGGAACACGCTGAACACGGTGTAGCCGCCGTACAGCACGGTGCGCCGGTTCCCGTCGTCGCCCGCGACGGGGCGGGGCGGCTGAAAGCCGGGGGGATCGATTTCGATCATGCTCATGATGTCGGCCGAAGGAAGACTGCCAGTTTACCTAGAGAATAGGCGAGCAAGAAGCGTGCACGGCATCGTACCCCGTGCGGCGGCGCGTCGCGGTGGCGTCGCCGGGCATGGCGGATGTATCAGATGCGCATCGCGGGGCTGCGATGCACCGTGATGGTGCGCGCCGACCCGGTTCGGCGCGCACCACGCATCACGCGCGCTCGGACGGGTCGGTCTTGCGCGCGGTACTGCGGATCTCGGGCGCGAGCTGCGCGAAGATCCACGCGGAAGCCGCCGTGATGATCCCGACGCAGATGAACGTCGCATGGAACGCCGGCAGCGTGTTGCTCGGCGTCACGGTGCGCAGCATGCCCGTGAACGTCGCGAGCAGCGCGCCCGCGACCGTGACGCCGAGGCTCATCGACAGCATCTGCACCAGCGAGAACAGGCTGTTGCCGCTGCTCGCGCCGCCCGTGCCGAGATCCTTCAGCGTCAGCGTGTTCATCGCGGTGAACTGCATCGAGTTGAAGCCGCCGAACAGCGCCAGATGCACGACCTTCACCCACACCGGCACCGTGTCGCGCATCAGCGCGAAGCTGGCCATCATCACGCCGACCATGATCGTGTTCGCGAGCAGCACCTTGCGGTAGCCGTGCTGCGTGATCAGGCGCGTGATGATCCGCTTCGAGAACATCCCGGCGGCGGCCACCGGCAGCATCATCAGCCCGGCCTCGAAGGCCGAGTAGCCGAGGCTCACCTGCAGCAGCAGCGGGATCAGGTACGGCATCGCGCCGCTGCCGATCCGCGCGAACAGGTTGCCGAGCAGCCCGACGCTGAAGGTATGGATCCGGAACAGTTCCAGTGAAAAGATCGGTTGCGGCGCGCGCACCGCATACAGCCCGTACGCGACGAAGCACGCTAGGCTCAGGATCAGCAGCACGAGCACGGCCGCGTGCTGCATCCCGAGATCGGCGAGCCCGTCGAGCGACAGCGAGATCGCGACCATGCCGATCGTCAGCAGCAGGTAGCCCTTCAGGTCGAAACGGCCGACGGCCGGGTTGCGTGAATCGGGCATCGAATAGAAGGTCGCGATGCAGCCCGCGACGCCGACCGGCACGTTGATCAGGAAGATCCAGTGCCACGACGCGATCTTCACGAGCCAGCCGCCGAGCGTCGGCCCGATCAGCGGGCCGATCAGGCCGGGAATCGCGACGAACGACAGCGCGGCCAGGTAGCGCTCCGCCGGAAAGGTGCGCAGCACCGCGAGCCGTCCGACCGGCAGCAGCATCGCGCCGCCGACCCCCTGCACGACGCGGAACGCGACAAGTTGCGTGAGCGTATGCGCATTCGCGCACAGCAGCGAGCCGAGCGAGAACACCAGGATCGCGCTGAAGAACACGCGCCGCGTGCCGAAGGTATCGGCGAGCCAGCCCGACACCGGGATCATCACCGCCATCGTCAGCGAGTACGCGATCACGACCGACTGCATCCGCAGCGGCGATTCGCCAAGGCTCGCGGCCATCGACGGCAGCGCCGTGTTCACGATCGTCGCATCGAGCGTCTGCATGAAGAAGCCCGTTGCGACGAGCCAGAGCATCACGGTGAGGTTTTTTTCGCCGGGGGCGGCGGCAGGCGGACGCTGGAACATGGGGGCGGGATGGTGGCGCGGGACAGCCGACATTGTAGGGAAAGCCGTCGCGTCGTGCCGGTTCGGCGCAAGGGCGGCGCGAAGTCCGGCCGGCGGGCGCCCGTCCCCGTCGATCGACCAGTACAGTTCAGCCAAAAGTGTCTGCAGCCGTATCTGTCCGTGTGCTGCCGCTGTCCGAAATACTGACGCCATCGGACCGGTGCGACCAGGAGGCTGCCATGCGCGAACTGCGACTTTATGTGATCGATGGCGACGAGCCGGCCGGTCGGTGGCGGATCGTCGATCGCACCTCGCTGGAGGTGGCCGACGGCGAGGTCTGGGTGACGATCGAGGGCTTGCCGGATGATCACTGGCTGGGGGCCGGGGCCTCGCTGATGCTGACGCCCGGCATGCATGTATGGGTCGGCGCGGGGTCGCAGCATGCGACGTTCGCGTTCGGTCCGCTCGAGGTGCCGGCGCCGCGCGCTGCGCACCCGTGGTGGAGGCCGCTCGTCTCGTGGCGAGACGGCCGGCGTCATGCGCCTGTATCGCTGCCGACGTAGCGCGCCCGGGGCGGGATTCGTTCCCTGTCCTGACATTGTTCGAGCGCATGCGTGATCCTGCAGGCCGTTTGATCATGCGGATATCTGCGTGATCTGCGAGTCCGGCTCCGGTGCATTCCGGTCGAACGAACGTTCGCCGCCGCCGCGCGAGCGTTTCGCGTCGGCACGGCAGCGTGCGGGCAGCCGCGCTCGGTCCGCATGATGGCAGCAGTGCCCGGTTGCGTGATCCGGTAGTGAGCGCAGCAGGTCACGGTTCACATGTGCAGGGGTTCGCGCCGGTATAGAGGAGATTGGCTGGCTTCCTGCGCACTGGAAGGTGTGATGTCGGCCGCTTCTGCCGGAGCGCAGGGAATGCGACCGTGCATGACGTGCGGATTCGTGCGGCCAGTATTGCTCGCGACTGCCGCCGATCCTAGACTCGATCTTGTCCACCTCACCGCTCATTCCGCCATGACACCCGAACTCGCTTTGGCGCATCTGTGGCGGCTCGCACGCGGCGACCCCGGCGCGCTCGCCCGTGCGACCGTGACGGGGCAGGACCCGACGTTGCCGTCGACCTTCCGCGTCGGCACGCTGGCCGCGGCGACGATCGCGGCAGCCGGGCTCGCGGCGGCCGAATGCCACCGCCTTCGCACGGGCGTCGCGCAATCCGTCGACGTGTCGGTGCGCGACGCGCTCGTCGCGTTCCGCAGCGAACGCTACCTGCGCGTGGACGATGGTCCGCCGCCGGAGTTGCGTCATCCGGTGACGGGCTTCTTCGAGACGGGCGACGGCCGCTGGATCCAGTTGCACGCGAACTTCCCGCATCACCTGAACGGAATTCTCGACGTACTCGGCTGCGGCGCGCAGCGGGACGCTGTTGCCGCGGCGATCCGCGCGCGGGACGGTGCGGCACTCGATACCGCGCTGGCCGACGCCGGGCTGTGCGCGGCATTGATCAGAACACCTGACGAGTGGGCGTCGCTCGAGCAGGCGCGCGCGATCGCGTCGCTGCCGCTGTTCGAAATCGAGCGGATCGGTGACGCGCCGGTCGAGCCGATCGGTCGCGGCGAAGCCGGCCAGCCGCTCACGGGTGTGCGTGTGCTCGATCTCACGCGCATCATCGCGGGGCCGGTCGCGGGCCGCACGCTGGCGTCGCACGGCGCGCAGACGCTGCTCGTCAACGGCCCGCACCTGCCGAACATCGCGCCGCTCGTGATCGACAACGGGCGCGGCAAGCGTTCGGCGTGGATCGACCTGCGCGACGCGGCGGGCATCGATACGCTGCACGCGCTCGCACACGATGCGGATGTGTTCCTGCAGTCGTACCGGCCCGGCGCGCTCGCAGCGCGCGGCTTCGCGCCCCACGCACTGGCGATGCGGCGGCCCGGCATCGTGTACGTATCGATATCCGCGTACGGGCATGCGGGTCCGTGGGCGCAGCGGCGCGGCTTCGACAGCCTCGTGCAGTCGGCGAGCGGGATCGCATGGCAGGAGCAGCAGGCCGCGCACGCGGACGGGCCGCGCCACCTGCCGTGCCAGGCGCTCGATCATGCAACGGGTTATCTCGCGGCGTTCGGTGCGATGATCGCGCTCGCGCGCCGGGCGCGCGAAGGGGGGAGCTGGCACGTACGGCTGTCGCTCGCGCAGACGGGACGCTGGCTGCAGTCGTTCGGCATCGTGCCGGACGGCCCGCACGCACCCGACTTCACGCGCACCGACGTGCGCGACCGGATCGAGCGCATCGCGTCGCCGTTCGGCACGCTCGACGTGGTGCGGCCGGCCGAGCGGTTGTCGGCGACACCGCCGTCGCTTGCGCGACCGCCCGTGCCGCTCGGCACCGATGACGCGCGCTGGCTGTGAGCGCCGGCGGCGCGGCCGGCGTTACTTGCGCAGCTCGACGACGAAGTCGTAGTAGTCGTTGCGGCAGTAGGTGTCGGTCAGTTCGATCGCGCGCTGGTCCGACGTATAGCCGATTCGTGTGATCAGCAGCAGCGCGTCGTGCGGCGCGATGCCCATCTGCTCGGCGATCTCGTCGGTCGCGTTGACGGCGCGGAAATGCTGCAGCGCGCGCACGATCGGCGTGCCGCGCGCTTCGAGATAGCTGTACAGCGAGCCGCCGATCGCCTGCGGATCGGGGATCAGCGTCGCGGGAAACGTCGAATTCTCGACGGCCATCACGATGCCGTCGGCGAGACGCAGGCGCTTCAGGCGCGTGACCGACGCGGCCGGCGACAGCCCGAGCTGGATCACTTCGTCGCGGTTCGCCGGCTGGATCTCGCGCGCGAGCCATTGCGAGCTCGGCTTGAAGCCGCGCCGTTCGAGCATTTCGCTGAAGCTCGACAGCCGCGACAGCGGATCTTCGTAGCGTGGCTGGATGAAGTTGCCGGCGCCCTGCGTGCGGCGAATCAGGCCTTGCTCGACGAGCAGCGCGATCGCCTTGCGCGCGGTGATGCGCGAGACGCCGAGCGCATCGGACAGCACGCGTTCGGAGGGCAATGCCTCCCCGGCCGTCCAGCGGTTGTCGTGGATCGCGTCGCCGAGCTTGCGGGCGAGCTGCAGGTAGAGCGGCGTGTCGTTGTCGGGGTCGGGGCGCAGGTCCTGCCAGCGGTCGTCCGTGGATGCCTTCATGGAGTGGGTATCGATCTGATTGCGGCCATTCTAAGTCATCACGTGGCGCCGTTATAGCCGGTTTTTGCCGTGCAATAGGTGAATGGCGCGCCGATTGACTACACTGATGTGTCGTATTCCATGGCTGGGCCGCGGTGCGCGGCCACGAATCCGCAACGAGGAACGCATGACAGACACGATCGCCACGGTCGTCCTGCCGGACGGCGAGACGATTCCGAAGCTTGGCCTGGGCACGTGGGAAATGGGCGAGCGGCCCGCCAGGCGCGCCGACGAGATCGCGGCGCTGCGCGAAGGCGTCGCGCTCGGGATGACGCTGGTCGATACGGCCGAGATGTACGGTGACGGCGCGACCGAGGAACTGGTCGGTGAAGCACTCGCGGGCTTGCGCGACGACGTGTTCCTCGTCAGCAAGGTCTATCCGCACCATGCGAGCCGGCGCGGTGTCGTCGCCGCGTGCGATGCGAGCCTCAAGCGCCTGCGTACCGATCGCCTCGACCTGTACCTGCTGCACTGGCGCGGCTCGGTGCCGCTCGAAGAGACGGTCGAAGGCTTCGAGGCGCTGCAGCGCGCGGGCAAGATCCGTCACTGGGGCGTCAGCAACTTCGATACGGCGGACATGGCCGAGCTCGTCGATGAAGCCGGTGGCGGCGCGTGTGCGACCAACCAGATCCTTTACAACGTCGCGCGTCGCGGCCCCGAGTTCGACTTGCTGCCGTGGCTTGCCGAGCACCGGATGCCGGCGATGGCCTACAGCCCGGTGGATCACGGGCGGCTGCCGAAGCACTCGCCGCTCGACGAGATCGCGCGGCAGCGCGGTGTGTCGGTGATGCGCGTCGCGCTCGCGTGGGTGCTCGCGCAGCCGGAGGTGTTCGCGATCCCGAAGGCGTCGCGGCTCGAACACGTGCGCGACAACCGGGCCGCGCTCGATTTCGTCTTCAGCGATGACGAGCGCGTGCAGCTTGACGCTTACTTCCGTCCGCCGCGCAGCAAGCGCGCGCTCGAGATGCTCTGACGATACCCGGCGGATCAACACAGCAGGTCAGTGGCTGCCTCCCGACGATCCGCCGTTGCCGTGACCGCCGCCATTGCCGTTCCCGGTGCCGTGACCGTTGGGCCCGCCATTGCCGACGCCGCCACTGCCGTTTCCATTGCCGTTGCCGCCACCGTTGCCGTGGCCACCGGTGCTGCCGCCGTTGCCCGAGCCGCTGTTGCCGCCAGCACCACTGCCATTGCCGCGACCGTTGCCGACACCGTTGGCCCCGCCATTGCCGGCGCCGCCACTGCCGTTTCCATTACCGTTGCCACCACCGTTGCCGTGACCGCCGCCATCGCCATTGCCGTGGCCACCACCGTTGCCGTGACCACCGCCGTCACCATTGCCATGGCCACCACCGTTGCCGTGACCGCCGCCATCGCCATTGCCGTTGCCACCACCGTTGCCGTGACCACCGCCGTCACCGTTGCCATGGCCACCACCGTTGCCGTGACCGCCGCCGTCACCATCGCCATGGCCACCACCGTTGCCGTGACCACCGCCGTCACCATTGCCATGGCCACCACCGTTGCCGTGGCCGCCGCCGTCACCATTGCCATGGCCACCACCGTTGCCGTGACCACCGCCATCGCCGTTGCCATGGCCGCCACCGTCGCCGTGACCGCCGCCACCGCCATCGCCATTGCCGTGACCACCGCCGTCACCATTGCCATGGCCGCCACCGTCGCCGTGACCGCCGCCATCGCCATTGCCGTGGCCACCACCGTTGCCGTGGCCGCCGCCATCGCCGTTGCCGTGGCCACCACCGTTGCCGTGGCCGCCGCCATCGCCGTTGCCGTGGCCGCCACCGTCGCCGTGACCGCCGCCATCGCCGTTGCCATGGCCACCACCGTTGCCGTGACCGCCGCCGTCACCATCGCCATGGCCACCACCGTTGCCGTGACCGCCGCCGTCACCATCGCCATGGCCACCACCGTTGCCATGACCGCCACCATCACCGTCGCCATGGCCGCCGTTGCCACCGCCGTCACCGTCGCCACCACCACCGCCATGGCCACCATGTCCGCCATGACCTCCGCCGCCTGATGTCCCACCTCCCGAAGTTCCGCCTCCCGAAGTGCCGCCTCCCGAAGTGCCGCCTCCCGAAGTGCCGCCACCGGAAGTTCCGCCACCGGAAGTTCCGCCACCGGAAGTTCCGCCTCCCGAAGTGCCGCCACCCGAAGTGCCGCCACCCGAAG
>NZ_SCNZ01000036.1:0-86569 GCF_005502655.1 Burkholderia sp. 4NA327C6 | reverse complement strand
TGAGCGCCACCCGCACAGAGCCCTGAAATACCGCTCGCCTCGCGAGTTCAGGCGTAATGCGGTGTCATCAACCTAACGGTGTCCGCGTGTCCTGAGTTACAGGGGCAACTCCATCACGCCTCCCGTTTCCTCTCACCTTCGCGTGTGATGTGCCTCGCGGCACGTCACACGCGGACATTCTTCTCCCCTCTGTTCATCCCACGATGTTGCTGAACCAAGCCGACGCGCTCGCGCGGCTTGGTTGAGCAAGCGTTTCCACGCCTGTCTCAGGCATCGACCAAAACCGCAATCCAAACAGGAGAGTGCCTATGAATGTGAAGTGGTTTCACCTTTTGCGCAGCGCAGTGCTCTCCATGTCACGTCGATTCGACGCGACTGCGGAGGGCGTGAGATGCGAGAGGGCGCTTGATCCACCGGTGGTGGCTGCCGCATCGATTGATGGGGCAGTTGCGTAGTACGTTTTTGCCAGAGCGCAAAAGGAGGCTGAATCATGCGAGAGCTGAAGAAGCTGGTTCTCGAGGACCTGAACTGGTCAAACATCTTTCCGCATTACCTCGACAGTCGTTATCTGGGGGATGCCAAGAAGCGTTGGTGGGCGTGCCCGCTGTGTGATGGCGAGGAAACGTTTCGGCTCTACCCGCCCGAGAAGGATCCGAGGGGCGGCTGGTACTGCGCCCGCTGTGCGAAGGGCGGCACGGGCGTGCAGCTCATCCATGAGGTAACAGGCAAGCCGTATCGCGAGATCTACTACGAACTCGAGACCGGCAACTATAACGGTGGCATTCCCGTCGAGGTGGCGCGCAAGGTGAAACCTGTCCCGGTCCGGCCTGAGAAAAGCGACGAGCAGAAGTGTCGCGAGATGCAGGTCGCATGGGATGGCGCAGGGCCCGTCACGGCGGAGTCGCCAGTATGGGCGTATCTGTCGACGCGGATTCCGGGGCTGCAGATCGAATGGATCGGCAAAGATGTGCGTTACCACCCCGGTATTGAGTACGTCGATGCATGGGGAAAGAAGCAGGGAAAGTTTCCCGTCATGCTGCTGCGTGCGCGTTCGCCGGCCGGGAAGCCGCGTCGCCTTCATCGAACCTACCTCACGGCCGATGGCACGAAGGTTCCCTTTCTGACGAAGAAAGGGAAGCAGCGAGCGAAGCTCGAGATGAGCGCGCCGGACGGAAGTTTTGGTTCGTCGGTCCTGCTCAACACGACACGGTCGCGGACCCTCGCGCTGGTCGAGGGTTCGGAGACGGGGTTCGCGGTGATCGCGCGGTATCAGAATCGCATTGAGGTTCGCAGCCTGCTGAACTGCGGCGGCCTCGAGCGTGCGGATATCCGTTGGGGCGATTACGACCACGTGATCATCTACGCTGACCGTGACCGGATCGATGCGCGCCACGGGTATCGGCCGGGCGAGCATCACGCCAATATCCTGGCCGATCGCCTTCGTAGTCTGGGAAAGCGCGTCTCGATCGTCCGTTCGGTGGTGGAAGGTGCGGATTTCTGCGATGTGTGGGCTCAGCAGTACAAGCGCAGGACGCAACGTTATGAGCGGGCGCGAGAGAGACGGGCGATGCGCGATGAAGCGCGTCGGCGGAATCTCGCGCTCGCGGATGGAAGCAAAGTGTGCCGTGTAGTTTGACCTGAACGCCGGCGATCGCTGGCATTGCCTTGTTTGCCCGGTGGGGATACGTCCCCGCCGGGGCCGTATTGCGCCGGGCCTCATTCGGAGACTGATGATGGCCTTTCGTATGTTGCTGGGAGAGTTCGAGATCGTCGCAACCACGGGTGCGGCGAATGGCGGGCAGCCGACGGTGCTGTCGAAAGCGCAAGCGTTCGACGTCATCGACCGGAAATGTGAGGGCGAGGCCCGCTACGTGTTGCGGGACGAGCCGTTCGAACCGGCTGTGGACTTCTGTATGGCATGGCTCGCGCAAAAGGCGGCCAGTCGTAGGCATTGAACTTGAAGCGAAGCGGCTCACCATTTGGTGAGCCGCTTTTTTTTCGTCCGTCGATTCTGCATCGGCAACGGCCTTCCGGAGCCTATAGCACGATCCGGAGGACGAACAGGAAGAGCTTATAGGCGCCGGACGCCCACACCGCGCCAATCGCTCCGACGATGAGAAACGGCTCGGCCAGACTGCCATAGTGACGCGCATGCAGAACGATGCCGAAGAGCCAGACGAAGGCGAAGGCGTATGTGAGGATGAAGCGTCGGACCAGGAACGGCAGGCGCTTGTACAACCGATGCGCCGCCGAGGCGATCGCAGTGACCTTGTTCATTGGTGGTCTCCAGAAACATGTTCCAGCTTAGCCAGACCCGCGAAGAAGTATTCGACCGCGACGCGCATTGCAACAAAGCTGAGCCAAAGGTACGGCGACGACAGCTTGTGGATCAGCTCGCCGTGGCGAATCCAGTCGATGAGTTCCAGCATGGTGTGTGTCCTCTATGCACCGGTGCATAGCGCGATATGCGCCATGAACACCGGTGTTATGTATCCATCTTCGCAGCGGTGCGGCGAAGTCAAGTTCAGCTAGTAGAACGCCGAGAACTGATCGGCGATCGCTGACGTGTCGTGCCCGTTGTCGGTCGGCAGTGGTTCGGATCCGCGGACGCGCGCCGCGACGTCGACCGCGCCAGTCGGTCCCGTGTTACGTCCGTGCTGGGTGACGTTATCCGACCCGACGGCAGCGGGGTGATCCAGCGCATCGGCCTCGCGCGCGGCAGGCGGCTCGACGACCGTGCCGCGGCAAGCCGCTTCGGCAAGCGTGCGCAACAGCGCAGCCCGCGCTCGCGGGGACTCGACGGCCGACAGGCGCGCAAAAAGTAACGGGCAGGTTACGTCATCGATGACCACCTTCATCGGGAATTTCGCGTTCATGCTTTTGCGGTCTCACGAGTGCGTTCCCGCGCGAGGCCGGCCTCCCCGACGATCAGGAAGCCTTTCGCATTGGCGAGGCAGGGCGTATCGATCACTTCGATATGAACGCGTGGAAACGCCCTTCGGATGACGGCCGCATACAACGCCGCACCTCCACCACACAGAATGATGGAGCGAACGTTCGTGAGTTGGCCGACATTGTTTTGAATCTCCTTCACGACCGCAGCGATGATGGGTTGCGACCGCTCCAGATACGGATCGAGATCGATATCCGAGCCGTAGAAGAAGAAAGTCGTCCGCTCGCGCAATGCCTTGTCGATACGTTCGAGGTCATCGACCTGCTCACCCTGGTCGCGCGAGATCAGCCCCGCGATGCGCTGGTAGATCTGCGAAGCGCCGCCCGGAATACCGCCGCTACGCTTGTCGTCCATCGTGAAGCCGTTCGCGTACACCCAGTCGGTGGTGAAGTAGCCGACATCGATGACCAGGTGTGCGCTGTCTCGGCCGAACTCGTTCTGCCGGTTGCCCGACGCCGCGACCAGCGAACCGAGCGGCTGCGGGATCACGACCACCTTGTCGACGGTCGCGCGCGATGTGCCAAAGTCGAGCTCTCCCGCGAAGCGCTCCTTAAGTTCGTTGGAGTACTTCTGCATGTTGTGGACGGGCAGACCCAGCACCAGTCGCTCGACGTGCGTCACGCCGGCAAAGCGGATCGCGCCCGCAAGCAGGGCCGCGTAGTTGTTCGACAGCACGAAGTCATTGGACAGTGCGCGGCCGGTATTGCCGTACGCGGCCGTTAGCGAGACATCTGGGCCGACTTCGTACTCGACGTCGTCAATTACGATTGAGGCGATCTTCCGTGAGGCGAGCACACCCTCACCAAAGTTGGACAGGGTGCGGCTCGCGGCAAGTGGGGCGAGCGACGGGAACATGCCGGTCGCGATCGCGCCGTTTGCAGCACGGTGAGCGTACTTGGTATTGCCATAGCCGACATCGACGGCGAAGACGGAAGTTTTCACAAGGACTCCATATGGTAGAAATTGGTCGCCAAGCGGCATGTGCCACTTATCTGACACTTAAATGTCACTTCGATCCTTGCGAGATTGATCGGCATCGGAAAGTGACACTTATCTATCAGTTAAGTGTCACTTTGTGCCGAAGCGGCGGGTACCGAACGGCAAGTGACACTTATCTGTCAGATCGTGCTGAATCCAGTCTATCGAGCGATGCGCAAAGTCAAGTTGCGCAAAGCGCGCCGGTTCCCGTCAGCTTTCGATCGGCGAGCCGGCGCAAATCGCTCTATTCTTCTTCTTACCTACCGCGTCATCGACGCATCGAAACCGAGTGCAAGGCACTCGCTCATCCTCTTGGCCCGCAATGGGCGTCAAAAAGCAGTCAAGTGTTCGGGCCGCAAAACGAGGCGGCCTTTTTCTGAATCAGATCAAGTACACAGCGGTCCACAGTGAGGACCGCTGGACAGTGCGATATCCATACGATCGGCGACGGTTTGTCGCCACAGGACACCATGAGGACAAGTGGAGACCCGGACACCGGACGCTCTACGAGCGCTCTTGCAAGTCTGAACACGCCCTTTCAGCGATCGATGCTGGGTGCACTCAGGAAGCCCGATACACCGCGGCCGACGTGAGTGTGCTTGGGGGCGGGGGAAATCATGCGACCGGCAAAGGCCCGGTATCGCGATTCCCTGACAGGGAGAAAAAAACGGTCTGAGCCACCGTACCCGAAAGGTCTCAACAGGAATTACCCGGCATTCGGTGCGGCGTGCGCATTCGCGAAAGCAGCGGGTGTCGCGACGTGAGCGGGCGTGCTTGCAGGGTAGCCACGAAGCTGTACCCGCGCGGAGCTTCTCCGCGCAGCGCGACCGATGAGGGGCGCACGAATGACGACGTCTTGCGAAGCGCGGGGCGAGTTGTTCAGGCAGCAGGTTGGACAGTCGGCGTGCATGCACTTCCCATGCACCGGGCTGATCGGATGGAAATCGCTAAAGGACTGGAAGACGCAAGACCGAGCCGGCGGAATCCGGCGAAGCGGGATGAGCCGCAACGTGTTCGGGGACGGCGTCAGGTAGGGGCGTCGCGAACGCGCTGCGGTAACGAATCAACGAAGGTGCGGCGTGGGCCGCAAGGAGCAAATGCGTGGCTGTGATCCTCAACGTTCGAGCGGTTGTGGGCCGCTATCGGCTGTCGCCCGAATTTCGCGATGCGTTGCTGGTGCTTTTCGATCAGCACGTTGCGGACATCCATAGCACGACACGCATTAGCACGCGGGCGCTCTCGATCAGGACGCAGGAAAACCGCGCGGCCGCTCTTTGTAAGGCGTTCGTTGAGCTGCGCGAAGGCGGCTTCGCATTGCAGAGCCCGTGGTCGCTGAAGGAAAAGCACGTGAAGTATCTCATCACGCGATGGGTCGATGCGGGGCAGTCAGGTGGTCGGATCGAGAACAAGCTCACCTACCTGCGGGCAATCGCACTGTGGATGGGCAAGACCAATCTGGTCGGTACGCTCGGCGATTACGTGGACCGGCAAGGCGCTGGCCTGGTGCGCAGCTACGTGGCGACTGAGGACAAGTCGTGGGTGGCGCATGATGTGGACGCTGTAGCGAAGATCGATGAAGTCGCGTCGACCTGTCCGTATACCGCTGTGCAGCTCAAGCTGCAGGCAGCATTCGGATTGCGGGTCGAGGAGAGTTTCTTGCTGCGGCCGCTCGAGGCGGTGCGCAATCCGCAGACGCTGGCCGTTACACGTGGCACGAAGGGCGGGCGCCCGCGTGAAGTGCCGATCGAGCGGAAGATCTCGATTCTGGAAGAGGCGGCTCGGCTCAGTAACGGTTCATCGGGGTCGACGATTCCGGCCGGCCGCACGCTCAAGCAGTGGCGGGACTGGTACTACTACGTTCTCGGCAAGCATGGGGTGACGAAGAACGGGCTAGGGATTACGAGCCATGGTCTGCGCCACGAATACCTGCAGACGCTATACGAGCAGGTCGCTGAGGTCCCGGCGCCAGTCAAGGGGGCGTCGGTCCGGCCGGATCCCCAGGCGCACGAAGAGGCGAAGCGCCGCGTGGTGGCGGCCGCCGGGCATAGCCGCGAATCGAAGGCGAATGCGTACCTGTCGACGTTCGCGCGGCAGGAGGCAATGCGTAAGCAACTGCCCACTGTGGATGCGGTTGAGGCCGCATTGCGGACCGCCGCCGGCAACAAGAGCCATGCAGCGGCAGCACTCGGGATTTCGAGGCAAGCGCTCTATCGATTGCTCGCGTCGACTCAGAATCGGAAGTAGGCGCTGAAGCGTGCAGCGTTCGGCAGAATCGCTGCACGTCGAAATGAGGGGTGAAATAGAGCGTGTTATGCCCGCTGCGCCGATGGCACGTTCGGTAAGATGGACTTGTCTCTCAGGTTCTAGCTCGGCCCTCGGATATGGCTAGAACTCTTTTCAAGCCGGCTTGCGCCGGCTTTTTTTTGGCTCATCGCGGATTTCCGGGGGGCACACGGGAGGAACATCGGCGTTTGGCGAGCGCAGGTCAATCCGTTGAAGGCCGGAAATCGCAGACTACGACGCGCGTCCTGCGCTTAAGCGTGTCGCGCGGGAGGCGTCACCGACGCGGGCTCTCTTAACCGCTTCGCAAATAGCTAGGCGGTGCTGGATGAAGTTACGAAGCGTTGCATTCATCAGACTGAGGAGCGCATCACTCACGACTGTATCGAGCCCCGCCGCCCTCTGACGTTCCACTCGGTCTTGCTGAGCTGAAATGAGGTAGACGGCGTTGCGGAGATGGTCGTTGGCGCTGCGTAGATGGGCCTCTTCATCGGCGAGCGTTAGCATGGGAACTCCCTTCCGAAGCGCCCTCGGCCGGAAATGGCTCTGCAGCGATACGTGGGGCTATTGTGCGCCTGCGGTGCAGAAGTGCGGATTCATCGCAATGCGGCGGGTCAGCGGCCGGTCAATTTAGACAGTTGCGCCGTGCATCTTTCCCACACGCGTTGAGCAACGGTTGCGACCCGGGGTTCATTTCGTGAACGCTGCCTTTGGCTAGCAGGCAACGACGTCCACGGAAATCTACGAAGAACCTTTTTTTCACCAGCGATCCCGATCGGGCATCGCGTCGACGGCCATCGCGATCCGGTCTTCGAACAAGAAGTCCCTGTGTTCGGAAGGCGACGAAATTTTCGGGAACTGCACATAGTCGTGCCCGTCGATTTCCACCCACTTTGCGAGCTGGACGAGCTTCCGGTATCGCGCGGCGTCTTCGAGCACCGGGGAGATCGGCCACGTGTCGATGGTGACGACGGCAGCGTCGACGATGCGTTGCGCGAGGATCTTGAACACGGGGCCGAGCGTGGCCCAGTCGCCCTCGGCACGAGACAAGAGGTCGAGGACCAGCTGCGCATCGCATGCGCCGAGCTCGCGTTCGATCAGTGTTTGCAGATCGCTTTCGCCCGCCTTCGGCCGGCTCAGGCGCCGGTTCCACGTTTGCGCGCAGCGCGTCTTGGCCGCGATCTCGTCATCGCCGATCGGCTCCCACTGCGTCGACAATCCGCAGCCTGTGCAGTGGATGCAGACGAGCTTCTCGGTCAGCGGCGCTTCGGGCGGGCGCGGCAGCACGTCTCCCAGACATGGCGGCCCGCCAAAACGACCGAACTGGCTGAAATCAAACGCGTGGTTCTCCGGGCAATCGATCAGCCGTTGCGACCGCCCGATCGTGGCCCGCCCTCCACAGTGGTCGCAGGGATAAAGCTGCTCCAACATTTGTAATATGAAAATAAGGTCGTGACCGGCGCATTATTGCCGCTTTTATGTGACAGACAAAGGGGAAATAAACAGAGATTGTCCCCAATTAGATTCACGACTCGGTAACTTGCGCTGTCAGGCAGTTGTCGGGGACCAGACGACCGTGCTGCGCGCGGCCGCTTCGACGCGCTTCAGATACCGGAGATAGTCGTCGCTATCGTGTCGGTTAACGGTTGTCGGAATGACGATCACGGTGCGATCGTCGCTGGGCGAGCGAGTGAAAATCCTGCGCATCGACTCCGGCCGGTCGACGATCCAGAAATTCCACTGACGGACAAAATGCCACCAGGTGCGCGCCCGCTCCAGCTCGGCCCACGTCGCACTGAATTCCAGCACCGCGCCGAGGTTCGTGAAGAACGTGCATCGAATGCCGTCATCGTCGGCAGCCGCGACCACTACCTGGCGGCCACGCGAAATCGAGCCGGCTTCGCGGCATGCCATCGACAGCGCGGGGAAGCGCGGCGCCCAGTCGTGTGAACGGGAGACTGCGCGATCGAGAAAGAGAGATTTGCCTTGCATATCGGCCTCCATTGGCATTGAGCATGCATCCATCTTGCCGATCGCAGACCAATGTCAAGATCCGTCGCCGCCAATCGGCTAAAGCGTGCGCTGCCGGATGCCGTAATCACTGGACATTACAAACGCCTGAGCCTCCTACATGAAGCCAAAGTCCGCGATTCGATCCAAGTCCGATCTGTTGCCGATCCCTGCCGCGGATCGTGACGGAATCGCGCTCGAGTGCTATCTCGCGCTGAGCACGCTGCGGGCCGGTCAGGGCGATCGCCATACGCTGGCTGTGCTGACCCATGCGCTTGTCGCGGCACACTTTCTGTTGGAGGCGAGGGTAGGTGACGGAAGCGAGAGCCGGGCGACGTTTGCGGCAGCGCAGGATGCGATCAACGAAATCGACGCGGATGCGGTGATCGCTGGACGATGTGCGGTGACAACGGAATCCTCGGCGGCCGCGATCGGCGGTTTGCTGGCGCTCTACGATCGGCAGCTGAGGCGGGCGCCGCGCGCGACGGTGGCCCGGATCGTTGCGAAGGTGAATGCATTTTGGTGTGAATCGTCCGGGGCGCCGAGCATGCAGGAGCGGCTCGCGGCCTAGGCAGAACAATGACGGCGCGAATGTTCCATTCGACGACCGGAGTCTCCTCGCGCATCACGCATTGGGCTTAGCCACTTCGGATGGGCGGTATTCTCGACCGGTCGCCTTCTCGGTCAGAAACCATTGGCCACTCGACAGGCGGGTGACGTGGCAAAAAGGGAAACGTTGTTCCATCAGCATCTTCTCATTGGCGTCACGTTGGTCGCGCCACTGTCCAATCAGTCGAAGAATTTCCCCGATCGCCCACCCGCAGGCGAACAATCCCGCCAATGCGCATGCGCAGATCATTCTGGTGCGTGGGCTGAGCCGAGTGAAGACCATCGCAAGGTCGACGGTTAGCATGGCGATGATTGAGACGGGAACGAGACGTTGCATGATGGTTAAGGGCTCGGATTGGAGGTTTCCCGAATGCAAGCCGGCAGGCGCGAGGAACCGCCGGACTAATGGAACGTGATTACCCCCTCAGAATGAAATGCTGGGGCAATGGCCGTCAGTTCGATTGTGGCCAGTGGGCATCACGTGCTCAGTCGGAAAGCCACTTCAATTCGGTTAGCTTTCCCGCGACCGCCATAGCGTCCGTCAACCGGTCGTCTAATCTGGAAAAGCTATACGTTTTTCTCGAGCTTTCCGGGTTTGCCCCTTCAACCGGTTGAGCCGGATGGCGTCTTGCCTAAAAAATGTGCAGGGAGCGCTCCGTCCAGCCCGGTGCGGTCTTCCGGGACTTTTCCACAACCTTGTTCAGGGAAATTGTGAGTATCTTGCTCGCCTTGCACTACGCACGGCTGGCAAAAGCTCCTGCGATATCCACCCCATTGCCCGGCCAGTGATGGGCGACCGCGCGATACGATTCTTCCACCTACCGCGTCATTGACGCATCGACCTGAGTCTGCCGCCGGCGGCCTCCCATATCACCCAGACGGGACCACTCCCGTCGGGCGTGCTCTCCCGTTCATCCCTGGAGAGCATCATGTCCCAATTGCATATCGGCGCCTGCGAGGTGCTTGCATGAGCCGCAAGAGCGCAGAACGCAAGCACGACCAGACCGCAGATCCGTATCAGCGCGAGTTTGTGCAAATGATCAAGGCGTTCTCGTACGGCCAGCACACGCATACCGTGTTTGCCGACTTCGTCGAGTTGGCCGCGCTGTCGATCAGCAACAGCGTCGATCGCACGCAGTTCGAGGCGCGCGAGAAGCGCTATCTAGAAATCGTTGGGAAGTACGAGCGCGAAGACGTCGAGCGGTTTCCCCGCATGCTTGGCGCGCTGACGCTGTCATTCGAGCATCGGATGCAGGTGTTGAAGAAAGCCGGGGCGCACGCCGTACCTGTCTTTGATGGTATGGCTGACGTTCTTGGCGAAACCTATATGATGCTGGAGCTGGGGAACGCCCGGGCCGGGCAGTTCTTCACCCCGTACCACGTGTCGCGCCTGATGGCGATGCTGATGACCGGTGACGGCCAACCGCACATCCAGCAGCACGGATTCCTGCGGATGCGGGAACCGGCGTGCGGTGCCGGCGGCATGGTCGTCGCGACGGCCGAGTCGCTCGCGGCCGCTGGTCACAACTATCAGCAGACGATGCATGCGACCTGCGTGGACATCGACCCGGTCTGCGTCCACATGACCTATTTGCAGCTGTCGTTGCTGCATATTCCCGCGATCGTCGTGCATGGCAACACGCTCACCGGCGAGGTATGGGGTGTTTGGTGTACGCCGGCTCACATCATGGGCGGTTGGCGATGGAAACTGCGCCGACGCGAGCGCGAGCTCTCCACGGCGGCGCTCGCTATCGAGGCGTCGACAGCGGACACCCCGCCGGCGGAAGACGTGTCCGAGCCGGAGCCGGTGGTTACCGATACGATCGAGTCATGCGTGTCGGGACCTTTGGTGGATGACGAAGTCGGCGACATCGCCGTTGCCGAGCCAGAGGTGATCGCTCAATCCATGAACGATCCGACGTCGATCTCCGAGCTGTTCGAGGCTGCTGTCGTGCAGACCAGTCACGCCGCGATCTTTGCGGCGATCGACCAGATGACCTTGTTTTAGCGACAGTCTCCTGAACCCGGCCCGATCTTTATGATCGGGCCTTTTTTTCGAAAGCTAGGCTGAAATTCAGCGCTTTCCTGACGCTCGTCCGTTATTCGAGCGGTATCGTTGTCCCATCTATCGCGTCTCTGACGCATCGACCCCGCCGGCTACGCTGGCAATCATTGCTTATCAACCCCATCGGGAACCACTCCCGACAGGGGGCAGGTTCCCACTCTGGAGAACCTGTCATGCAACACGCCAATCTTCAACAACCCACCATTCCACTCGGTCGCATCGTCCTCGGTCCGAACCCTCGAACCTACTTCGATGATGCGGAGATGGAAGAAATGCGGGCCTCCGTGCGCGCACGCGGCGTCGACACTCCGGTGCTCGTGCGTCCGCTCGACGACGATACATTTCAGCTGATCGCCGGCGGACGCAGGTACAAGGCCGCGATGGAAGTTCACGGTGAGACCTATGCCATGCCGGTCTCGATCAAGTATGTCGATGAGATCGAGGCACAGGAAATCGCGCTGGTGGAGAATATCCAGCGCGCGGACATGTCGCCTGGCGAAGAGGCGGTCGAGGCGGCCAAGATGGTCGGCCGCTACAAGGGCGACCGGGAAGAGGCCGCCCGCCGCATCGGCTGGAGCCTTCAGACGCTCAATAGCCGTCTTGCCCTCATGAACTGCAGCGTGAGCGTGCTGGAAGCGCTCAATACGCGGAAGATCATCCTCGGCCACGCCGAGCTGCTCGCCGCAATCTCGAAAGAGAATCAAGACAAGGTCCTGCCCGTCATCGTCGCCGAGAAGCGGTCGGTCGCCGATGTGAAGAAGCTGGTCGAGTCGGTGTCGTGCTCGCTGAACGCAGCGATCTTCGACAAGGGAGAGTGCACCAGCTGCCCGCACAACTCGTCGACGCAGTCTGCATTGTTCGGTGAGTCGATTGCGGATGGTAACTGCACCAACCGCACCTGCTACAACGAGAAGACCGAGAAACAACTCGAAGCAACGGCCGCGGGCCTGCGCGACGAGTTCCCCCTCGTTCGTATCGTGCGCGCGGGCGACAACCATACCCGCGTGCAGATTGCGGTCGATGGTCCAAACGGTGTGGGCGAAGATCAGGCGAAGGCCTGTCACTCGTGCCAGAACTATGGCGCCGCGGTGAGCGCGTTGCCGGATTCGATCGGCAAGGTGTTTCGCGGTCAATGCTTCGATACCGTGTGCAACATGAAGAAGGTTGCGGCACGGATTCAAGCGGCGAAGGCGGCGAATCAGTCAGCGGCAACCGCGAAAGCCGGGGCCGCGCCCGAGAAGGGCGCCGCAAAGGCGGGCGGCTCGAAGTCCGAACCGGCAGCCGTCACGGTCGTCGCGGAATCCGACAAGGTGAAGCAATACCGTGTCGCCGTCTGGCGCAAGGCGCTTCGTCGCGATATCGGGGCGAACGGCATGCTCGCACGTCAGTACCTGATCGCGATCGTCCTGGCTGGATACGCCCGGCAGATCAAGGATGACACCTTCCGGCTCGTGTTCGAGAAGATGACCGACGAGAAGGTGCCGTCTGGCGATCTCGCGAAGGCGGTCGATCTGGTGCAAGCGACAAGCGAGCAGCAACAGGCGGATCTCGTGACCGGCATGTTGCTTTCCGCGATCGAAGGGCTCGACGTGTCGTACCTGACGCAGCTTTGCAAGCAACACAAGCTGGATCTGGCGAAGCACTGGAAGCTCGACAAGACCTTCCTCGAGCTGTTGACGAAGGCCGAGATGATGGTCGTGGCCGACGAAATCGGGCTGCGTATCGCAATGGGCGACGACTTCAAGAAGGTGTTCTCGAAGTCGAAGTCGGAAGTGGTCGAGGCGCTGCTCAACGTCAGCGGTTTCGACTACGCCGGCAAGATCCCGAAGGTCCTCAAGTTCTGACATGCGGGGCGGCCATGCGCCGTTCCCGCCTTCATTTGCGCCGCCATCGTGCGGCGCTTTTCATTTTCCGGAGACTTTCATGTTTCAAGCACTCGAACCGCTGATCCGTTCGGCTGAGAAGTTGACGCTGTCACTCGCGATGGACGGCGACAACGTCGTGGTGTTCCTGACGCCGCAAGGCGGCAAGGACGCCACGCTGCGTCAACCGCTCATCCTGAAGGCGACGGCTGCGGAGTTGGATGAAGGGTTCGCCGCGGCGGTCACCTCCTACTCGACGGCACACAAGTCGCTCGAGGAGCAGGTAGCGGCAACGAACGCGATCCTGGACGAGCAGAAGGCGACGCAGGTGACGAAGGCGCAGAAGGCCCTGACCAAGGGTTCGAAGGTGCCGGCGGCCGGCGTAGCAAGCGGTGCGCAAGACGAGGATGACGACAGCGACGATGACGGCAATCAACCGGCACCGTCCGCGCCGCAGGCCTCGGTTGCCGAGTCGAAGCCGGCCGGCACCGATCTCGCGTCCTTGCTTGATTAAGGAGCTATCTCATGTCGATCAGCATCGCAGCAGTTGTTCGTGAATTCCTCTACAACGGCATGGCCTTGATGGATCCCGGCGCGGCGTTCTCGCCCGATCAGGTGCGGGATCTGTACACCGCCCAGTATCCGGAGCTGACGACGGCCGCCGTCGACGGCCCGCAAATCAAGGGCGAGGTCATGTCTTACACGTTCGTTCGCGCGGCGGGTGCCAAAGGCGCCTATGCGTAAGGACGCTCTACTCAAGGCCCTGTCCGATCCGGATGGTGGCTTCAACAAACAGGAGCCGGCCGAAAGGCCGGTTTTTTTATATGACGAGGAAATGCGGAAATGTTCTTCGATCCTGCACTCCCTGATTCAAGCATCGCAGCTGGCTCGGCCGCGCGCTGGCAACCGCCACGCGCTGCCCCTGCCCGACGTCGACCTGCCGCTGATCTTCTGACGCTTCCGTCGTTCTCGACGGAGGTGCCGCAGGCGGTTCGGTTGAAGTGGCGTGAAGACGTGAACCTGTCCGATTTGGTCCTGAAGCATTTCCAGTACGGGCCGTTACGCGCAGGCGATGCTCATGATCCGGCCGACGCCGGCGACGCGTTCCAGCAGGCGTTTCATGCGTGGACGCGACGCCAGCTTGGGCAGTTTTCCCGGCTGCGATTCACGCCGCATCTGTTCGACGCGCATGCGGTTCGTGATGTTCTCGATGGCCTCGGTAACGGGAACAACGATGAGGATCCGACGCCGCTATTTTTCGGGTTCGGTCTTGAAGACGAGTGGGTCTACTCGCTTGAAGAGGCGATCGAGACACTGCGGTCGGCCCACCCGTTGCTCTTCCGGACGGTGATGGCCACGGTGTATCGCGCATCGGCCCGGACGATGTTCATCCGCCTGCCTGACTGGTTCATATACGAATTTTCGTGCTGGTACTGGGACGCCGATCCGAACATTTCAGACAAGGATGCGGACGAAGCGCTGAAGGAACGCTTCGAGGACGACACCGAAACCCGTGCAGCGTATCTGCCTTCGGTTGTTCGGCCGGCGCTTTGCCCGGACGACGCTGATCCGTGTGTGTTTAGCGGCGGTAAGTGGCGTGATCGGCGCGCCCTGACGGACCCGGAGCTGGTGCGGCTTCGCGCTCGCAGCAGGGGCATGCCTCGGCGCGTATGCACCCAGGTTCTCAACCTCCGTGCGCTGATGCGCCGTAGCCGAACGCGAGATCTGTTTCACGTGAGCTACGACACAAATCCTGTCTATGGAATTTGTTCGGTGATCGTCGAGGACAACGAGTTTGTTGGCGACCTTCTCGACCATCACTTTGACGGTGCCGCTCAATGCGGGGATGCGACGACCTACAGCGGGTTCTCCCGGCTGGCGTCGACCCCGAAGGCTATCCGCCGCCAGTACGCCGATCTGGCACTGGCGTTTCGAATTCTCACTCACCTCGACCGGCTTCTTGCGCTGGTGAGCCAACCTACTTAAAGGAGTGTGTTATGTCTGGTATCTCGGCCGGCAGAACTGGCTCTGATGTCGCGTTGTCGCAAGCGCTGTTGCTCTATACCGGCAAGGATGGTGCGCATTTTGCGACAGCCCACGCTGTCATCGCTGACCGCCAAAGCGGTCGACCCGTCATTGGCGCCGGTCGTCCGCTTGACCGGAAGGTGCTTCTTCAAACGCTTCAGCATCTCGCCGAACACGTCGCCCCGCGGGCGGAGTTTTTGCCGGCGACGGTGCTCGGGGTTTCGCCGGAAGCAGTCACTTGGTGGTGTCCGCCAGCGATGCGACGGGTGTTCTTCGAATGCGAGAACCTCGGTAAGCGAAGCGCCGTGGTTCCGCATCCCGGGCTGGTGTTCCAGGCCTCGAATCAGGGCTTTTGCGTGTTTGCGGTGGCATGCAGCGATCGCCCCGTACGCGAGACGCCGCTGTTCGAGCCGCCGTACTTCAACACCTGGGACATGGGTCGGATCTGCATCGGCAGTGCTCAGGTTCCGAAGCGTGTGGATGTGGCGTCGATCGATGGCTGGGAAGCCGGGTTCTTCGATTCGGCCTTCACGCATCCGAACGCAGGCGGCAAACGGATCGAGTACAAGGATGGCGAGTACGCGTTCTGGCGCGACATGCTCGACGGCAAGTTCGGTGAGGCGTTTCCGCTCAATGCGCTGGTGCCGATGAAACGAACGCTCGAGCAGCTGGTCAACGGCAAATTCGGGAGGGGCGCATGAACCCGCTCGATACCGTTCTCCAGCAGTCGTTCCCGTCGGTGATGGTTCCGTCGCGGGAGGCCGTTGCCCCCATGACGCGTCCGGGTGAGCGCCTGCTCATCGCATCGGATGGCGTCTATCTCGAAGTCCTGCGTCCCTGGGTGCGCGTGGTGCGTCGCCTCGCGCAATACGCAGTCTCGACCGCTGTCCCGTACGGGAAGGTCGAAGAGACGACGGCGCTCTTGTGCGGGCAGATTCCGGCCGCGCTCGTCGCTCAGTTTCATGCGATGGCCCGGGCGGCGTTGCCAAACGAGGTCGGCGCGTGGATTGTCTGGAACAGCGTGACCAGTGAGTTTCGCATCGTTGCGTTGCCATCGTTGTCGCACGGGCCGGGGCATCTGCTCTATGAGCGGCCGCGACTGGCAGACGGCGAATGGCTGGTGGTGGATTGCCATTCCCATGGCACGGGCCCGGCGTTCTTCTCGCGCACGGACAACCAGGATGACCAGCATGACGTGAAGTTTGCGCTCGTGCTGGGCCATTGCGATCGTACGCCGTCCGTCGCGCTGCGGCTTTGCGCGAAGGGAATCTTCGAGAAGTTCGAACGCGCGCCCGAGTCGTGGGCAGCCGCGCTGATGATGGAGGTGGTGTGATGAACGAGGCGATTACGCACAGTATTCCGGTCGACATGATCCGCCGGCCCTGGCGTGTTGTGGTGGTTGGAGCCGGCGGAACCGGGAGCGCATTTCTTCCGAGTCTCGCGCGGCTGCATCACGCCATGATCGAGCTCGGCCACCCTGGCGGGATCGAGTGCACGGTGTACGACGACGACACGGTCAGCGAAACGAATGTCGGGCGGCAGGGGTTCTATCCGAATGACGTCGGGCATTACAAGGCGCTGCTGCTCGTGAATCGGCTCAACAACCTGATGGGTACCAACTGGGTCGCGGAGCCGCGGCGTGTCGATTCGTCGGTGCGGATCGTCGCCGACATCGTGGTGGGGTGCGTCGACTCACGTCGCGCGCGACACGCCATCGTGCAGTCAGCGAAGCGGGGGAGTTGTCGTTACTACCTCGACTGCGGCAATGAGACGGATCGTGGCCAGATCATTCTCGGGGAGTTCGGCAAGGCCCGGCACGACCGGTTGCCCCACGTGGGCGATCTGTTCCCGGAACTGCTGAACGCCAAGAACGACAAGGCTGACGACACTCCGTCCTGCTCGATGGCCGATGCGCTGCGCAAGCAGTCTCTGGTCATCAATCAGGCGATCTCGGTGCAGGCGTACAACCTGCTCTGGACGCTGTATCGGACGGGGTCGCTCAAGTATTCGGGCAGCTTTGTGAACCTGGAGACAGGCCGAACCAGCCCGATACCGATCGATCCCGCCGCGTGGGCACGCTTCGGCTACGAGGCGCCCGCGCCGAAAAAGCCGAAGGCTCGCAAGAGCCGGAAGTCGACGGCAGCAGTTTGACTTGGCCGCCTCGTTTCGAGGCGGCTTTTTTTCGGTTCATCGTAGGAAACCGTGGAGGGTTTTAGAGCGATTGCGTAACCTGACGCCTGACTTTAAGGACGTCAGGAGAAGCAATTGCTCGATCGCAAGGCACTTCAGGCACTGGGCTGCTGGACGGGTTACCGGTTGGAGCGTGTGGAATGGCCGGAAGGCGACGGCCGCACGCTGTCGCTGTATTTGAAGCCGATCAGCAAGGTCATGTATTGCGAGCAATGTGGTGCACGCTGCCAGCAAATCCACGAGACAACGGTTCGCCGGGTGCGTGACCTGCCGTTGTTCGAATACCGGGTGGTGCTGCACGTTCCGCGCCGCCGAGTCTGGTGTGAACGCTGCGGCGGCCCGCGACTGGAGAAGCTGGCGTGGCTGGGCCGCTACCAGCGAGTGACGGAGCGCTTCGCCAAGGCCTGCGAGAAGCTGCTGCAAGCGGCCAGCGTGCAGGCCGTGGCGGCCTTCTACGACCTGGGCTGGCACACGGTCAAATCGATCGACAAGATGCGTCTGCGGGCGCGTGTGCGCGAGCCCGACTGGTCAACGATCCGCTATCTGGCGATGGACGAGTTCGCGCTGCATAAAGGCCATCGCTACGCCACGGTGGTGGTCGAGCCGATGAGCCGGCAGGTGCTCTGGATCGGACAGGGCCGCTCGCGCGAGACTGCCCGTGCCTTCTTCGAGCAGCTTCCCGAAGGCGTTGCCAAGCGTATTGAAGCGGTGGCGATCGACATGACCACGGCGTATGAACTCGAAATCAGGGAACAGTGTCCGCAGGCGGAGATCGTCTTCGACCTGTACCACGTCGTGGCCAAGTACGGCCGCGAAGTGATAGATCGGGTGCGAGTGGACCAGGCCAATCAACTCCGACATGACAAGCCGGCCCGCAAAGTTCTGAAGTCCAGCCGCTGGTTGTTGCTGCGCAACCGCCACAACCTCAAGCCAGATCAGGCCGTGCACCTGAAGGAGTTGCTGGCGGCCAATCAGTCGCTGTTATGCGTCTACGTGTTACGCGACGAGCTCAAGCGGCTCTGGTTCTATCAGAAGCCAGCCTGGGCGCAAAAGGCTTGGGAACAATGGTTCGAGCAGGCTCAGCAAAGCGGGATCGCCGCCCTGCAAAAGTTCGCCGAGCGCTTGCAGGGCTACTGGCACGGAATCGTGACTCGCTGCCGCCATCCGCTCAATACCAGCGTCGTCGAAGGCATCAACAACACCATCAAGGTCATCAAGCGTCGGGCTTACGGGTACCGTGACGATGAATACTTCTTCCTCAAGATCCGCGCCGCCTTCCCCGGTAATCCTCGATGAACCTTTTTTTCATCCGACGGGTGGTAGCCCGTCGGGCGCTACCCAAGTTCGAGGAGCATTACTCATGGGACGCTCGGGTACCGAGACCGTTCGGGACGTTGATTTGCCGCATGCGGTGATCCGCTTCAAGCGTGCGATACAGTTTCCGCGGTTCAGCATGGCCGAAGGGGAGCGATGGGGGTTCGTCGTTTACGGTAAGACGGCGGACCGAATCGCCGCGATCAAGGCAGGTGATCGATTCGATTTTGCAGGTGGCCAGTGTCTTGCCATCGATGTCGACATCATCTACGAAGGGCCGGGCAATCTCGATTTCAGCCGGGCCGCAGGATACATCTAGCCGGGATCACATTTTTCTGATACCAGCGCCTCCCGAGTGATCGGGAGGCGCTTTTTTTCGTCCCGAGGAAAGCGGGGCGGTTTTCGCAACGATTTCGGCGCGCGGCGCTGGCGCACAGTCCTACACTGATCTTGTTTCTCGCGCTTGGGCGCATCGACCTAGTCGCACCGGCTCCGGCCGTGCGCATTTCTTTTACCGACAACGTGTCGGCTTCCCCGTCAGGGCAATTTCCCTGACGGGCGATTGCCCTCTTTTTTTGAGGCAATCGTCATGTTCAAGCTTCTCATCTCTATCCTGCTGCTTGCGTTCTTGACGGCGTGTGCGTCGTACGACTTCGGTTCGCCCGATGTCTACCAGCGTTACGACGTACAGCACGCAGGAGCGATCGAGGCGGCCACGGTCGTCAGCGTTCGCACCATCACGATCGACAGCGGCTCCGATAACTCAGGCCTGTCATCGCTGCTCAGCGCGGGCGTGAGCGCTTTTCTCGGCTCGCGCACGATCGGCGGCGGTAACGGCCGCTATATCGCCGGTGCCATCGCCGGCGCGAGTGCCGGCTTTATCACCCAGAAGGTGTCGGCGGTCCTGCAGCGTCACGCAGGCGTCGAGATCGTTGTCCGTACCGGCGCCGGCCGAGTGCTGGTCGTCGTGCAAACGGACGACCAGCGTTTCACCACGGGCGACCGTGTGATGCTGGTCAGCAGCAATTCCGGGCTGCGCGTCACGCGCTGAGCCCATTTTCGAGTCCGGCGATTGCCGGCTTTCCCATGAATAGCGAGGCACTCCGAAAGGAGGCCTCGCTTTTTTTGTTTCGAGGGCAAGATGTTCAAGGTACCGAAGGTTCTCTTCGCCGATCGGCGCGCGGCTGGCGCTGCCTCCGACGCGGCGCTGACGCACCATGCGACGCGAATGCTGCATCGCGTCGCGCGTGATTTACGGTTGCGCGCGGGCGAGCATGAGGTGGTGGCGGAACCGGCGAAAGCAGGCCGTGGCTGCCGTGTCACCCTGCGCACCAACAGGATGATGCTCGAGGTCGCGGATACGGCTTCGCGCCAGCGGGTCGCGATGTCGTTCCGCACGCGGCGCGGACACCGTGACCTGTCGGGTGGCGGCGATAACGCCGTAGCGCTCGGGCAGCTTGACACGGACGAGGACTACCAGGCGTTGCTTGGGGGCTTGCGACTCGTACATGGCCTCGATAGCGATCGACGATAGGAGGCGCGATGCAATTCGTTGAGGTTTGCATCGAGTTTCCCTCGGGGACGACCATCATCGATCGCGGGTCGTATGACGATCAGCTGGGCATGGTCTATGTATCGTCCCGCGTCCGTGCCTGCCTGGCAGTCGCGCAGGAAAGCGAATCTCCACCGGAGATTACTGCGTCATGGGACGGGTACGAGGCCAAGCTGATTCACTCGACGGGCGACAGCTTCGCGGTCGTCTCGGTGGTGCCGCCGGCCGCCGCGCCGCGGTCCCGATTGGGAGCGCGCCTCGTCCGGGCGTCCTGGACGAAGGACCAGCGGCAGCAGTTTGGACGGTTTTGCCATACGCTCACGGTCTCGTCGATCGTGGGCGCCGTCGGCTACGTCCACGCCATCTCTGAATTCTCGATCTGGGCCGCGATGAACGTTGCTGCCCTGGTTGTGATCGGTGTGATAACGTACGTTATCGGCATGGATTCCATGAACGGAGAATGAATATGTACTTCGGTCCTGTTGCACTGCTTCTGACGCTGGTGTTCTGCGGCTACGGCATCGTCGCATGCGAACGCGGTCGCAAGGCGGAGCGCGAACAACGTCGTTCTCTGCGTCACCACACGCATTAAATCGAACTGACGGTCGCCCATCGGGCCGGCCGCCTTCCTATCAAGGGCTGCACCTTACGGTGTGGCCCTTTTTTATTTTGAGGTTTCCATGTCTGAAGTATTGGAGAAGCCGGGATTGCTGGCGGTGGGGGAAACCGCGCTGCTGGGCAAGACTATCGAAGAGGTCGCGCGATACATTAAGCGAGCATTACTGGCGGCCGGCCTCGAGCCAGAATGGGTCAGCGCTGCAAACGTGACGCCTTGTTTACACGAGGCAGTCTTCGGTGCGAGGGATACGTCGTACTGGCCGATCGCTTGCCAGCCTCGGCGACGCAATTCCGTGTCGGTCCGGCGTGATCGGTCGGAAGGATGGAGGGTCACCATCGACACCGTGTGGTTTCAAGACGACAGTAGTGGCGGCCACATGCGAACACAACCGCTCATTTGCATTCATACGCTGACGCGCTCCGACGGCTGGGCCGTTGCAGCGGTGGTTTCGAACCTACTCGATATCGCCTGAGGCTTCACGCTTACTTTTTCCCAATCCGGGGCAACCGCCCTGGATGGGACGGTTGCTCTTTTTTCAAGGACAACCATTCATGTACACGATTCACACGCCCAACGAAGTGATTCACGTCGATACGCTCGCGCACGTGTTCCACGTGTTCTTCCACGACGCGACCTTGTCAGCGTACGAAACGCAGGAAATCACGTTGATGCACGGTGTGACGCCGGTGCCGATTCTGCGTTACAACGGCATCTTGACAGTCCGCCAACCGGGTACCGCGCACGCGATCTTCACCTCGCTCTTTACCGAGCTTCGAGACCGCTGGTTCAGCAAGGACGGCAAGGCGCTGCAGCCCTGGCAGATCACGCGCAAGCGCTGGGAGATTTTCCAGTTCGTGTTCGAGCTCGCGTCGAGGCCAGCGTGGCTGCTGTCCGGTGACCAGCTCGAGGCGGAGGTAGAGGCAGCACGAGCCGCTGGCCACCGCTTTCACTTGGGCGATGTCTGCGACCGGGTCGCTGAGACGCTGTTCGGCTACACCTCGCAAGGGCCGCAGCTCTCCCTCTCGGGTGGGGTCAACGGCCGGCACGAGGTCCATGTCGCCCATGCGCTCTTTCGGGATCTGCCGATCCCGGACACGGTGCTCGCAGACTACCGCGGCGACACCAAGCACTTCCGGTACGACCTGCAGTGGTTCCCGGTTCTCCTCGACGTGCCGGCTCTTCGCAACTCGCTTCCGTACGGCGTCATGCAGGACGCGGTGTCGATCTTCCGGCACGAAAAACGGTTGATCGACGCCGAGCTCGGCGCCGATATCGTCGCGGCGCTGAAGTCTGCGCCGGCTGACATCACGTACACCGACGTTGACGACCGACTGTTCGCCGCAGGCGTCGTGCACAAGCCGAGTCTTCCGGAGCAATACCAACATCCGGTGGATGTCGGCACCGCCGTGTCGTCCGTTGCCGAACGGTTGCGTGAGCTGATCGCGGATGCCCTCCTGAAGAAGAAGCTGGACAGGCTCGAAGCCGACCGCCAGAAAGGGTTGATTTCGCAGCGGCACTATGACCTGCAGACTGCCATGGCGACGCTGGATCGAGGGCGTACGACCTTCGAATGGCCGAACCAGTTCGCAGCCGCTGTCGAAGCCCGCGACGTTAGCATCCTGCTGACAGTCCTGAATCACCCTGATGGCTGGAACGACCACAGCAAGCAGGTGCTTCGCGAGCAGTTTGGACTGTCGTTGCGCGGATTGAACGCTGCCCGCCGGCGGCGCGAGATCTTCGCGTTTTGTGGGTACGATGAGGCGGCACAAGCCGAGTGGGAGGCAAAGCAGGACGCCGCCCGAGCACAGCGGCGTGCGCAAGAGGCCGCGAATGACGCCAAGGCGAAGGCAGAGCGTGCGCGGTATCGCACGCCCGACAATGCGGTGATCACGGGCGTCGAGCACGTCGATCGCGCGATCGCTGACGGGTATTCCGAGATCCGCAGCTTTCGCCATGGTGCGGCGACGCGCTACGCATTGGCCAAGCCCGGTTCGACCGAGGGGCGAACGCTCCACGCGAAGAACGGTACGCTGGACTATGCGCGTTCCCGACTGACGCCACTCGCGGCTTGATCGAGAAGCACAACATGCGATTCGATCGAGCCCCGCGGTACGAGGACTACATCTGGACCAGTCGAAAGGAGCAAGCGTTCCTGAATCGGCACAAGCGTGTCGCGCGGAAGCTCGCGCGCGACTGCCCGCTGTTCGCAGACCAGCTTGCCCCGGCGCCTGAAACGGACATCGAAGCGGAGAAGGCGCTGCGGATCGCCAGAGCCCGCGAGGGCGAGCAGCGAATGCGCGACCGCGACGCAAGCGTTTGGCGAAAGGGGCGCGCGTTGTATTTCGCGTGCGATCCGGCGATGCGTGCGCAAATCATGGCCGAGTGGCGAGTGTGGCCGGGGCCGGCGAAGCCCCAGTACTTCATCTACGTCGTCGAGAAGCACAACGGGGTAGGCGATGAGCGAACGCGCAGGATGCGCGAGAGAGAAGCCGAGATCCGTGCGAAGGTCCCTCCGATGTTGAATAGCCAAGGCGATCTGCTTGTGACATGAGGGCCGGAGCTTTCAGCCAATTACGAACAACCGGCGCCTCGTGCGCCGGTTTTTTTTCGTCCAATCGCGGCGTGGCACATCCAAAGCCGCTCGCTTTTCCCGACCTTTTCGGCCAGCGTGTGGCGCCCGGACGCCTACACTGGCTTTACTTACCGCGTCATCGACGCATCGAACCCGCCGCGAAGCGGCCTTTTCCTGCCCCAGGGGATCACGTCCCGCAGGGCGTCGTTCACGGGGCGACACTTTCGAGGTCACCCATGAACCCACTCGACGCATCAACCCGTCTCGCACCGGACGTCGTCTCGCTCGCCGAGATCGAAGGCGCGATCAACGTGTGGCGCAATCGCTCGCCGGCGCCGGTCGGCCCCGACGAGCTGCTCGTACTTTGCCCGGAAGCCCGCGTGCTCGCGGATGTCTACGGCGTGATGATCGTGACGCGCGCGAAATGCGTGCCGCGGTCGTCGTTGACGGAAAAGCAGGCAGCCGCGCTCGCGCGCGCTTAAGCATCAAACGGCGTCTTCGGACGCATCGACACGCCGCATCGCGGCATTTCCAATCGCCCCGCAGGGTCACGTCCCTGCCGGGCGCGATCCCGTGGGGCTTTCTTTTCGAGGAACCCCATGAAACTCTCTCCCGCACAGCTCACCGAGCTGCTCAGCATCTACATTCCGCAGCGCTTTCCGGTGCTGATCAGTGGCCGGCCGGGCATCGGCAAGTCCGACATCGTCGAAGCCGCTGCGGCCGCGACCGATCATGAGTTGCTCATTAGCCACCCGGTGGTCGAAGACCCGACGGACTCGAAGGGCCTGCCGTTCCCGTCCCCGGATGGCGAACGTGCGCGCTTCCTGCCGTTCGGCGATCTCGAGCGCGCATTGAGCGCGCGTCGGCCGCTGCTCTGGTTTCTCGACGATCTCGGGCAGGCGTCTCCCGCCGTGCAGGCCGCAAAGATGCAGTTGCTGCTCGCCCGTCGTATCGGCGAGCACAAGCTGCCGGATCAGGTGACGTTCGTCGCAGCTACCAACCGGCGCGGCGATAACGCCGGTGTGGCCGGGATTCTCGATCCGGTGATTTCGCGTTTTGCGGCGGTTGTCGAGCTCGAGCCGACGATCAACGACTGGACGCGTTGGGCGGTTGCACACAACGTGCCGCCGGAGCTGATCGCATTTCTCCGGTTCCGGCCGGATCTGCTGTCGGTCGTCAAAACGAGCCGCGACATCGAGGCATCGCCGAGCCCGCGCAGTTGGGGCTTCGTTGCCAAGGTGTTCCCATCAGTTCCCGCGCACCTGCTGACCCATGCGCTCAGCAGTGCCGTGGGCGAGGGTGCGGCGGCGGAGTTCGTCAGCTTTCTCTCCATCTACCGAGCGCTGCCGTCGGTCGACGCGATTCTGATGAACCCCGATCTCGGGCCCATTCCGGAGGAGCCGAGCGTGCTGTATGCGCTGTCGACGGCGCTTGCCTGCCAGGCCGGCGAAGGCAACTTCGAGCGCGTTCTGCGGTACGCGGATCGGCTCGTCAACGCCGGCCACCGCGAATTCACGGCAGTCCTGGTGCGCGACGCGACCGTGCGCAATCCGCAGCTGCAGAGCCATCCCGCCTTCGTCCGTGCGCAAGCCGGGGAGATTGGCAAGATCATCCGCGGCGAAGACTGATCGCCATCTACCTTCCATCGCAGTTCCTGTTGCCACGGCCCGCTCACGCGCCGTGGCTTTTTTCGCCTCATCCATTCTCTTTCTATTTGGAGTCACTCCATGAACATCACCGATCTGAAGTCCAAGGTCATGCTGTCGTCCGTCACGATTTCCACGTGGGTCGCCCGCCGCTACGACGGCAAGGTCACCGAGGAGGTCGAGAAGAGCCACCATGCGCGCGGAATTGGTCGCTTCAATAAGCGCCTGCTGCCCGAACACGCACCGAGCTACGCCGAAGTGCTGTCGATCGGCAACCGGATCCGTTCCTACTACTACGGCCGGACGCTGAAGTACGACCAGTTGGGCGTGCGCCTGCTGCCGACCATGATCTACATGGATGTAGCCGAGCGCATGCGCGCGATGAAGGACGAGTTCGATCTCGCAGTGTCCGTTTTCCTGACGAACTATCTGGATCTGAAGGAACAGGCGCGCGCCGAGATGAACGGCCTGTACAACGAGGCCGACTATCCGTCGCTGGCCGAGCTGTCCGGCAAATTCGGCATCAAGCTGTCGGTGCTGCCATTCCCGGACGCGAGCCAGTTCGGCGTCGATCTGCCAAGCGACGTGCTGACGAACCTGCGTACCGAGATCGACCAGCACGTGTTCGAGTCGATCAAGACCGCGAACAACGATCTGGTCGGCCGGCTGTACGAGGCCGTCTCGACGATGGCGAACCGTCTGTACGCATCGAGCAACGTTCGCATGGACGTCGCCAACCATGTCCGTGAGCTTTGCGAGCTGTTGCCGAAGCTGAATTTCAGCAACGATCCGAAGCTGGCGCACATTCTCGAGCAGGCCAAGACGCATCTGGCCGCACACAGCGGCGCGGAACTGAAGGAATCCAATGTGCTGCGTGCGCAAGTCGCTGCCAAGGCGACCGAGATCGAAGGGTTGATGGCGGCCTTCATGGGCGGCGCACCGGCGCCGGTCGCGGATCAGGTGACCGATCAGGTGATCCAGCTTGCGCCGCTGCGTTTTGCAGCATGAGGTCGCCATGGACGCGCGACTTTATGAACGCATCGCGAAGCAGCGCACCGCGCTTGTCCTCGATCACCCGTTCATCGGGGCGTTGGCGCTTCGGCTCAAGGTTCTCGAGGATCCGACCTGCGAAACGTTCTGGACGGACGGCGAATCGCTGGGCTACAACCCGGTGTACGCGGCCGGCCTGAACGACCTGCAGGTTCGCGGCGTACTTGCCCACGAGGTGTGGCACGTCGCGAACGGCCATTGTTGGCGCCAGGGCTATCGCGAACACAAGGGCTGGAACGAGGCATGCGACTACGCCGTGAATCCGATCGTGCTCGATGCCGGGCTGCAACTGCCGCCTGGTGGGCTCGTCGACCCCCGCTTCAAGGGCCAGTCGGCCGAGGAAATCTACGGTGTGCGGCAGAACGAGGCGCGGCAGAAGGCCAAGCAGGGCGCTCAGAAGCAGGGCGACCGACAATCGGATAAGGCGGACGGGAATCAGACGTCGGCCGATCCCGCCGGCTGCGGATCGCCTCAACCCACGAACGGCTCGAACGGTCCGTCCGCCGACGCTGCGGCTATTGCTCAACCCGATGCTCGACCCGATGGCGGTTCGTCGTGCGGTGAAGTTCGCCAGTACGCGGGACCCGACAAAGCGGCGAAGGAAGCCGAGTGGAAGGTCGCGGTCCTGCAGGCGGCCAAGGCCGCTCAGGCCGCCGGCAAGCTCGGCGGTGCGCTGCAAGCCACCATCGAGCAAGCCGTTGCGCCGGTTGTCGATTGGCGCTCGCTGCTGCACCGGTTTGCGCAGGAAGCGGCACCGACCGACTACACGTGGGCGCAGCCGAATCGCCGTTACCTTCACGCCGGGCTGTATCTGCCGTCGTTGAATGAACCGGCGATAGGCGACGCGGTGTTCGTGCGCGACGCCAGCGGCTCGGTGTGGGACGTGACACAGGCGCAGTTTGCCGCGGAGATCGAGTCCATGTTCGATGCGGTCCGACCTCGCCGTCTGGTTGTCATGGACTGCGACACGCGCGTCACGCAAGTGCAGGTGTTCGAGCGTGGCGAGCCGCTCGATCTGGCTCCATTGAAGGGCGGAGGGGGGACGTCGTTCGTCGATCCTTTCCGTCGCATTCTCGCGGAAGGGATCGATCCGGCGTTTCTCGTCTACCTGACCGATATGGATGGCGCGTTTCCGAAGGAGGAGCCGTCTTACCCGGTGCTTTGGGCGTCAACCACGCCGCTCAAGCGTGCGCGGCGCGCGCCGTTCGGGGAGATGGTCGAGGTCATCTGTTGAGCGCGGCGGTCAAGCGCCCATCTTCTGTCACCCACCCGGTCCTCGTGACCGGGTTTTTTTTTCGCCTGTACGAAACGGCAACCATGGAACGTTGGCGGGGAATCAGGAGAAAGCTATACGTTTTTCTGGAGCTTTCCCGGTTAGCCCCCTCAACCGGTTGACGCGAACTCTCATCTGAACAGTCGCAAACGCCGCTGTTTGGGGCGCGACGAAAGCTGTTGAATTTTGCCATTCTTTCGGTCCGTCGGCGGCGCGCGCAGCTTGAACAATAGCTGCATGTCCGAAATTGCCCAGAATCCGCCAACCGCGCATCAGCCCCCTGTCGCACGTCCGATGGCTGATGTGCCGGCGTCTCGCCCGGCCGCGCAGATCACTGCGGAGGAGCTGCTCAAGGTCCGTCCGCTCGAAGACAACGCGGTGAAGCTGTTTTTCGCGTCGCTCGACCAACTGACCGGCCCGCTGGAAGCGCCCGACGTTGCCGAAATCATGATCAACGACTACGACAACGTGTGGATCGAGCGGCGAGGTGAGATGCACAAGCTCGACCTGCGCTTCAATCCCGCGAAGCTGCAGGGCGCCATCCTGTCGCTCGCGTCGTCGGTTGAAAAGTCCGCGAAAGCCGGTACCGCGCAGGGGATCATCAACGGCGGTCACAAGAATCTCCGGATCGCCTCCGTGATGCGGCCGACCGCGATCGACGGGCATGCGCTTGCGATCCGCAAGCATCGGGAATCGAACCTGTCGTTGTCCGACTACGTCGGCATGGGCGCGTTCTCGCTCGTTCACGCGCGCCGCGAGGTCGAGCGCGCGATCTTCCCGCCAGGTGCACATGACGAGGTCCTGGGAGAAGCATTCCGGGCACTGGTTCGATCGAGAGCGAACGTATTGGTGGCCGGTGGCACGTCGACCGGCAAGACGACGTTCCTGAACGCGCTGAATGCGGAGATTCCGCCAGAGGAGCGTGTCATCACGATCGAAGACACGATGGAACTCAAGCTGTCCGCGCCGAATCGCGTGCGGCTGCTGTCGAACCCCGACAAGGGCGTGACCACGCAGGTGCTCGTCGCACTATGCCTGCGCTTCCGACCCGACCGGATCATCGTCGGTGAAGTCCGCGGCGGTGAAGCGTACGACTTCATTCAAGCACTGAGCACCGGCCACGACGGTGGCATGGGCTCGATCCACTCGAACGATGCACGCGGCGCGCTGAGTCGTCTCGAGTCTCTGGCGATGCTCGGTATCCCCACGGGAAGCCGGTGGGAGCTTGCCGACATGCGCAAGGCCATCGCGGATTGCTTTCACTACGTCGTGCACCTGCGTCGCACGGGCGAGCTGCGCCACGTGTCCGAAGTGCTCGCCATCAAGGGTTTCAAAAACGGGGACTACGTCCTCGAGCGTGTTTTCTAACCATACGGGGTTTCAAATGACGAAGTTGTTCAATGCTTTTGCTCGCTCGGCGTCCGCCAAAGTACGCAGCGCGGCACACTACCTGTTCGGTCGCGGTCAGATCCGCTCCACGTTGATCGCAGCTGCGATCGCGTTTGCCACGCCGGCCGCCCATGCAGTGGATCTGAGCGATCTCGGCAACGCGGCGTCGATGATCTGTCTGATCCAGGCCTATGTGAGCGGCCCGGTGCTGTTCTGTATCGGCATCGTGGTGATCATCATGGCCGCCATCATGATCGCGAATTCCGAGAGCAACATCGTCAAGTTTCTCGCGACTGTCTTTATCGGCCTCGGGGTCGCAGCGTGTGCGATTCCGATCGTGAAGAACCGCATGCACATCGACTACACCTGTGCGTAAGCCGAAAAAGGTCAGTCGGTCTCTGTCGCTGCCCCGCCAGTTGGGCGGGGCTGAGCGCGGGCTTGCCATCGCGAACGGGACGATCACGACGCTGCTCTGCTACAGCGCGATGACGCCGGCGTTCCTGGTCGTCGGAATCGGCATCCATTGGGTGCTCCGATGGCTGTCGTCGACCGATCCGTGGTGGAAGGAGGTGCTCATCGTCTACAACCGCTATCCGGACATACACGAGCCCCTGCCCACGACGAAGTTTTCGGTTCGGTTTAAGCGTCCCTACGGATTCGATCAGGATCTGCAATGTTGAGTTCGAAAATCAAGCGCGGCCCGTTGCAGGAGATCGCGCCGTGGGCGACGATGGTCACCCCTGAGCTGGTCCTGGACAAGGATGGATCGCTGCTGACGGTATTCACCTTCGACGGGATCGACGCCGACTCTCCGAACAAGGCTGATATTTCGGCAGCGCGAGACAACCTCGACCACGCGTGCAAGAACTTCGATCACCGGGTAACGGCGTGGTGGCGGCTATCGCATCGGCGTGTGCGAGGGGAAATCCAGGGCGGATTCTCGTCCCGGATCGACGAGCGTATCGACGCGATCAATCGCGCACACGTCGGCAGCGGCAAGTTTTTTCGGAACACCCATTCGCTGGCGCTGGCATACACGCCCGAGACCGGCATCAACAAGATCTTCGAGAAGGTCGCGTACCACATGACGGTCGGCGGCAAGTCGGTGCCTCTCGCTCTGTGGGAAACCCTCCGGGACGTGCTTTTTGCACGCAGTGCCTTCGCGTTCGACATGGAGCGGATCACGTCGGACATCAAGCGGTTCGAGGGGGTGATCGACGCTTTCAAGGGCGGCGTGACGCGTCTCAAGATGAAGCGCCTGCAGCTGCAGAATGTCATGGCGTTCCTACACCAGACCGCGAACCCCTCCGTTCCGCCGCGCCGCGTCCGCTACCCGGTCACGATGCTCGATACCCATTTGACCGAGACCTTCGTGACGTACGGGACGGAGCACCTGATGTTCGAGTCAGCGTACGGAAAGCGGTACGCGAAGATCGTGTCCGTGAAAGAGTGGATGGGGTTTCAGGAGGCCGCACTGGATGTTCTGGCTGACGTCGACGCAGAGCTCGACATCTGCGTGATGTTCCGCTTCCTGTCGACCCACAAGGCGCGGGTCTACATCGAGAAGATGCGCAAGTTCTACAAGGTCGCGGCGTTCAACCCGCTTGCGATCCTGAAGAGCTTCTTCTCGAAGGATGAAAAGCAGGAGGCGGAAAAGAACGACAAGGGGCGTGAAATCCTGGCCGAAGAGGCTGAAAACGCGCTGGCGAAGCTGGTGGCCGATGGGACGCAGTATGGGTTCGCCAACATCTCGGTGGTCGTCTATGGGGACACGGTCGAGGAGTGTGACGACAACACGCGCGAGGTCGTCGGTCGCATCGGCAATGCGGGGTTTGGCGTCATCTTGGAGACCCGCAACATCCCGGCGGCATGGGCGACCACGTTGCCCGGACGGTGGGATCAGCAAAAGCGCCTGCAATTCGTCGAGACACCGTGCGTTTCCGACATTGCGCCATTGCGCGGGGTCGAGGAAGGCAGTCCGGTCAACCAATGGCTGACCCAACAGACCGGCGAGCAGACTGGGCCCCTTACTGTTCTGCCCACGCGTCACCGAACGCTGCAGCGCGTGACCCTGCACCAACCGGGCGGCAAGTCGCACACGCTCGTGGTCGGCCCGATCGGCGCGGGCAAGACGATCTTCCTGAACTTTCTCGTGTCGCAGTCCGGGCGCCACAACCCGCGGCGGATCAAGTTCGACAAGAACCGGTCGACTCGGATTCCGACCGTGATGGCGAATGGTCGCTTTGTCGATGCGACCGGGCGGTTCGGCGCAGCCACGCCGGTCAACCCGCTTTCGCTGCTGGCGGACAAGCGGCACTGGACCTACGTGGCGGAATGGGTGCAGATGGCGATCGAGGATGAGGACTTCCACTGCACGCCGCAGCAGCAGACCGATATCTATCAGGCTGTCGCAACGCTCGGCGGTGGCGAGTACGACCGCGAGCTCTGGACGCTGTCGATGCTGAACACGTTGTTGCCGATCGAGCTGCGTGAGCGGCTCCAGATCTGGACGCAAGGTGAAAAGAACGGTCGCTTCTTCGATCACGTCGAGGATGCGTTCTCGCTGTCGGACGATATCGCGATCGAGATGGGCGACCTGTTTGAGAAGTACCCGGTCGCCGCCGCGCTCTTTATGGACTACGCGTTCTATCGCATCTCGCAATGGCTGGACGGGAAGCGCTTCACGATCATCGAGGTCGAAGAGTGCGGGTTCTTCTTCCAGTACGAGCGCTTTTATCAGCGCCTGGAGCTCTGGGCCGTCACGATCCGCGGCTTGAACGGGACGCTCGTGATGGCGACCCAGTCGCTCGGGCAGCTTGCCCGCGTGAAGAACTTCGAGATTCTCAAGGAGAACATCCCGAACTTCTTCTTCCTGCCGAACCGGGACGCGCGCAACAACAAGCACCTGTACCGGGATGTGTTCGGTCTGACCGACGACCTGATCGACATGATTGCCGATGCGGTGCCCAACCGGGACTACCTGTGGGTGACGCCCGACCACGCGCGGATGCTGCAGGCGCAATTCCCGAAAGAAGCACTCGCGGTATTGCGCGCCGACGGCGCCGCCCAACGCGTGCTCGACAAACACTACGACTCCGGCTCGCCGCACTGGCGTGAAGAGTACCTCCAAGAAATGTTGACTCTTGACTGATAGGTGATCCCTTGAAAATGCGCCTCCTCCGTGCCGCCATCGTCGCAGCATCCCTGTTCGCGGCCCAGCATGCCTCGGCCATGATCGTGTTCGATCCGACCAACTTCGCGCAGAACGTCATCACGGCTGCGAAGGCGGTGCGCGGCGAGATCTACCAGAACACCAACATCATCTACCAGTACCAGATGATGGCGAACCAGCTGTTGCAGGCGAAGAACCTCGATCCAGTGGCCTGGAAGGCCGCGTATGACCAGATCACCGGCGACATCAACAAAGTCAAGGATCTGGTCGGGACCCTCAACGGCCTGTACGGAGACCTGAAGCAGGGGGGGCAATGGGTTTCGCAGGTGCAGACGTTGGTGAGCCGCTCCGGTAAGACCAATGAGCAGTGGTTCGCCGACATGAACACGCTCTATCAGCAGAACGACAAGGTGGTGCGCAATCTGTTCCAGATGGGATCGAACATCATGCAGCACACGAACGATCTGGCCAAGCGCCGCCAAGAGCTGCAGTCTCAACTTTCGTTGTCGCCGACCGCGCAGGCGACGGCGGAGATCACGACGCACTACCTCGACATCGTGACGAGCCAGAACGCCGACATTCTCCAACTGAACGCAGCGAAGGCGCAACGCGACTCGCAGAAGGATGCGCAGCAGGTTGAAGACGACAAGGAGAAGGCGGCTGACGCGAACCGCTTCATTTCGAAGCAGCAGGCTGAGCGGTCCGCATACGGGTTCTGAGGCGGTAATGGCAAACGATTCTGCGAAGTGGTTGCGCCGCGGGACCTTGACGCTGCTCGGGGTGATGCTGATCGGCGTCGTCACGGCGTCGAGTGCGTACGCGGTCGATTGGCCGCCGATGACCACGGGATGGAGCTCGAGCTACCAGCCGGGCGAGGTCGCAAAGGGCGCAATGGCGGCGATCGAGGAGATCGCGAAGATCATGAAGGATCTGATCGAGCTCGCGGTGACGCTGAGCCAACCGCTCGATCAGTACGCGAACAAGATGGCCGGCGGGCTGGCAGGCATCACGATCGTACTCGCGGGCGTTCGTTATGCGGCAACCCGGGATCCCGTGCCGGCGTGGCAGTCCCTGATTGAGGACCTGGCGATTCTCGGCATCTTCTGTTCGATCTTCCTGATGTATGCCACCTGGGCGCCCGGGTTCTATAAATGGTTCAACGATATGGCGGTAGCGGTGTCCGGCACCGACGCACAGTCACTTCCGACGGCAATGGTGAAAGCCGCGGGATCGATCTTCGATGCGGTGATCGAGGCCTTCCAGGCCGCGCATTGGTGGAGCTACGTGGCGCTGGCGATCAATCTGGTGCCATTGTTGTTTGCCTGGGGCTTTCTGATGATCGCGTCTCTCGTATTTCTGTTCTTCATTTCGCTGGGCACCATTCAGATGGCCGTAGGCATCGTGATGGGCAAGATCGCCCTGGCGTTAGGGATGTCGGAGTTCACACGCGGCTACTTCAAGAGCTGGTTTGATTACATGGTCAGCGCGGGCATGTATATGGTCGTCGCGGCGATCCTTCAGCGGTTGGTGACGGCAACGATCACAAGCGCATTTGCCAACGCGATCTCGAAAGGGCTGACCACACCGTATGCCGGATCGCTGACGCTCGATCTGTCGCTCTTCGTCCTGATTCTGTCGTTCGAGGTTCCGAAGTTCGCCTCCATGTTCGGCGGTGGCGCGAATGCAAGCGGTGGGGCGTTCAAGAGCCTGACGAAACTTGCGACGAAGGGCTTGGCATGATGATCGAGCCACGTCCGTTTCAGTCGATCGAACGTAGCGTGCTGGTCGCGAACAACGAACGGCGGATCGATCTGATCGCGCAATGCGCCAACGAAGTCAGCCGTGCGGAATTCGACCGCAAGTGGCTCACACTCGTGCATCGTTGCGCTGATTGGTTCTCGTCCGTTCCGCTGAATCCGGAGCTGTACCGGGAGCCCGGTGGCGCATTCCGTTGCACGATCGAGACGGCCTTCTATGCGATGCGCCTGGCCGGCGGGCAGAAGTTCGGTACAAACCTCCCGTCGGAACGGCGGCGGCGCGTCGAGCCGCAATACAACTATGGCGTGTTCCTCGCCGCAATCTGCTCGTGGCTGGATGAGCCGTATCGGCATTTCGAGGTGGTGCGCGAGGCCGATCAGCTGGTCTGGAATCCGTCGATTCACGGGCCGGTCGGGCCGTGGCTCGGGGATCAACCGTACCGGGTAACCCGCCGGCCGGCGCCGCTTGGCGTCGAGCGGATGCGCACGGGCATGCTGGCGCAGGCGCTAGTCGGCAGTGAACTGCTGTCGGGTCTGGATGCGGAGGTGCTGGCCGAGGTGTTCGGCGCGATCAACCCGACCGCAAGTCCGGTTGGTGTCGAATCGTTGACCCACCGAGTGGTCCGCCAGGCGATTTCGACGGCGGCCGAGTTCGACCGGAAAGCGCAGCGCGGCGTTTTCGAACCGGTGAAGTTTGCCGTGCCGTCCGCGATCCACGTCGCGGGCGAGCTCGAGCCGGTGGTGACGCCGGCCGTCACGCCCGCCTCATCGACGGTTGTCGCGTCGGCACCTGCTGCTCCGACGGCGGCAGGACGCGCACCGCCACCGATTACGCCTGCCGCGCCCACTCCCCCCGCCGCCCAAGGGGCAACGGTCGCGGAAGGGGTGACGGCAGGCGCGGTCGGCGCGGCTAGTTCGCCGCCGTCGTCAAGCACAGCTCAACTGGCCGCGCCGACGCCTGTTGAATCACGCGAGTTGGTCGCGCAATCGGCGCAATCCGGCGAACCGCCAGCCGTGATCGATCCCGTCGCTACGCACGCGGGATCGGAGCGTCGCGTCGAGCCATCCCCGGAAGCCTTCGATGCGGTGCTCAAGGGCGCGCCGCGCATGATCGTGGATTTCTTCCGCGCGCTCGGTCAGGACGTTCAGGCGGGGAAGGCCAAGGTGCGGTGGAGCGAGTTGGGCCTGGTGCTGCCCAAGCGGCTGATCGGAAGCTACGGGATCGCGAGCGATACCCTGATCGAGCACATGCGTCGCCGCAGTCTGTTGCTTGCCAACGAGCAGATGGAAGTCACGCTGGCACCGCGCGCCGGTGAGCTGATTCAGGAGCGAGACCTATGAACGGCTACATCAATCATTTCCGGCCGGTCTATGAGCTTAGGGCCGCCCTCGCCTGGCTGCTTGCGATCGTCATGTTGCCGCTGTCCGGAATGCCGCACGCGTGGGCGTTCGCGCTCATCGCCATGGTGGCGTTTGCGATTCGATCTGGGCAGGTCTGGCGCGCGCTGAAATTCCGCATGGCCATCTCGACGAAATGGCTGACGACGCTCGCGGTGCCCAAGCTGCTCGCGATCCAGTCGCGCATGAAAGCGGAAGCGAATGCGATGTTTCTCGGCACCGGTTTTGAGTGGACGCAGAAGCACTGCCAGATCGCGCATGACATTCTGCGCATGCCGTCGACGGACATCCCGGGCCTTCCGAAGTGGCTGCCGAAGACCAAAACCGGACGTCAGTTCGAGGAGATGATCGAACGGCTCTTTGCCCCAAAGGACAGTATCCGGGACCGCATGCCCCAAGGGGTCTCTTGGATCCACGGGGTTGAGCCGGCGAAGGGCTACGTGCCATTCCACTACAAGGCGATGGGTGGCCACACTGCGGTGGGCGGCACGACCGGCGCTGGGAAGACGCGTACCTACGAGTGCATTTCCACCCAGGTGATCCATCTCGGCGATGTGTTGCTCGACTTCGATCCGAAAAACGACAAGGAATGGAAGCTGCGGGTGGAGCGAGAGTGCAAGCGCGCGGGCCGGAAGTTCCTTTACTTCAATCAAGCGAAGCCATCGGAATCGATTCGGCTGGAGCCGCTTGATAGTTGGTCGCAGCCTTCGGAGATCCCGAGCCGGATCGCGCAGCTGATGGAAGAGGGGCCGTTCCGTGATTTTGCGTACCTGTTCATCAGCCGCTCGGTAAACGGCGAGCTGTACATCGGCGACAAGCCGAACCTGCGGTCGATTCTCAAGTATGCCCAGTCGGGCATCGCAACGCTGCTGGAGAAGGCGCTTAAGCGCTTCTTCCTCGAACAGGGCCTGACGGATTGGGAAACGCAGGTCGCAGCCGACACCGTGAAAATGGCCAACAAGCCCGGCGTCTCCAAAGTGGACGGCATGGTCGCGCTGTACCAGGCACGGTTCGCAGCACTCGATCGCGGCCACGAGGCGATTGACGGCCTGATCTCGACGCATACACACGACCGCGAACACTACATGCGGATTATCGCGTCGGCACTCCCGCTGCTGCAGATGCTCGCGACCGGCGAAACCGGCCTGATGCTTGCGCCGAAGGTTGACGACTTCGAGGACGAGCGCGAGATCTGGACCATCGAGAAGATCATTCGCCAGAAGGCGGTGCTCCACGTGGGGGCCGACTCGCTATCGAACAGCATCGTGGCGAAGGCGATCATGTCGATGCTGCTCGCCGACGTGTCGGCGGTGTGCGGCTCGATCTATAACTTCTACGACACCCCGCCTGAGGTCGTGCTCATCATCGACGAGGTCGCGGAGGCGATCAACGAACAGGTGATCCAAATCCTGAACAAGGGGCGCGGCGCAGGCTTCAAGGCGTTCGTCGCATTCCAGACGCGCTCGGACATCGAGGCGAAGCTCGGGAATGCCGCAAAAATGCTGCAGGTTTTGGGCAATCTGAACAACCAGATCATCTTACGCTTAGAGGACACCGACACGGCGGACTGGTTCTCCGACAAGGTCGGGGAGACGGCGATTCGCAACCTGGTAATGTCGAGTTCGACCAGCACGGGTAGCGAGTCGCACGTCGGTGAATTTACGGGATCGGTGTCTCGCTCGCTCCAGCTGGAGAAAGTACCGCTGATTCCATCCCGCCTGATACAGAGCCTACCGAACCTGCAGTACTTCATGCGGATTTCGGGTGGCGCGGTGTATCAGGGCCGCATTCCAATCCTAAATGGCTGAAATCCAAAGCATGTCTGTCGTCTTCAAAAAAATCATCCGCGACCATAAGCTTTCGGCCCGCCTGATCCCAGTGTTCACGCCGGCGCCGGAACTGGAGCTCGCGTGCACGCGCGTGGCCGACTTCATCGGTGAGAAATTCATCGGCAAGTCCGGCCCGCTCGTCAAGGAGATGCTCACGGAGGGACTCGATGGGGTCAGGCGCGTACGAAAGACCGGCGATCCGCACGTTGCGTTCATGCAGGGCATGTTTGCGTCGGCGCACCTGCTCTATGCCCGACGCTACGTTGCGCGCGACGGCGAGCGCTGCCATGTGTGGTCACCGATGTTCGAGCCGGTCACGGTGTTCGAGGCACGCCATGCACATCTGCCGACCGAGGTCGTCGACGAACGCTGCCCGGAGAACATCAGCCAGCGCTCGGCCGCATTCCAGCTCGCCGCGCGTGCGCTGACAGGCGAGAATTTCCGACTCTACTTCGAGGGCTACGATGTCGCTCACACGTTTTCTGATTCGGACGCTGGCCAGGGTTGATGACGACGTCGCGCGCCGTGTGATGTCGACCGCGTCTGCCCAGGATGATGCGAGCGCGCCGGTACCGGCCGAGTTCGCTCGCGGGCGCAACGCGATGGCCTATGCGCTCGCGCTGTTCGTCGATCGCCGCCCACTTCACTTCTACGTGGGGTTGTTTGGTCTTGTCGCGTTTCCCGCCTACCTGGCTTGTCGGGCGATGGCGCCCCTGCTGGCGCTGATCGGAGGAAGCCATGGCGGATAGCCGGTTTGTCCGGCATGTGAAGGTCTGGTTCTTCTTCGTGCCACTGGTGGCCGTCGCGATCATGCCGGTCGTGCCAAATCGATCCTTGTTCGAGATTCCGGAGGCGGAAACTCGTTCGGTGGTGGCTACGATCGGCGAGGATCGGGCGGATCAGGCCGTGGCGACCACCAACCGGTTGTTCAGGCGGTACTTCGTGGACACCGGGGTGGTGGCGGCATCGCTCGAAACCACGCGCGGTTCGGAAGCAGATGACGGCGGGATGACCAATCTGGCCAGCACGTGGGTTCACAATTTCTGGCGGCTGGTTTATCGCGTGGTCTACCGGCTCACCATCATGAAGCTTTGGCTATTCGGTACGTTGGCCTTCTGCATTGCCATGTTCATCGACGGGACAGTGCGTCGGAAGATCCGGGCTGCTGCTGCTGGCTACGTAAGTCCGGTTTCGTTCCACCTGGCGGGGCACGGCATTCTGCTGGTGTTCGGCGTCGCGTTCTCGGTGTTGATCGCGCCGATTCCGTTACTGGCACCGTACTGGATCGCGATCGCTGGGTGTCTCGGTGTGCTGCTCTGGAAGGCGGCATCGTCCTACCAGTAAAAACGTTCCTCGAAAAGGAGAACAATGCGAGTCATCATTCATTCGACGTCGAGAGGGACGTTACTCGACTACAACGGCTTCTTCGGTTGGGCATTCTTTTCCCATGAGTCGGGCGATATCTTGGCCCATGTGAAGGCCAAGCAAACTGCTCGGACGTTTGTCGACGAGCCTGATGCGCGCGCGTTCATCGACCGAATTGACGGCGTCTCGAGCGCCGATTCCGAGGAAGTGCTTCCGAGCGATCTCTCATTTGTCCAGGTCGGTACCGATAGCGAGTACGCGCCGATAGACGTTTGTGTCGCCGCCGGCGTCCCATCGTGGACGGTTTCGGAGATGAGGCCAGTAGCACCGTTTCGAATTATTCCTCACACGGCGGACGTGGGTCACACGTTGGTGATTGGCTCGGTTCGTGCGGGTAAGACAGTTTTTCGCCCACACGCGTGGGAGGCCACGACGAAATAGAACCGAAAGCGATACGAATTTGTGGAGCTTTCCGCCAAATGCCCCTCAACCGGTTGAGGGGCATTTTCATTTGAGACGTTGGATAGTTTGGATTGACTTCGCGTCGACCTCGGCCGAAAGCGTGCAGAAATCGTTCATGTTTCGGGCCGATTCTGGCCCGCCACCTCGCAAGAATAGACGCATGCCGCGCGTGCGGTTACTCACCATCCAAAGGACCACGATGACCACGATTGACAACGAGACGCACGTCCTCGATGACGCGGCACGAGAGAAGACGGCAGAGTATCCGACGGACGTGCCGGTCCTGACTGCGACCGCCAACGGAACCGAAAACACGTCCATCGACCCGGCCGGGCGCCCGACGACCGACGGTGCGGACGACGTCGAGCTCGAAAACGAGCTGGCGCAGATGGAATCGGACGCGGCCACGCTGCAGCGGGAGGGCATGATCAGTGCCGCCGAGGCAGACGAGAAGCGCGAGCAGGTCGCGCGCACGCGCAAGCTGTTCCGCGAGCTACCGCCGACCGAGCGGGTCCGCATCATTCAGCGCCGCCGCGAAATCGGCCGTGAGCTGATGAATAAGCAACTGTCCGGCGCGGCGGTCGTGTCGACTGACGTCCGACTGAAGCACACGCGGCTCAAGCCGTTGTTTGAGCAATGGTGGCCGTATCTGAATCGGATGAGCATCAACATGCAGCGGTTTGGCCGGACGACGTTCGGCGCGGACGATCAGGAGACGGTGACGAACTTTTTTGATAAGCAGCTGAATGACCTCGAAACGTACGTCAATGAACAGCTGGAAGTGGCGCACGGTTTTCGGGAGCGCACTGAGACCGAGATGCGCGAACGCGGCGACATCGTCTTCTCGCCGACGGTGACGAAACCGTCCTTGGACATCACGGTCGAGGCGTATTCGCGTTTCTCGATGCGGTTGCTCACCGTGATGCTGAAGTACGATCAGGTGATGGACCACTTCGATTTTCTGGTCTGGAACGGCGTGCGTGATCAGTCGGACGCCGACGAGGAAACGTCGCGATTCCTGCGCAAGTTCCATCCGATCGGCGTGCGGGGCTACATGACGCACCTGCGCCTGATGACGACCGTTCGCGGTCGATAAGGGGGCGCGGTGAGTGCCATGCTCGACGAGCTGAACCCCCAACAGCGCGAGGTGGCACTCCTGCGCCGCCATTGCGTCGCGATCGCGTGTCCGGGCGCGGGGAAAACCAAGACGATCGCGACCAAGGCCGCGCGCCTCCTGGAGGATCCGGCCGCAGTGGTGGGTGCGGTGACGTTCAGTAAGGACGCGGCCGTCGAACTGCGCGAGCGGATCCTGTCGATCGCCGTGCCGGACGCGAAACGGCGGCTGATCGCCGGGACGTTCCATTCACTGGCGTTCAGGCAGATCGGTCAGCCCGGCCGTGCACGCCACGATATAGCGTCCGACGGCGATCGGTTCGGCATGCTGGGTCGCGTGATCGCGGAGCTCGGCTTCGAATGGAAGGTCGAGGAAGCCGTGCCGATCATCGAGCGGATCAAGACGAACTTTGGTCGGTCTGAGCCGGGATCGTCAGAAGCGAAGCTCTATGCCGCGTATCAGGAGGCGCTCGAGCGCAACGGTAAGATCGATTTCCAGGACATGCTGCGGCTGGCCGTGGCCGGCATGGAAAGCGGCGATATCCGTCCATATCGCTTCACGGATCTGCTCGTCGACGAGTTTCAGGACACGGATCCGCTTCAGTATAGGTGGGTCGAGCTGCACGCGCGCGCCGGCGCGCACGTCACCGTGGTCGGTGATGACGACCAAAGCATCTACGGTTTCCGCTCGGCCCTGGGCGTCCGAGGCATGGAGACCTTCTCCGGGACGTTCGACGCGCAGAAGATCGTGCTCGGCAGCAATTACCGTTGCCGCTCGGAGATCTTGTCCGCGGCCGATCGGGTGATTTGCAACAACGTCGACCGAATTCCGAAGGTACTGCACGCGGACCGCGGCGCCGGCGGCGCAGTGTCGTCGCAGCGCTTCGAGGACGAATACGGAGATGCCGTTGCCGCAATCGAGGGGCTGCAGGCGCAACTGGCAGCAGGCCGCACGTGTGCGATTCTCGCGCGCACCAACCGCAACCTCGATCCAATCGAATCGGTCTGCCGGTCGCACGGCGTGCCGTACTACCGAGCATCCGGCGGTTCGGTGCTCAACCGGCCGCAAGCGGCAGTGATGTGCAATCTCCTCCAGATCGTCGAAGGTCGAAAGCAGAACGGAGTCGACGCGGTGCTCGGATACATGGGGATCAGTTCGCATGACCTGCGCGCGCTCCATCAGGACATGGGCGCCGAGTTCATTCAACGCCAGAAGCAGGAGTTGGTCGCTCTAGGTCTGGCCGAGGATACGGCAACCGCGTATCGAGCCTTCATGAAGCGTCTGGCCGAATGGCAGTCGCTCTGCGAGCGGGAATTCCACTCGCTTGCGCTCGAGGGCGTGTTCGAATGGATGATCGGCTACGCGAAAGGGGACGCGGCCGTCCGTGCGCTCCAATGCACCTACGACGTGATCAGCCGCCTGAACGGCCCGTTTACCAAGCGCATCGAGTTCCTGCAGCGGGATAACAACAAGCCCGGCGACGGTGTATTGGTGCTCACGACGATGCACGGCTCCAAAGGCCTGGAGTGGGATCACGTGTGGATCAGCCGTGCGGAAGAGGGCGTCGTTCCGGACGACAAGAGCCCGGAATCCGAGGAGCGCCGGCTTTTCTATGTGGCGATGACGCGCGCGCGGGATACGCTCGTCATCACGTCGATCCAGAAGAACGCTGTTTCGCGGTTCGTGATCGAGTCCGGGGTCGAATAAAAACGGCCGCTTGGTGCGGCCGGGCAATGATGGATCCAGGGCCGAGCACCGTGTGGTTACATCGGGTCCCCTCCCACCCTCAACGTCAAGGAGTAGTGGCCGTCCGGGAAGGAAACGGTAAGTGGGCCACTTTCGGGCAGTTCCACTGACAAGGTGGTGAGCGGTAGGCCACCAATTACAGGGGCAAAGGAAGTGCACGAGCCATTGTCCGTGGATTTGACGGTCCGCACCTCGGTGTCTTCGGCCTGAATGTCCAAGTAGATGGTGCCGCGCGATGTTCGCTGTGGCTTCAAAAGGAGCATACGGCCGACGGCCAGTTGCTTCGCCTGGTAGCTCGGGGTGTTGCCTTCAAGCGTGCACGTGGAGTAGGGGAACTGTTGCTGGGACGTCGCCATAAACGGAACGAGGCCGCCGGACGTGTTGACGAAACGATGCGTGCCGCGAACGAGGGTTTGTCCTTCCTTTACCCAGGTGATGTCGATAGCGGGGGAGGTATCGGTACCGGCGTTCGCTTGAGTTGCGGACAACATCACTGCAATTGCTAGGATTGTAGTTTTCAACTGGGTTTCCTTGGGCAGGGAAATAGCGATAAGTCGACTTTACTGGCCATCTTCGGGTGCGCTGCGTGAGTCCGGTTGCGCGAGCAGCCAGCATTCGATGACCCCGAAACCGACGGCCAGCGGGAGAGCGACGACCAAGAGATAGGTCACGAGTGCTATAGGCGCTTGCAGTAACACGATATTTGCGACGCCATCGTCGTCGTGGGCCAACCAATGAGAAAGAGCGTCGACGATGTGCTCGATCGCTCTGCTCGTGGGGTTGTCCGGCGCTCCCGTCAGTGGTGCGATGCCACTCCCAGCAAGGTTGAACGAAGCGGTCAACGAGATGATCGCGATCGTCAGCACAGCGCTGTGCTGGAGGATGTTGGAGATGCTTCTTTTGGGCTTTTTCATGTCGTCGGGAGGGCGTCAGTATTGGTTGTCTCGGTGATCTGGGAAACGGTCGCCGGCGCTTCGATGACCAGTTCGCGCGGGACGCGTTTGAGCTGACCGTTGAGCGCGGCGTGCGGCCCAAGCCGGATCGTGCCGCAGTAGTAGACGTTGCCCTTCACCACGCCGTTGATCTCGAGCATGTCGCGGGCATGTACATCGCCTTCCACCACGCCGTCGATGCGTACGATCTCGCCTTGCACCTTCCCCTTGATTATCCCGCCTTGTCCGATATGCAGGAGGCCGGCCGTCGAGACGATGCTGCCGCTCACGAGCGCGAACGTGCTCATCCCGTGATCGAGAATCAGATCGCCCTGAACGACCAGGCCGGCGGCCAGCAGCGTCACATTGATGGTTTTAGGTTTCATGGTCGCCTCGTTAGAAGAGTTGGACGTCGGCGGACTTGGATGCCGCAGGCGCTTTGGCCGCAGGCGCCGGCGTGGCGGGTTCGGCATTTTCTGCCGGAGCAGCGTGCGGCCGCGCGGTACTGCGGCGGATATGCCGGGGAGCGGCCTTCGGCGGGGCAGCCGGTGGCGGTGCCGGTTCCGTTGTTGCGGAAGCGACGGCGGGCGCAGCGGTCCGCGGCGCGCGAATCGGTGCGGCCGCGGCGTTGTCCAGGTCGCTCGGGGCGACCTGCGCTCGTGCCGATGGATTGCTGGGTGGCGGATCCTGACGGGAGGTCAACGTGCGCGGATCGACGCTCGCCAGCGTACTTGTTGGTGCGCTGGCCGAGCCAGCGAAGTCGGCCGCCGTCAGGGGATGAGCGCTGGTGAGCGCGGAAGATGCGGCCGGCACGGGGCGGGAAGCTGCCGGCGTGGCTTCGTGCGTCAGCTCGGCGTGCGATGGTGCGCGCAGAGCCCGCCACAACTTGGCGGCGCTCACACCGCCGCCGGCGGCGAGCGCCGCGGCGGCCACCGCAATGGCGATGGGCCTGACCAGCCGTTTGAGTCGGCCGAGGCGGGGCAGTGCGATCCGGCTGCGATTTCCCTCGGGGGCCGGGAGTGCCGGCATGGCTTCGACATGGCCGTTGATGTCGATCACGACCGGTTGCGCGGCGTATTTCGCGTGCAGTGCCTGAATTTCTCGGATGTCCATGGTTCTCCGCATGTGAAGGCGTCTTGGGTTGGGAACCCTTATACGAGATTGCGAGATTGCCCACGCGTGCGCGGTCGACGCGCGAGACCGGCCCGTGTATCGCACCCGGGCACGTAGTCGTCAGCGTAGTCATTCCTGCAGCGTGTCAAGTTCATCGGACGATGAACCTTCAATCGCGCAGTGTCCCGTCTGCCTGGTATCGATCGTTGTCGGGCACACACACGAGCGAGATGTGCTTGATCCGCCCTTCGGCGTTCGCGAGGATGGTGGCCCGATCCTGCGCCGTGATTTTTTCGGCGAGCACGGCTTCCATCGTCGCCACAAAGAGCTTGTCGTATTGGGTGAGGCAACGGACCAGAAGACCGGCGAGCGGCCGCGTGACCTTCAGTTCAATATGCTCGGCGGGGAAAGCAATCGTCCGGGCCTCGTGCTTTTCGACCCACACCAGCGCCTTGCGCAGCCAGTCCGAGGTTTCGCGCAGCGCGGACTCGAGTGCATGCGTTTTCCCCCCGCGCGCGACGGTGATTTTCGACGCGCAGAAGTTGTAGTCGCCGCGAATGAAATTGCGGGCGAACTGCGAGCTGTAGCGCAGCACAGTGACGGCATCGGTATCCGGGATGATTCGATCGATGCGGCTGTCGCTCGTCAGACGCTGGATCGGCTTGAGTCCCGTTGACGACGGGGACAGCGAGTCGTTCGATGGTACGAGCAGCGGCGCGTCCCGCTGCGGGTCGTGCGGTGTTTCGAGAACGGCGGACATGATGTTTTCGGGTGGTCTCTCTCATCGATGATTTTGGGTTAACCCGATTTAACAATTCGGGCAAAAGCGGGCCTCTTTTCGTGAGCTTTCCACCCTTTGCGGTCGCAAATTTCCGCAATACTGACTCTACTTCTCGCGTCAACGACGCATCGACCTAGACTTCCTAACCCGAAGTCCATCTTCTGTACAAGCCGTGCCAATGGGCATGCTCCGACCAGCGGGCAACTGGTGTGGAATCTTCTGCTGATGAGTGCCTAGCCAGCACTTCCCATCTTTCAGTCATAAAACTCGTCGCCGGCCGCATGTATTTGCGCCGCGACATCGTTCGAGTCCGGACATCGGGTGTCTCTCTCCAGACCAGAGTCTGGGTAGAACGATCGTAGTCGACTGAGCCGTGATCCTGCGGCGGAGTGGTATTTCCGAAAATGGGCTGTTGCGCGGCGTGACCATGCCGCGCGAGGACGACCTAACGTCCTCGATATGAGCCAACCGGCTCCCTGAGCGCCACGTCCCCGGAAGGGACGTGGCGCTTGGGTCATTTCCACGAATCCGAAAAGCGCGTTCCTCTTGCCGAGGGACGCGCTTTTTTTTCGTCGTTTTGTTCCTGTCCCGGAGGTTCACATGCTTCCCAACCGTCTCGACGCACGCATCGCCAACGTGATCAGCAACACGATCGCGCACGAGCGCGCAACTGCCGATACCGCGTCGCCAGCCTGGCGCGAGCGGTGCGAGGTGGCTCAGGTCGCGATGTACAGCGATTCCGACCGCCGCATCTTTCTTTCCCATATCGCCGAACGCCGCGGAGAGGCGGCCGCCAGCACGCTCGAGCAGTCAGCGAGCGCGATGCGCACTCAGGCGATTTACTTTCTTGCGAGGAAACCTTCATGAACGCTGTTGTCCCTATGCTGGGCGGCCCTGTGCGCAGCCTGGTCGAAGAGCGTGCGATGCGCCCACCGGTGATTGGGCGTATCCGGCCCGGTATCAAGGTGCTGACGTCCAAGGCCCGCACCAATCCGGAGGCGGTCAGGCTGTACGAAACGATGGTCGCCGCCGGTGACTCATTCGAGACGATCGGCAAAGCGATCGAATCGCGCTGCCAGCTGCGCAACGCACTGGCGCCGAAGAATGTCGACTACTTCACGTGTCGCCGGTCGGACTTCAACAACCCTGACGTGGCCGACGAGATTCTCAAGCTCTACGGCGAGGATCGCGGCCAGGGCGTGCGGTTGTACCGTTTCCCGGTGTTGTTCGCCTTCAACGACTGGATGCAAAACCTGCCGAACGAAATGGCCGCGTGGGGCACCACTGGCCGGAAGTTCTTCTCGCAGTATGGTCCCGACGGCATCCGGTACTGCAAGACCTACGCGAAGGTCGAGCGCGATCCACGTGCCCAGCGAGCCACGCGCCATTTCGGCGGTCGGGATGTGATCTTCCGGCAGGACGACGCGATCCCGGACGGCGTGTGCGATCCCGAGCAATGCCCGCAGTACCAGAGCCGGCAGTGCAATCTCTCCGCGCATTTCGTGTTCGCGGTGCCCGACATCAAAGGGCTCGGCTTGATCGAGCTTCCGACGAACTCGATCTACGTGCTGCAGAAGGCCTACGCCGCCATGCAGACGGTGCAGTTGGCGCGCGGCAGGCTCACGGGCACACGCTTCTGGCTCTCGAAGCGGGAATTCGATATTACGCGGATCAACGAGAACGGCGAGGCCGTGCGTCAGCCTCAGATGTTGACGGTTCTCGACGCGGATATCGACATCGGGGCGCTGCTGGACGGTGCGGATGAAGCTGCGCCGGCGATCGAGGTCGCCCAAGGTGCGGCCGCACTGCTCGGTGCAGGCGGGACGGTAATTCCCCTGCGTCCGACTGATGAAAGCGGCGAGCAGGCGTCCGGCGACACTCAGGGTCACGAGCATGATGACCTAGGCGCTGAGCCAATCGAAGAGAAGCGGCATCGCCTACAGGATCTGCTGCAGCGTCTTCGTCTGAACGCAGACGCGCGCCGCGAGCAGTTTCGTGTCTACGGACACGTCAGGTTCGGCCGCGGCTGGACCGAACGGCCCGCAGACGTCGACAAGATGATCGGACGGCTGACCGGTGCCCTCGATGCGCCGGACGTTCTCGATCGCGAGATCGGCGAAGCCGTCGAGTCGTTCAATCGCGGATAGCCGCATTCCCCATTAGCCAGCCCTTCGGGGCTGGCGGTCCTATTTCAAGCAACTGCGAGAGCATTTCAGCAAAGCCCTTTGCTCAAGTGCTTTTCGACCGCGTCATTCACGCATCGAAACCGTCCGCGCAAGCGGCCATCTCTTGACTATTCATTTCGGAGGAGTTCATGCGCCGAATAGGCGACATCACGGCGTTTTTCGGCGCCGCAGACGTGCTGAGCAATTGGCACCCGTGCCATTTCAGCTATCACGAGGTGGCTTTCACGAGCACCGAACAATTCATGATGTATGCGAAGGCGATGCTGTTCGAGGATCACGACACCGCTTCGAAGATTCTCGTCGCGTCATCGCCGCGCGAGCAGAAGCGGCTCGGACGTGCTGTTCGCGGTTTCGATAACGCCACCTGGGAACGCTGTCGCGAATCGATCATGTTCGTTGGCTGCCGGGAAAAATTCCGGCAAAACGCGGAACTCGCGGCAGTTCTGCGAGATACCGGTTCTAGCGTGTTGGTCGAGGCAAGTCCGTACGATCGGATCTGGGGTGTTGGACTCGGCGAGACCGATCCGCGCCTCGCGGACCCATCGAACTGGCAAGGCCTGAACCTGCTCGGCAAGACGCTGATGCGGGTGCGCGATGTCCTGTATCCGCAGTAATTCTCTTTCGCCGCGTGGCGGTTTCATCAATTGTCGGCTGCCGCGAGGCGGCCATTTTTACTTTGGAGGCAGCGATGAAGATCGCCCATTTTTCTGACCTGCATTACTCGCCGGAGAATCTGGACGAGGCCGACCGCTGTTTCTCGTTCGCAGTCGACGATTCGATCTCGCGCGGCGCGCGCGTGGCGGTGATCTCGGGCGACTCGACCGATCATCGCCTCGACGCCCACGCCCCGTCGCTGCATGCGCTTGCGACACAGGTGCACCGGTTGGCCGAAGCGATGCCCGTCATCATGTTGCAGGGTACGTTCTCGCATGAGCCGCCCGGCACGCTCGACAACTTTGCGTTGATGGGCGCGCGGTATCCCGTGTTCGTTGCAGATCGGATTGGTCAGGTTGCGCTGATTGGCAGGCAGTTCCGGACGTCCGACGGTCCCGTGTTTGACGACGCGGAGATGCTTGACTTCGACGGACTCTGTCCGGACGCGGTTTTCACCTGTCTGCCGACGATGAACAAAGCTGATCTCGCACTGAAGGTCGGTGCGATGTCCGCGTCGACGGAACTGCCTGACGTGCTCGGAACGTACCTTGCGGCAGCGGGCAGGAATAACGCCCGCTTGCGCGCGATCGGCGTGCCGACCATTGGTGTCTCGCACGGCACGGTGGCCGGCTGCACGACCGAACATGGGGTGACGATGGCGGGATTCGATCACGAATTCAGCCTCGGCACGCTGTTCGACGCGCAGTGCGCTGCGTTCATGCTGGGTCACATCCATAAGCACCAGATCTGGTTGCGCGAGGGGCGCGCGGTCGGATATCCCGGCTCGATTGGGCGATTCCACTATGGCGAAGAAGGCGACAAAGGTTACCTGTTATGGGATGTTCTGGCGGCAGAAGCACGTGCCGAGCTGGTGACGACGCCCTCGCGCGAGATGGTATGCGTTGCGTTCGACGGTCCGCCCGACGAGGCACAGCTTGCGGCGCTCGCAGCGGATTCGGCCGGGAAGTTCGTCCGGGTTCGCTGGCAGATCGACGAGGAGCACAAGCAGCTGGTTGACCGGAATGCCATCGAATCGATGTTTGCGTCGGCCGCCGGCTTGAAGCTCGAGCCGCGCATCCTGCCGGTGATGAGAAGCCGCGCGGAGGGGATCAGCAAGGTGGTGACGGTCGATGCGAAGGTCGCCCGCTGGTGCGAGCTCACGTCGGTCGATCCCGACCCGCTTCTAGAGCGGCTGCAGCTGCTCGAGACGGGTGACGCGGAAGCGATCGCGGCATCGGTGCTTGATCGAATTGCGCAGGTTGGCGATTCGACGGAGGTGCCGGAGATTCCCGGCGGTACGACGAACATCGTCCCGCTGGCCGCCGCCAGTATCGAAGCTACGCCGGAGCCTGAATCGAAGCCGTCGTTGTCATGGCTTAACGATGATCTGTTCGCGGCCTGAGCGCTGCCTGTCTCGACGGTCAGCACGACGCCGAACATTGAGCACAGCCGTGTTCCGATAGCCACCGTGGCTATCGAAACGAGGTTCACCCCGCGCCGTTGGCGCATCGATCGCAGCACCGCTGCATCCATTTTCTTATCTACCCTGGCGGGGAGCGATCCCTACCGGGCGCACTCCGTCCATTTCAGAGGAGTGTGTCCATGTTTGGCCTTTATCCCGCCGGCGCCCGTTGGGTCCAGCAGTTTGCCGCGTCGAACGACGCCAAGACGTTGCAGAAGTGTCTCGTCGACCACGGCGGATGCACGGCCGCGCTGTTCCATCAGCCGTTCGGCTCCGGCCGCGGCGTCACGATTGCGCAGCGTGAAAGTTTCCTCGTGCTCGTGCATTCGACCGACGTCGATGCCCCGGAAGTCGCTGTGGTGCCCGACGTCCAGATGCAGAACCTGCTTTGGTCGTTCAATTCGGGGTACGCCAGTCAGTGGTCGGCGCGCGAGCTCCAGATCCTGACCGGCTGTACTGACTGGGATGGACTGATCAAGCAGGCCTCCGCATCGTTCGCGCAGCTTTGCGACACGGCCCGGCAAGGCGTGGCAGGCACGCTTGGCACCAAGGTGATCCGACCGGAGCCGATTCTGCCGATCGACGACGAGGACATTCCGTTCCTGCCATCGGAATACCTGCATGAAATTCCGCTCTCGGAGGTCGAATCATGCGTCCGCTGAGACTGGTTCTCGAGGGGTTCTATGGGGTGCGAGACGGAATGAAGCGCGACAGCGTGGAACTCGATCTCGAATCCTTGCCGCGCGGGCTGATCGCGTTGACCGGCCCGAACGGCGCCGGGAAAACGACGATCATGGATAACCTGCATCCGTACCGGATCATGCCGTCGCGCGCATCGAAGCTGTCCGTCGATGCGTTTTCCTATTGGGATCACATCTGTGGTGTCCATGCGCGCAAGGAATTCGAGTGGGAGCACGACGGTATCCGTTATCGCTCGACCTTCGCGTTTCGCAAACCGGGTAAAGCCGGCAAGGCGGACTACTTCCTGTTCTATCGCTCGATGGATGGGGAGTGGCGCCCGGTGACGTTGCCGGACGGCACGGTTTCGGACGGTAAGGGCGAGACCTACGACCGTTGTGTCGAAGCGATCTGCGGCTCGCTGGAATCGTTTTTTACCAGCGTGTTTTCCGCACAGAACCGGCGGCCGCTCGCGTCCTACGGCGCGAGCGAGATCAAGACGCTGCTCGCCGAGTTGCTCAAGATCGACCACCTACGTGCGCTGGCCGGGAAGGCGGCCGACGTCGCCAAACTACTTACCAGGCGTCTGGATGCCGTACAGCAAGACGTCGTGGCATTTGCCGGTAAGCGCGAGCGTGTCGACCAGATGCGCAAGTCGATTGAGGCGGATGCCGTGGCGATTGCTGCCGCGCGTGCTGACCGTGAGTCGGTGCAAACCGCACTCGCCGGGCTGACACAGCAGCGGGCAACGCTCGTGGCAAAGCACGGCGAGAACGCCGGTGTCGAAGCACGACTGCGCGAACTCGGCGTACGGCGCAACGAGCTGGCCACGTCCGTGCAGGGCATCGAACGGGAGACGGCAGCGGATCGGCAACGTTTCGCGCAACGCCGCGCCGCAATCCGCACAACGATGGCGGGCCACGAAGCGGTGGTGAAGCAACGCAATGCCATTCTCGGTGCCTCTGCCGCGAGGGACGAAGCGCAAATTCGCCTCTCACAACTGGAAGCGCAGATTGGGCCATTGCAGCAGGCCATCGCCGACATGGATGCGAAGCAGCTTCGGCTGGCGACGCTTCAGTCTGCGATGACCGGTCTGGAATCGGAAGGCGCGACCAAGGCCGAGTTGCTGAAGAACCTGCAGGGGCAAGCGGCTGTCGTTGAGTCGGTGCCGTGCGCCGGGATGGAGATTCACGCGACGTGTCCGTTGCTCGCGCAAGCGCGGAATGCCGCACAACAGGCGCACGTTCAGACCGTTTCCCTGAAGGACCTCCGCACCCGCTACAAGGCGCAGAGAGACGAACGGGATGGGCTCGCGCCGGCGATCGCATTGCTGTCCGCGAAGCGCGCTGAACTTCAGCAGGTGAACGCCGGCATTACGGCGGCACGACAGGCGTTACAGCGTGCGACGGACCTGGCCGCTCGCAAGCCGTTGCTGGATGCGGCAGATGCGGGGCTCGTCACAGCGCGGGCTGAGCTTGGCGCCCTCGATATCGAAGACAGCGAAGCCCAGAAACGTCGTGAGACGGAATTGGGCCGGCTGACTGTGCTGTCGCGCGGGATCGAGACGGAAATAGCTCGTCTCGGGGCTGTAGACGTCACGCAGGCAATCGCTGATGTGGACCGGCAGATTGCAGCACGCCGCGAGGCAGGTACGGCGCTCGACGCGCGGATCGAAGCGTTGATCCGCAGTCAGGCGACACGCGAAACCGAGCTCGGTTCGCTGGAAACTGAACTCGGCGGCCTTGCGGCAACGCAGGCGCTGGCGGCGCGCCTCTCGGACGAGATCGCGCACTGGAAGCTGGTGGCGAAAGCCCTCGGCAACGACGGCGTGATTGCCTTGACGATCGACGATGCGGGTCCCGCCCTGACGAAGACGGTGAACGATCTGCTGCTTGCATGCTACGGCACGCGGTTCACGGTCGAGATCCAGACACAGCGGGCGCTTGCGAACGGCGAGCTACGTGAGGGCTTCGAAATCCTCGTGCACGACGCCGATAGCGACAGCAGCAAGTCCGTCGGAGTGATGTCCGGCGGTCAGAAGGTCTGGATCAACGAGTGTCTGACGCGCGGCATTGCGTTGTATATCGCGGGGAACGCGAGCCAGCCGTACCAGTCGCTGTTCAGCGACGAGTCGGATGGCCCACTGGATCCGCAACGCAAGGTGCAGTTCATGAGGATGAAGCGGGAGGTGTTGAAGCAGGGCGGTTATGGGCGGGAGTTCTTCATCTCGCAGACGCCCGAGCTGATCGCCGAAGCCGATGCGGTGATCGATGTAACAGCGCTGGCCCAGTAGGGCGGCGTCCATACCTTTGAACCCTGGCGGGGAATGTCCCCGCAGGGGCGTTCCTCGCCTTCTTTTTTATGAGGAACGCAATGCAGCTGAAATCGGCTCAATCGAAAGTCGCAAACGGTATCCCGGCAGCAAGTCGACCGGCGCGTCCGCGCGTAGGTCGCGAGTACGTCTACACGCTGAACGGCTCAGAGCTGCGCGACGTGTTGATCGATGGTCGCTGGGTCACGTTGTCGGTGACGGCGACCCCGTCGCAAGCGGTCTGAGCGAGGAGAGCGGCAATGCCGAATCTCATCATGCTTCTGATCGCAGCCCATGGCCCGATTCCGGCGAGCCAACCGGAGATCCAGCGGTCGATCTGGCGACCGACCATCACAGTGCAGCGCCGGATCGAGGAGGAGACGGACTTTGTCATCTGCAAGGATGGTCGAGTTCTTACCTTCCCGATCGGGCATCACAAGCGCTGCGATAACCCATAACCCCTACATCGGCGGGCTCGCTTTCGAAAGAGAGCGGGCCCTTTGCCCGTATACCCCATTTGAGGACTGTATGAAAAAGCAGATCCTGTTTGCTACCGTAGTGGCATCGTTGTTTTGTTTCGCCGCCGTTGCATGTGCGGGGCGCGCACACGCGGCTGAGATCGATGTGGCGTTTTCGCCGAACGGCGGCGCCGAGCAGCTGGCCATTCGAACGATCGACTCGGCGCAGCGCTCGATTCGCGTGATGGCGTACTCGTTCACCTCGCCGGCCATCGTTCGTGCGCTGATCGCGGCACAACGCCGCGGCGTTGTTGTCGCGGTAACAGTGGACTACCGCAACAATCTTGAAGAGGACCGCAGCGGCCGCGCTCGTGCCGCGCTGGGGAGTCTCGCCTATGCGGGCATCCCGGTGCGCGTCGTGAGCGTCTATCCGATCCAGCACTCGAAGTACGTCGTTGTCGACGGCGAGACCGTCGAGACGGGCAGCTACAACTACTCGCAGCAGGCGCGGTACAACGCGGAGAACGTCATCGTGTTGCGCGGTGATAGTCGCGTCGCCGATGCGTACCTGAAAAACTGGGAAACGGTGTCGGCGCGCGGCGAACTGTATCGCGCGCCCTGATTGTTTCGTTTTTCTGAACCCACGCGGGACCGGCTCCCGCGTGGGGCTGTTCCCGCGCTACTGGAGCAGCACATGTTTTCTGACATTCTGGTGAAGATGGAGTCGGCAATCGACGCGCTTGTCGGGTTGATTCGTCAGGGCTACACACTTTCGAACGCGATGAGCGGTGGCAAGGACTCGACCTGTACGGCGATTCTCATGCTCGAGGCGGTGCGGCGCGCTGGCGCGGAGGCGTCGCGCGAGCATTTCATGACAAGCGCTGACACGACCATCGAAAATCCCAGCATGCATTGGCACCTTCAGGTCATGCTGGACGAGATTCGGGACGCCTATGCGGATGCCGACACCCCGGTATCGGTGCACGTCGCGAAGCCATCATTGTCGTCGCAGTTTGTTGTCGCGACAATTGGGCGTGGCACGCTTCCACGCACCCCGGAAAATGGGGTGAAGAACGGGAGGCGAATCCGTGCGTGCGCCGCCGACTGGAAGGTCGACCCGCAGAACCGGCTGCGGGTCTCGCTTGAGCGGTCGGCGGCCGCCGGCGGCAGCGGCGAAGTCGTCACCGTACTCGGCAACAGGTTCGGTGAAAGCGGCAGTCGTGCGACGGCCATGGCTGCGCGTAACGAAAATGCGCTGAAGCCCGTTCGGAATGCGGACGGGTTTCTTACGTTTTCGCCGATCGCCGAGTGGTCCACCGACTGCGTATGGACGATGCTCTCGCTCTTTGCGGATGATTCTGACCGTCCCTTTCCATCGCCGGTATCCAGCGAGTCGATTCGGCGCCTGTCGGATCTGTATCGCGCAGGGAACGAGGGGACGTGCGGTGTGATTCTCGGAGAGGGCGGCGCGCGCGCCGCGTGCGGCTCCCGATTCGGGTGCGCGTTCTGTTGCGTGACCGGTGAGCGCGATCGCTCGATGGAATCGATGGTGAGGGAGGCTGCCCATCAGCATCTGGAAGGGCTGAACCGCTTTCGGAACTATCTCGTCGCGGCGCAGTGGGACCTTGCCCGCCGCGAGCTCGTCGGCCGGAAGCTGAGCGAGGCAGGGTACCTGGCAGTCAAGCCGGACGTCCTGTCGTATCTCGAACGGGTCCGGCTGCTGCAGTACCTGCTGACGCTCGACGTGCTCGAGCTCGAGCGCGCCGAGCGGCATGAGGGGGCATTGGCCTCGGGCGAGATACCGGACACGCCGGAAAACCGGGCGCTCTGCGACGTGCAGTTCGAGATGGTCACGCCGGCGCAGCTGGTGGCGATCGATTTCTATCTCTCGATGCACCACTATGCGCCGCACGCCTTTCCGGCGCTGTCGATCTGGTTCGACGTGCATCACCTGGGGCGTCGCTACCATATTCCGGTCCTCGATCCGCTGCCGAAGGTCGATATCCCGCACCACGGGTGGTTCTTCGTCGGCGAGTACGATGCAGAGGTGCCTACCGACGGGCTTCGTGATTACGCCGCGGAGCAGTGGAACCGCTATCGCCATTCGGATCGTGCAAGTCGGTACGCACACACAAAGTCCGGCGAGCAGATCGTCTATTTCGAAGAGAGCGATCAGTTCGAGGCGGACAGCGAGGCGGCTTGCGCTTTTGTGACCTGCAGCTTCGACGCTGCCTGGTATGTGAAGGCACAGCAACACACCGGGATGGAGTCGGCCCGCTTCTGGCTAAACGAGGGCATCCTGAACCTGCCGGCCGGCATGGCAGGTAGATATCAGGAGATGGCGAAGCGCGGGCAGTACTTCGCCAATCTGGCCGAAAGGTTGAACCTGACGCCGTCTGAGCTCGATCGGCATCTCATCGATCACGCGATCTCGAACACGGAACATCTCACGATGCTGAATTTTGCGCCTGTCGACCTGTTCTCGCAGGCGGCGTGACGTGAATCTTCCTGAACCAAGCCCGGCATGATGCCGGGCTTTTTTTTGCTTCGACGCGCCATATCAGGCGTATACAGCACGACCGTTACGGAGGAGCTTTCTCTGCATGGCCACGCGGACTGTGCATACGCGGCCGCACGGGACAATGCATCCTGGATGGACGCGATGCGTTGCCTTCAACGGTCGGCGGGCAGCGGCGTTACCTCTCGATAGGACGGTCGAGGACCGACGCGAGATCTGCGGCCACCGGCGCCGGTATGGCATGCGCGGTATGGATACGCGCGCGCCCTACGACAAGGTTACGCGAATCGATCGAGATTCGTTCGACATGGCGGCCCCGTGCGGCACGTTCAGGCGAACGCTCGTAGGGAAAGCCGCGGTGCACGTAATCTTCGAGATCCGGTTCGACGGCGAGGATCTGGTGTGAGCCATCGTTGGTTAGCGCTACACATAGCATCTCGAATGGAATCCCCGTGAGTTCACGATCGGCGATTCGATTGAGGATCGCGTCACGGGTTCGATGATCCTCGACCAGGACGTCTTTCGGACCGTGGTGATTGTCGATTTGCACGATCACCTGCTTGGGATTGGTGTGGAACAGGAAAAACCTATATCGGCAGGCCGCGAGATCGCCGTTCACGAGGTAGACGAGGTCAGCGTAATGCGTTTCGTAGTCCATAGCGGTGCTCCAATAACAGAAAAGCCAGCGAATGTGCTGGCTTTCTCAGGTTATCGAGGCGGCAACGAAGTCAAGGCACGTCGGCAGATAGAGGACGGGGCAGCGTCGCGCGGATGCGGATCACGGTCCGTTGGCTTGAGAGTCCCATCATCTTCATGACGTCGTCGTTGTCGCGGCCGGCGATCAGCAAGCGTCGTGCGAACGTGTTGCGTAGGGTTCGTGGGCTCATATCGGGGAGCCGAACGTCGATCGCAAGGAGTTCGTCCCGAACGATGCGCCCGAGCATCTCGTCGGTCATGGGACCGCCGGCACGCGGCGATGGGAATAGCAACGGACTGCCGGCGGCGGCCGCGCAGCTTCGCCAACGTACGAGCGCGGGTACCGCAAACGCGTCGACGTTGACGCGGCGGGCTTCGCGCGCGCCCCGTTTGGGAATCAGGATGTGTGTGCGCACCGGCGTCAGATCGAGGTCATCGGCGGCCGCCTGGCGGATCTCTTGCGCGGTAATACCCGTCGAGAGCAGTAAGCCGACGATTGCGCGGTTGCGCAACGCACGATCGTCGAGTCCATCGACCGCGATGATGGTTTCCTGCAGTCGACGATCATCGGCCTCGAGTAGGTAGATGGGCACGGGTTCGTCCTCCGGCCAGGTCTGCGTCAAGGCGTAGGCGGCCGCGGGATTGGTTTTTCGCACACCGACGTCGACCAGATGCCGGCCGAGCCGGTCGAGGAGCTTCTGGTACCGCAGGCGCGTCGTGGTCCCGGGTCTGCACCGGCGATCGAGGTCGGCGAAGAACGACTCGAGGTGGTCGGGCCCGAAGGTGGCCAGCGACCGTTTCGCGGCGATCAGATGGCGCATGAAGCGCTCGAACATGGCTTCGTGCTGAACGATCGACCGCGGCGAGAAGGCGCGACGGTCGGCGCCAGCCGCTTCGGTGCGCTGCCATTGCTGGTATGCCTGCGTCGGGGCCGACAGCCAGAGAGTCGTCTCGTCCATTTGACCTTATATACTGAATATTGGCTACCCCGAAGCATAACGCGAATCTACGATTCGCGTCCTTGGTCTTCAGAAGGGGAGGCGAGCCCATGTCGACCGCGAAGCGCTCAAGCGACTGCATCATTTGCCTCGGATGCGCGAGCGGCCATTAAACGCTCTCTGACGCAGCAGTAGACAATCGGCAGCGACGGGTCCGCGTGGTTCCAGTCGATCAACCCTCTGAGATTGATACCCGGCATGGTCTGCGCACCGATGCGCGGAAGCGTGTCGATGACTGCGCGGTCGTTGCGGCTCTGAAACGCCAGATCCGAAAAGGCCTGTTCTTCGATCTCGAGCAAAACCGACCAGCTCATTGCGTGGGCAAGACCGTCGCTCAAATAGCGATCGACGAGCGACGCCACGATGCGTCGCAGATCGTCCGCGGCTCGTTCGAGCGCGTGCTCATATTGGATTGGGTCGAAGGCGGGATCATTGCAATCGACAGCTGGGGCGAGGTTCATGGCAAACAACGGTGCGAGAAAGGAGCCGCGCGCCACTCGGAATCCACGGAGTGGGAGGCATCAAACACGTGAATGTATCCAGCGTTTCGCTGGCGTTCAAGACCGAACGCTGTCCGGCTGAATTTCAAAGAGCGAGCGGTCCTTGCCAACAATCCATGTGGGCGGGCGGCCGCGACCGCTCCACATTGCACCGGGTTCGTCGTCACGGTATTTGGCCGCCGCTTCGGTTTCGGCATACCGTAAATCTCCCGCGCGTCGTCCCCGTTGGGCGGGGAAACTGCTATGGACCACCTTACGCGAGTCAAGACGAAGTCAAGTTCCGTCAGTTTGATGCAACACAGGGCGTTGGGTCGTCAGGTTCGTAAGCATTCACGCTTTTCTGATGCCATTCCGCTTTTTGACGATTCGCGACGGCTCTTGATTGAGGTGTCGAGCGGGTCCCATCCGTCATCACATCGGCTGCGAAACGGCTGGTGCACTGTTGTTGTCGGTATGTGGAACAGTTCGAAACCTTTATGAGTTAATTTTAAGATCCAGCATTATATTTGTTAAATTCATTCAACGAAGGAACGCCATTAATATTTCGGAAAATATCAATAGAAAGCAAATAGTAATACTAGTATGCCAACTGGTTTGGCATGACAATTTTTGACCATCTTTCGTAATTGGATGTGGGAATATCGGGGCAAATTCCGAGAGAGACCTACCATGCGCCGCGTCATGCGCGATATCGAGAAACGGCACGTTCAGCGAGAAACGGCCAAACAAGCGATTATTTTCGACCACGCTCCAGCGAGTGGCGATGGACACGCGCTTTGGGTCAAGGCCACTGCGTGGGTGATGACGTGCGTGATGTATCTCAGTCCGCTGGTCTTTCTCACCGAGCAAACGGCACAGGCGGCGCCGATCGTCGATCCACGTGCTCCGATTCCATTCCAGCCGACGATCACGCAGACCAGCACGGGCGTCCCGGCTATTAATATTCCCACTGCGAATTCCAATGGCATTAGCGTTGGACAGTATCAGTCGTTCAACGTAGGACCTGAAGGTCTCGTGCTGAACAACAGCACGGTGGCGGGGACGCCGCTGCTTGGCGGCACGCTTGGCGCGAATCCGAATTTGAATGGTCGGCCGGCGACGACCATTATCAATCAGGTCACATCGACCGGGCCAGCGGCCTCATTGTATGGCCCGTTGGAGGTCTTCGGCTCGCCCGCTGCCGTTGTCGTGGCCTCACCGAATGGAGTCAGCGTCAATGGGTTGAGCGTCACGAACGTGACGAATCTGACGCTCACAACCGGCACGCCGCAGTTTCTCACGGGCGTCGGCGGCACGGCAACCGATTTTGCGCACGCAGGTGCCGTTGCGTACGACGTTCGCTCCGGCAATATTTCGATCAACGGGCCGGCAGGCAATGACGGGACGCCGGGCGCTGGGGTGGAAGGTACGGTCGGCAACCTTGATGTGGTCGGTCAAAGTGTCACGATCAACGCTCCTCTGAGAGCCAATCAGCGTGTCAACGTAGTCACCGGCAATCAACTCGTCACGCCGACTGCATCGGACGCGACCGGCATCACATACGGCACGGCCGCGAACGGCGCAACCAACACGGCCGCTGCGATCGGCAGGACCGTCGCGGTGGACGCAAGCCAATATGGATCCGTCACATCGGGGACCGTGTATATCGTGTCCACTGCGGCCGGTATGGGTGTGAACACGCAGGGCCCGCTCTCGGCGACGGCCGGCAATGTAGTCGTGAACTCGAACGGCGATATCGCAGTCGGTCAAACGTTTGCCAATCAGAACGTTAATTTGGGCAGCGCGGGCAACACGACCATCAGCGGGACCGGGCTGGCGAACCAAAATTACACGGTAAATTCGAACGGCGACATCGCGGCGCCGGGGCCCGTGTCGGCCGGGCAGAACGTGTCTATGACGGCGGGCGGCAATTTGAATGCCGCATCGGTTGCGGCGAACGGCGCGGCCAATCTCACGGCCGGCCAGTCGATGTCGATCGGCTCGCTCTCCGCGCACGATATCGCACTGCAGACCACGAACGGCGACCTGACGGTAGGGGGATTGAGTGCGCCTGGCACGGTGTCGGCCAAGGCGGGGCGTGATCTGACCGTCAACGGCGCAGTGCAGGGAGGCAGCGCAGTTGCGCTCGCGGGCGCACGTAACGCAACCATCAATGGGCAGGTCTCCAGCGTTGGGGCGACGACGATTGCCGCGCAGACCGGTTCCGCGTCCGTCAATGGCAACGTGACCAGCGGCGCAGCGCTGAGCGTCACCGCCGGCGGCAACACGAACGTGCAAGGCACGGCCGCATCGATCGGAGACATGACGCTGGTAGCGAATGGGGGCTCGCTGACGACGACAGGCAATGTGGCGTCGCTCGGCGCGCTGACCGCAACGGGCCAGCAGGGGGTGAATCTTGGCGGCACCGTGTACAGCGGTGGCAACGCGTCCATCGGCTCGGGTGCCGGCAGCGTCACTGTCGCCGGGGCGGTATCGACTCCCGGCGCGGTGAACATCAAGGCCGGCCAGGATGTTACTGTCGCCGGTACGGTTCAGAGCGGCCAGACCGCGACTATCGCCGCTACGCGCGACGCAAACCTGAACGGCGGCCTTTCGGTCAACAACGCAGGCGATGCGAACGTGACGGCGGGGCGGGACATCAACGGCACCGGTGCGATCAGCGTCGCGAATGACACGACGCTCAAAGCCGGCAACAACGTCAGCGTCTCGGGCCCGATCCAGACCGGTAACAATCTGAGCGTAACGGCGGGCCAGAACCTGTCGGTCGCCGCGACAACCGCGGTCGGCAATAGCACGCTGAATGCAACGAACGGCAGCGCGACGCTGACTGATAACGCGCTGTCGGGCGGCACGACGATGATCACGGCCGGCACCGACGTCAGCACGCAGGGCAGTGTCGAAAGCCTAGGCGACCTGACAGTCAGCGCGAAATCCGGCAATCTGACCGCGAGCGGCCCGATATCGACCGCCGGCAACGCTAACCTGAACGCCGGCCAGAACCTGAGCTTGAGCGGCTCGACCACCGTCTCGAAGAATGCGAGCCTCACGGCGGCCAACATCACGACGCAAAACGTTGCCATCGGCGGCAATCTGACTGCCGCTGCCACCAACAATCTCGACACGTCAGCGGGGCAGCTTAACCAGCCGTTCAGTGCGACCGCACCCGCTTTGTCGGTGGGCGGCAACGCGACGCTGTCCGGCGCGAACGTGACAACCGCGAATGCCGTAGTGGGCGGCACGACGCAGATCACCGGCACGCAAAGCCTGACGACGGGCGGCACGGCAGCGTTCAAGGGCGACGCGACGCTTTCTGGTGGCACGGTATCGAACGTCGGTACGCAGATGGCGGCCGGTAACCTCAATGTGTCGGGTACGAGCGTGTCGAACTCGGGTAGCCTGTCGTCGTTGCAGACCGCGACCATCAGTGCGACCGACATCTCGAACCGCGGCACCGTGTATGGGCCGACTGTGAACGTGACGGCCGGCAACAGCGTCACGAATGCCGGCGCGTTGATGGCGACGAACGCGCTGAATCTGACGACCACGACGCTGAGCAACCGTGGCGGGACGATTTTCGCGGGCGACGTCCAGAACCCGAGCGCGGCGACAGGCGATGTGAACGTCACGGTGAATGGCGGTGCCGGCGCGTTCGACGGTACGTCGGGAAGTGTCCTTGCCCACCGCAATGTCATTTTCACCGCGCCTAATCTGCCTTTCGATCCGCTGGCCGCGACGAGCGGCACGATGCTGGCCGGACAAACGCTGACGCTCAATCCGCTGTCACTGACGAACACCGGTACATGGAATCTCGGTACGGCCAACGTCGCGGGCCAAACGCTGGTCGTCAATTCGTCCAATATCAGCAACACCGGCTCGATCACGAGCGCAGGCGACATCGCGCTGAACGGCGTCACGAGCAACAGCGGCTCGATCACTGGCCGCAACGTTTCGACGTCGGGCAGCTTCACGAATCAAAAGGGCGCGACGCTGCATGCGAACGTCGACGCCCAGCTCGACGGCGCAACGATCAACCAGGGCACCGTCGAAGCGGCGAACGACCTGCACCTCACGGGCGCGAGCTACGACAATTCGAATGCCACGACCCAGGCCGGCCATGACGTAACGGCGAACCTGAGCGGAACGCTGACCAATGTCGTCGGCAAGTTCACCGCCGGCAACGACATGACGATCCAGGCCGCGAGCGTCAACAATAATGCCGTATCGCCGAACGCGGGCAGTGCCGGCAACAGCACGACGACGATCGTCTCGGATCCGGCGATGCTGAACGCGATCTTGCTTGGCAGCGAAACGGTCTTTACGGTGCGCGACTACGGCGGCAGCGGTGGCGTTCAGACTGTCGAAAGCTGGCCGGGCGCGCAGGGCCCGTTGTCCGACCTGAATCCGGACTATACGACCGGCACGATCACCCTGCTGCCGGCAAAAGATTTCCAGAGCGACCCGCAGGGCGCGTACTCGTACTATCCGGATTCCGGAAACATCTACGTCGTCGACAACACGGCAGCCCACCAGGGTTCGGGCCTGCAGCAAGGCACACCGATCGTGCTGAACCTGCCGACCATTTCGTTGACGGTAACGGGTTCGCAGGCGGTCACGAACCCGAGCCTGATGGCAGCCGGTCATGACCTGAGCATTACCGCGAATAGCCTGGCGAACGAGAGCAGCACGATCACGGCCGGCCACAACATTAACCTGAACGTGCAGTCGCTCGACAACGGACCGGCGCCGTCGACCACGCTCGGCAAGTCGGTCGAGCAGGTGAACCAGCAGGAACTGAACACGTTGATCGCGCAACTGAAAAAGCTGGGCGCGATCACGATCCCAGGATCCGGCTTGCTGTACCACACGTCCGACGGCATGGCGCTGGCGCCGGACAACACCTTTACGGTGAACAGCTCGGTCGTTGCGCCGAGCAAGGTCAGCACCGTCACGCAAGCGCCACCTTCGCCGGGGACGATTGCCGCGGGCAACAACGTGACGGTGTCGGGCGGCAACCTGACTAACGGCGGAACCATCGCGGGGCAGGTCGACGTGACCATCAACGCGGCGAGTTTCACGAACCAGGGACGCAGTACGTCGACCCTCGTGACGAACGCAGGCTGTGCCGCCGGGGTGTCGGATGCCGACTGCAATCACGGCTTCTCGACCTTCAACCCGAATCCGTACACGAGCCAGGTCTACACGCCGGGCACGCCGAGCTACGCGACGGTGTCGGCGGGGCGCGATCTTGTAATCGCGAGCAATACCACGAGCAACAATCTCGGCCAACTGGTCGGCGGTCAGGACGTGACGATCGGCGGGGCCGGGACGACGACGGGCAACGCCACGCAATCGTCGAGCGTAACGAATACGTCCGGCACGATCCAGTCCGGCCGCGATCTGACGATCGTCACGAACGCGCTGACGAACACGATCGCCGATCCCGTCAAGGCGCATGAGAACTATGGTGCGCAGTCGACGTATGGTTGCTCGATGACCGGCGCGACACCGGACTGCGAGGCGATGGTCGACAACCAGTCGGGCCCGCCGTCGATCATCAACGCTGGGCGCAATCTGGGCGTCACGGCCGGTTCGATGCTGAACGCCGGCAGCGTCGTGACTGCTGGACAGGCCGCGACGATCAATCTGTCGTCGGCCAATGCACTGACGAACCAGGACCAGGTCCTCAATGCGTACTGGCATTCGCATTCGAATGAGGTGATCAATGGCTCGTACGTCTGGCACGACAACTACGGCTGTACGGACCTCGCGAGCTGTCAGCAGATCTGGGGCAGTGCGTGGACCGGTACGAATGAGCCGCTGAGCCCGCCGTCGCCGATCGGGACGATCTACGGGCTGATCCAAGCGCCGACGCTCACGGTGCAGTCGCAAGGCAACATCGTCAACAGCGGCAACATCATCGGCAACACGATCGCGATGTCGGGCCTGCATCTGGTGAACGGCTACACGGGCAACGTGTATACGCCGCCGGGTGTTGCGCCGACGCAGGTCGTGTCGCTCGCCCCGCTCGGTGTGCCTGCCGTGGCAACAACGGCGCAGGGTGTCGCGGGGCAGGCAGCGACCGCGGCCGCGCAGGCGTCGAACGTGGGCGGTCAGGTTTCGGGTCCGGTCCAGAGCGGCATTCAAACCGCGAACGTCGGCAAGCCGGGTTCACCCAGCGGCGTATCGGTTCAAACCATTGCGGGGGCGTCGTCGTCGGTTGCATACCTGATCAACAACCCGGCAGCGCAAGTAGTCGGCGGGATCGGGCCGTCGTATTTGATTAGCCAGCTGCCGAGCAACCTGCAGCCGGGCAGCGTGCCGTTCTACTACAACCCGTTCGACGAAAACCAGGCCCTGCAGACGGCAGCGCTCCAGCGTCTGGGCAAGGCGAGTTTTATCGACGGGCTCACGTACGACAACAAGTATCAGACGACCGTCGTCGACCAGGAAAAGTACGCGCTATACACGAACGCGATCGACTATGCGAAGGCGCATGACCTGAAGGTCGGCGTGGCATTGTCGGCGGAGCAGCTGGCATCGCTCGACAAGCCGATGCTTTGGTACGTCGAGCAGGCCGTGCCGCAGCCGGGATGTACGGCCACGGGCGGCGCCGTGTGCCCGACCGTCGAAGCGCTGATGCCGCAGGTGTATCTGCCGCAAGGCTATAACGCGGTCAATCCGGATGGGGTGATCAGCGGCCACGACGTGACGCTGGCGTTCCATGACGCGAGCCGTCCGGACGACATCACGAATACGGGATCGATCACGGCGACCGGCACGCTGTCGACGCCGGGAGCGCGCATCACGAACCTCGAGCGTTCGGTCGACATCGGTTCGTACTACGCGCAAGCCGGTGACGACGGCTACACGCGCACGACCGGCACCGTCCTGCAGCAGGGCGGTTTCATGAGCGCGGCGAACTTCGCGAACAACGCCGCGATGATCAACAACATCGGCGGCCAGATTCAGAAGCTGGGAGCCGATGGTGCGATCGACCAGGCGGGCACCGCAGCAGAGCTCGCGCAGCTCAAGTCACAGCTCGGCGGCAACTTCCAACAGAGCACGGTCAACGACCACCTGAATAGCGAGTACCAGTCGGACGGCCACAACGGCGGCGTCGCGGCGGTGTTCCAGGCAGCGATGGCGGTCGCGTTCTCGTACGTGCTCGGCCCGGTCGGCGGAGCGTTCGCGACGTCGATCATGCAGCAGGAGATCGCAAACGGGGGCGTGAGCCTCGGCGCGCTGGCGAAGGCGGTAGGCACGGCCTACCTGACGCAGTTTGCCGACTCGGCGCTGAACCTGAACGGGTTCAACAACCTCGGCAACGGGGCGGTCGCGGCGGACACGAGCGTGACGCTGACAAACCTTGGCAATACGGCGGCGACGATTGCCGGACGTGCCGTGGTGAATGGCGCGATCACGACGGCGATCAATGGCGGTAGCTATGGAACCGCCATGCTGACGAGCGCAGTCAATGACGTCGCGGCGGTCGCCAACAATGCGATCGGACTGTCCTCCACGAATTCCGACTCGCTCCTCGCGAAGGACACGCTCGGCTTTGTGCTGGCGCACGCCGTGGTTGGCTGTGCCTCGGGTGCCGCGCTGGGCCAAGGGTGCGGCGGCGGAGCCATCGGTGCGGCTACGAGCGCGGTGCTCGGATCGATTCTGGTCGACCAGGCCGGTGGCGTGCAGAATCTGCGCCCTGATCAAATCGCTGCGATTGTCACTGCCACGACATTGCTGGGCGGACTCGCAGCGAATGCTGCTGGGCAGAACGGCGTAGCCGGCGCCAACGCTGCAACAAGCGAGGCGATCAACAATGCGACGAATCCGGAAGATATTGCCCATGGCAAGGACCTGATCCCCCTTGAGGGTGGCTTGGGTAATGGTGTCGGTGGCCTCAGCGGCGGCAGTGCTGGCGGATCGATGACGACGGGCGAGGCTGCGGCAGCATTCGAGAAAGGGGTTGTCGAGTCCGTCGAGGGCACTTTCGCGAGAATCGAAAACCTCGGGCAAGCAATCAGCGACAAAATCACCAGTGTCTGGAATAGCCGTCCGTTTGCTCGAGGTGTAACCATTGAACAGAATTTGGGACAAAACCTTCCGCCGAATATGCCGGTGATCGATAGATTCGAGAACGGTATTGCTACAAGTATCAAGAGTCTGGATGTGAACGCAACGTCATATCAGAACACTTCAACCCTGACGCGGACGGTAAATGGCTACATCGATAAGGTCGCGGCGTACAATGGAACAAGCCAGCAGGGTTGGGCGCGAGTGACGATCGATCCGGCTCAAATCACCGGCAGGAGCTTGGATCTCGTCGTGCCTAACGCTGGTTCCGCTGCTCAGCAGCAGGTTATTAATCAAGCGATTCAGTACGGTGCGTCGAAAGGCGTAACCGTTAATGTAATCGTTCACCCGTGACAACCATGAAACGAGCAACAGCCATTCTCAGAAAAGGGAAGATATTGATCGACGGGTATTCCAAGACTACGTCGGGCGTATGGATTGGTGTAGGTCCTGTCTTTGTTGTTGACGAGAACGATGTCGAGAAGCTGACCGCTAGTTTGAAGGAAGCGCTGGCCAACTCCAAAGATGGGGTTCGCCATCCGGCACAAAATGAATGGAAGGATATTCAAAAGCCGATGTTGGAAGCTGCTGGCGTAAAAAGCTGGAAAACGCTAGCGAAAGGAGCGAAAGCGGTAGGCATAAATTGTGAAGGCTCGCGTGTCAGGATGGAGCCGTCGTCGAATTATGAGAACGGCGGTGGCACAGGCCTGCCAGAGCAGACGGTTGAATGTGATCTCGACAGTCCTGATCTCGGCGTGGCGTTGATGAATGCCTTCCGGGCGTGTAGCTAATGAACTTTTGAACTGGCGAAGGGTGACGAGATGCGAGGCGGGGAACACGTGCGAATCAAATTGCTGCAACTCAGTCTCGCGTTGATGTGGGCAGGTGTAGTTTCTTCGCCTCGAGCAGCAGGCATTGTCGCGGATGGGGCGACTACAACGGCTGTTACTACGAATGCCGTAGGTCGCCAGACCGTCAACATTGCTCCCGCCGTCGGTGGCGTTTCGAACAACACCTACTCGTCCTTCAACGTTTCGAAAGCCGGCGCCGACCTGAACAACGTAGGCATTAACGCGCGCACGATCGTCAACCAGGTCACGAGCACGAACCCGTCGCTGATCCAGGGCAACATCAACGTGCTCGGTCCGCGCGCGAATGTGATCCTGGCGAATCCAAACGGGGTGACGGTCGACGGAGGCAGCTTCACGAACACGGGCCACGTCGTGCTTTCAACGGGACAGGTCGGTTTTACCGATCTCACGCTCGCGCCGGGCGTCGTACAGCGCAACGTCGTGCTGACGACCGACCGCGGCGCAATCACGATCGGTCCCGGTGGGCTTTCCGGCACGCTAGTGAACCTCGACCTGATCGCCAAGCAGTTGAGCATCAACGGGCCGGTGACCAACGATTTCACCAGCTCGACGAGCGGCATCCGCGCGATCGCCGGCGACAGCACTGCAACCTATGACACGAGCTTCTCGCCGTCCGACAACGGCCACGACTGGCTGATCGGTACGTCGTCGCCGGGCACCAAAAGCAACGCCGTCGCGGTCGACATCACGGCGGCCGGTGGCCTGACGGCGGGCCGCGTGCAGCTGATCGTCACCGACCAGGGCGCGGGCGTGCACAGCCTCGGCAAGATCTATGCGAACGCCGGCGACGTCGTCGTCACGGCGACCGGCGATATTGCGATTGCAGACGGCTCCGTGAAGGCCGAGCGCGATCTCGCACTCACAACGCCTGGGACCGTCTCGTTGCAGGGTGCGCAAGTCAGCGCCGCGAACAATGTGAACGTTCAGGCCGGCGATATCGCGCTGTCTGACGACGCGACGGGCCCGACGACCTTAAGCGCCGGCAACACGGTCAATCTGGCGAGCAGCGGCGCGATCACGAACACCGGCAGCGTGATTCAGGCGGGCACGACAGCAAGCGACGGCACGACGACCGGCGGCGACGTTGTCCTCACTGCCGCCGGCGACATCACGAATCGCTCGAGCGCGAACAACCTCGGGATCATGTTTGCGGCCAATGGCCAGACGAAGTTGACGGCCGGCGGCAACATCATCAATGACAACGCTCGCATCCTGTCGAACGGCGCGGTGAGCCTCACCGCGGCCGGCGACGTGCAGAACATCATCGACCATACGGGCGGCGCGAACGGTGGCCAGCCCACCGCGTATTCCGATCGCGGCGGCAGCTTCCTATTCTTCACGCATACGACGAGCGGGTTTAACGTCGATTACGGGACGGTCGGAAACCCGGATCAGCTTGCCTATATCGCCGCTGTGCACGGCCCTGTGACGATCACCAGCCGCAACTTCACAAATTCCGGCGGGATCGTTCAATCGAACGACGGCGACGTCAACATCACGGCACAAAACGCCTTCACGAACGCCGCTGTATTCACGGGCCAGGCGAGCTATACGCGCAGCTGCTGGATCTTCTGCCACGCCGATGCATCGAGCAACGTCACACCATATGGCGGCACGATCCAGGCAGGCGGCAACATCGGCATCAAGGCCGGCACGGTCGCCCGCAACGTCGGCGGCAACGTCTTCGCGAACGGCGACATCAAGGTTGACGCACAGGTCACGTACGCCCAGGGCGTGACGGGTTACTCGGCGATCAACCAGCACTGCGGCTTCAAGGCATTTTTCGGGAGCACGTGGGCGCAGATCATCGCGATGGATATCGGCGGCGGCTTCACCGCGAACGGCAGCGTGACGCTGACCGGTGACGGCGTGATCGAGGGTGGCTCGTTCAACGGCGGGAAGGGTGTCACGGCGGCCGGCGGCATCACGACCGTACGCGCGCCGTCGCGCACGCCCGTCCAGAGCGATCAGCATCTGGGCCTGACGACGTGGTGGTGGCGGTAACGGATGAACTATCAAACAAAAAATCGACTGGGGGTCGCTGTCGTCGTGTTCATCGCTTTCGTGCTCACGCTAGCCGCAGTGAAGCGCGACATCATGAGCACCGCAGCGCCAACGCTCGGGCACCTGCACGCACAACAACGATGAAACGACGCGCATTCCCCCGACTCAAGCTGCCACTGCTGGTCGCGAGCCTTGCTGCATTCCATGTACCGACGCACGCACAAACGCCGCCAGTCGGCCGTCCCGTGCAGGATCCGGCACAACTGATCATCGAGCAGCAGCGGGAACAGGCGCGCCAGCGGCAACTCGACCAGCCGCCGGCGTCGATTACGGTCGCCCCGACGCCGGAGACGACGCTCGACATCCCGGTGGACACGCCGGTCGATGCGATCGTCGAGACAGGACCGACCTTTACCGTGAAGCAGATCGTGCTGCAAGCGCCCGACGGCAAGCCGTTCAAGCCGCCTCGCGGGATCTCGGCCCAGCAGCTCGACGCGATTGTCGAACCGTTCGCGAGCCACGAGCTCGGCTCACACCGCATCAACGTGCTGCTCAAACGCATCACGGACGTATTCGTCGCAAACGGTCTGGTGACGACGCGCGCGCTGCTCGGCCCGCAGAATCTGGCCAGCGGCACGCTGAAGATCACGATTCAGGTCGGCACGATCGAAGCATTCACAGTTAACGGCAAGCCGATTCACCGGCTCAAGGCGGGCGAAGCGTCGGCCGGCGGCGGCTGGCTCACGGACGCAGGCTACGAGAACGCATTTCCGGTATCGTCCGGCGATCCGCTGCGCCTGCCCGACATCGACCAGGGCGTCGCGCAGATCAACCGCCTGCGCCGCAATCAGGCCACGGTGCAGATCCTGCCCGGCCAGAATCCGGGCGAATCAATCGTCGACATCGGCAACAAGCCCGGCGATCGTCTGTACTACACGTTGGGCGTCGACAACTACGGTAGCTCGGCCACGGGCGTGACGCGCTATCGCGCCGGCGTCGAGGCCGACAACCTGCTCGGCCTGCAAGAGTCGTTGAGCGTCAATTTTCTCGACAGCCTCGACAGCAATGCGATCGTCGGTTCGTTCGCGGTGCCGTTCGGCCGCCATACGTTCAGCTATACGATTTCCGATTCGGAATACCAGCAGGTGATCGGCACGACCGCGCTCGAGTACGGCCGCACGCTGTCGCATATCTTCGGCTGGAATTACCTAGTGAGCCGTAGCGTGAGCGACATCACGAGCGTGGATGCCACCGTGTCCTGGCGCCGCACCGACCGCGAGGTCAATGGCATCGACCTGGATCCGCAGCGCGTGGCCGTGCTACGGCTGGCTGGAAACTGGCTGCACAAATTCGTAATGAACGACGCACAGGGCAATTTCACGATCAACGGCGGGCTGTCGCAAGGACTGCCGTGGTTCGGCGCGAATCACGATCCACACGGCATCACGCGCGACGAAGCGCACAGCCAGTTCACGAAGGTGGATGCGACGGCCGCGTTCACGCTGCCGCTGCCGAAGATCGGTCCTGCGCTGGTCGCCTATCGGGGCGTGCTGGGCGGGCAATATACGAACATGGCACTGTTCGGGTCGGAGCAGTTGTACCTCGGCGGCATGGATACGATTCGCGGCTTCCGCTCCGGGGAGATCGCTGGCGATCGCGGTTTCTATTCGCGCAACGAGCTGGCGTGGGTGAATGCGCCGGCATGGAGGGACGGACGAATCGAACCATATGTGTTCGTCGACGCGGGCAAAGCCAGCCTCGTCTCTTTCCCGGGTTTTTCGACACTGGCCGGTGCGGGCGCGGGGCTACGCGCGCAATGGCAGTGGCACAAACAGATGCTCTCGGGCGAGCTCACGGTCGGACGCGCACTGGCGCAGCCGGCCGCCCTCGGCCCGAAGGCGACCCTTGTACTTGGCACTTTGAACTGGACAATGTAGATGAGCCACTCGAACTGGAAAACCTTTATCGCCGCGTCGGCGCTTTACCTCGGCATCGCCTGCGTCGCGCAAGCTCAAACACCTGCTTCGTCGACGTCGCCGGCCGGCACCGTAGCAACCGTTAACGGCACCGCGATCACGCAGGCGGAAGTCGATGCGGTGCTACGGGCCTCGCGCCAGCCGGATACGCCGCAGGTACGCCAGGCGATCAAGAATCAGCTGATCGCGCGCGTGCTGATCCAGCAGGCCGCCGAGAAGGCCGGCTACGGCAGCAAGCCGGAGGTCCAGACTGCAATGCAGGTGGCAAAGGCGAATGCCGAGACGCAGCTGTATCTGAAGGACAACGTGAAGCCGGAGCCGGTCACGGATGCGCAGGTCAAGGCGCGCTACGACGAGATCGTGGCCTCGCTTGGAAAGGACGAGTACAAACCTCGCTTGATCGTGGTCCGCGATGCAGCGACGGCCGCGACGGTGCTGAGCGAACTCAAAGCGGGCAAATCGTTTGATAGCCTCGCGCGACAATACAGCATCGCGTCGAGTCGCGATGCCGGCGGTGAACTGCCGTGGGTGAGCTTCAAGACGCCGGCAACGGAGGGCAAAACGTCTGGTCTGCCGGCCGCAATCGCGCAGGCGCTCGAAAAACTTCCTGCCGGCGCGGTTACGCCAGAATCGATCCCGGTCGATGGGACACGCGCAATCGTGAAGCTCGATGCGAAGCGACCGACCCAAGTGCCGTCCTTCAATCAGGCTCAGGCGACGATTCGCCAGCAGCTGCAAGCGTTGGCGCTTGAGAAAGCAAGCGCGCAGTTCGTCGGTGGCCTGATGAAGGGCGCGACGATTCAACAATAAACGATCGAAAATTTATGCCGCATCAACGCTCGGCGCGTCGGGTGAGAACGAAGGCAGAGTTACTTCCTCTGTCGGCCGCCCATGTCCGCGCCATTTCGCTAGAGAATCATCTCGCGCTTGCGACTATCCGAAGCGGGCATGGCACGTCGGAGACGATGATTGCGTTGCTGCGGGTGCTGTACCTCGGCTACTTTATTGTTGAGCCCGATGTTTCTGACAGTGACTTGGCACTTTTTCTCGCGGCCGAAGCGCTCCTGCAACAGAGTATCGACTCTGCGACGAGTGAGCTGGAATGGAGTCTGCCGACCGATCGGTTGGGGCCGATCGAACAGTTGCTCCTGAGGATGGATGCGCTCGTCGCAGGCGTTCCGAAATACCGCTATCTTCAGGCGTGGGACAAGCTGGGTCGGTTCGCCGAATCTGACGAATGCTCGCCTTTACCGGGAAGTCAACTGAACGAGGTGCGGCAATGACAACCACTAGCGAGCCGTCCGGACTCGAAAAATTAAAGCAAGTCGCCGCGAGCTTAGGATGGCAATGCCTGTCGGAAGAATGGGTCGGCTATCAGGCTCGTTACTGGTTTGCCTGCGAGAACGGACATCGTTTTGAGCGATCGGCCTCGCCGCTGCTGTATCGAGAAGCGACGCGGGTAGTCTGTGCCTCGTGCGAAGCCGATGCCTTGCGCGACCGATGGCTCACGACGGTTGCCGAGCGAGGCGGGGAATTACTGAACGGTCCCTTCACCGGTTTGCAGTCACGATATCGGCTTCGGTGCCATGCCGGACATGTATGGGAGGTACAAGGCCGGAAAGTCAGCGAGGGGAGTTGGTGTCCGGCCTGCGCCCACGAAGCCTCCGCACAACGCCAGCGCAAGGCCGATGGCCTCGCCCAGTTGCAGGCAATCGCGGAGGCCCAAGGTGGAAAGTGTCTCGCCAAACGGTACACGATTGGTCGCGACCGGTATCCATTCGAATGTGCACACGGACACCGTTGGAAAGCAGAAGGGCATGAGGTCATGCGCGGGAGGTGGTGTCTGACATGCGCCCGCTCGGCGCGCGCGGAGGCCCAAACTGATCCGGATGGCTTGCTACGACTCCAGGCGGCTGCACGGAATCGCAATGGGGAGTGCCTGACTTCGGACTATCGAGGGCAGGCGGCAAAGTATCGCTTCCGGTGCGCGGTAGGCCATGAGTGGCAAACCTCGGGGCAGAACGTGCTTAATGGCACTTGGTGCAGGCGCTGCGCGGTGGACGCTCGCCGGCTGACGATCGAAGACATGCGCACGCTGGCGGCGCAGCGAGGCGGCGTATGTTTGTCGACCGAGTATGTCGATAAAGAAACTAAACTGACGTGGCAGTGCCACCGCGGCCACGTCTGGCAGGCGCGGCCGGCAAGTGTGAGGAATGGAGGGCACTGGTGCCCGTCGTGCGCAATTCTTGAGCGCATCAGTGCAAAGCAGCAATGGAAGCGCTTACGGTACGAGGCGAGCGGAACTCCTCCGTACTGATGGGATGCAAGGTGGTAGAGCGTCTCGCTCAAATGTGATTCGATTGACGCTCAACCCCCTCGACGATAGTCAGCAGAACTCCCGCGCAGTTGTTGGCAATGCCCCGAGCAGCTCGGTCCGGTCAACGAGTTTGCTCGCAATCAGATGGCGCACTTTGCCTTCGGCCTGCCACACGCCGTAGACCGCGAGCAACGCGGCGCCGAGCGCTTCCTTCCGAAACTTCTCCAACAGACCGGGCCAGAGGATTACGTTGACTTGGCCCGTCTCGTCTTCGAGCGTCATGAACAACACCCCGTTCGCCGTGCCCGGCCGCTGCCGTACCGTGACCACTCCGCACGCGCGCGCGAGCTGGCCGCTGCGCAACGTCGCCAGTTGCTCGGCCGACTGCAGGCGATCGAGTGCGAGGCGATCGCGCAGCAGCGCCAGCGGATGTCGGCCGAGCGTGAATCCCATCGCGCGATAGTCCGTCACGATCTCGTGACCCTCCGATGCTTGAGGCAACGCCGGCACCGCGTCGTCGCGTTCGGTGCCGCGTAGCAGATCTCGATCAGGCACGGCAGCGGCCGCGAGCCAAAGCGCCGCGCGTCGGTTGCCGCCGGCGAGTGAGCGAAGGGCGTTCGCGCGCGCGAGCACCTGCAGGTCGTGCCGATCGAGCCGCGCGCGGCGCGCGAGGTCCGCGACGTCGACGAATGGTCGCGCTGCGCGCGCGAGTTCGATGCGGCCGGCGACGTCCTCGCGCATGCCGCGCAGCAGCGAGAAGCCGAGGCGCACGGGCGCCGATGTCGTCGGCCCTTCGATCGCAGAATCCCATGTGCTCACATTGACGTCGACCGGCAGCACTTCAACGCCGCGGCGTCGCGCATCCTGCAGCAACTGTGACGGCGTGTAGAAGCCCATCGGCTGGCTGTTGAGCAGCGCGGCCAGAAATACGGCCGGTTCGTGTCGCCGCAGCCATGCGCTCGAGTAGACGAGCAGAGCGAAGCTGGCCGCGTGGCTCTCCGGGAAGCCGTATTCGCCGAAGCCCTTGATCTGCGCGAAGATCGATTCGGCGAACTCGCGGTCGTAGCCGCGCTCGAGCATGCCGCTGACCAGACGTTCGTGGTACGGCTCCAGTCCACCCTTGCGCTTCCATGCCGCCATCGCGCGGCGCAGCTGGTCGGCCTCTCCGGCGGAGAAGCCGGCGGCCAGCATCGCGACCTGCATCACCTGTTCCTGGAAGATCGGCACGCCGAGCGTGCGCGCCAGTGCCTTCTCCATGCCTTCCGACGGAAAGGTGACGGGCTCGAGCCCTTGGCGCCGGCGGAGAAACGGATGCACCATTCCGCCTTGCACCGGGCCCGGCCGCACGATCGCGACTTCGATCACCAGATCGTAGAAGCACTGCGGCCGCAGGCGCGGCAGCATCGACATCTGCGCGCGAGATTCCACCTGGAACACGCCCATGCTGTCGCCGTCGCACAGCATGTCGTAGGTTGCCTTGTCCTCGGGCGGGATGTCCTGCAACTCGAATGTCTCGCCGCGCTTCTCCGAGATCATGTCGAGCGCGCGGCGCACCATCGACAGCATGCCGAGCGCCAGGACGTCGATCTTCAGAATGCCGAGCGCCTCGATGTCGTCCTTGTCCCACTGAATGATCGAGCGATCCTCCATCGCTGCGTTCTCGACCGGTACGAGCCGCGTGAGTTTGCCGCGGCTGATCACGAAGCCGCCCGAGTGCTGCGACAGGTGACGGGGATAGCCGAGCAACTGCGCGGCAAATGCGGCCCACTGCTGATTCAGCGGCGCGTCGGGGTCGAGGCCGGCCTCGGCAAACCGCTGCAGCAGATCCGCGCGCGAATCGAACCAGTGGTGCTGCTTCGCGACGCGATCGACGATCGCCGGATCCACGCCGAGCGCCTTGCCGGCTTCGCGCAGCGCGCTGCGCGGCCGGTATGTCGTGACGGCGGCCGTCAGCGCTGCGCGATCGCGGCCGTACTTGCGATAGATGTACTGCATGACCTCTTCGCGACGCTGGTGCTCAAAATCGACGTCGATGTCCGGCGGCTCGTTGCGCTCCTTGGAGATGAACCGTTCGAACAGCATCGACTGCCGCGACGGGTCGACCTCGGTCACACCAAGGCAGTAGCAGACGGACGAGTTCGCAGCCGAGCCGCGTCCCTGGCACAAGATGCCTTGCTCGCGCGCGAACTGCACGATGTCGTAGACGGTCAGGAAATACGCCTCGTATTTCAGGTCGGCGATCAGCTGCAGCTCGTGTTCGATCTGCGCCTGGACGTCCACTGGGATGCCGGCGGGAAAGCGCCGGCGCGCGCCGATGTAGGTCTGCTCGCGCAGGTACGTCGCCGGGTCGGTGCCGGCCGGTACCAGTTCATCCGGATACTCGTACTTCAGGTCGTCGAGCGAGAACGTGCAGCCCCGCGCGACGCGTACGGTTTCCTCGAGCGCGCCGGCGGGATAGAGGTTGGCGAGCCGCAGACGCGATCGCAGGTGACGCTCCGCGTTCGGCGCGAGTTCGTACCCGCACTCCGTTACCGGCCGGCCGACCCGGATCCCCGTCAGCACGTCCTGCAGCGGTTTGCGCGATCGCACGTGCATGAGCGGCCAGCTGGTGGCCACCACCGGCACGCCGTGGCGCGCGGCGACGCGCTCGACCACGCCGCGGTGGATGTCGTCCATCGCGCGTGCGTGCAGGGTCAGCGCGACCCATGCGCGACCGCCGAACACGCGCGCGAACCATTCGACCTGCGCGTCGAGGCGCTGCTCGTTGGCCGGGAAGTCGGGCGACAGGATCGCAATGCAGTCGGGCAGGCTGCGGAGGTGGGTGTACGGCGCTTCCGGGTGTTCGAGATCGAGTGGCGCCAGCCGGTACTTGCCTTTCTTGCTGCGCATGCGACCGAGCGAAATGAACTCGCAGAGGTTGCCATAACCGTCGCGATTCATCGCCAGCGCAGTGAAGGCGAGCGCTGGCCAGCCGTCGGCGGCCGTCAGCCGGAAGTGCGAGCCGATGATCAGCGGCATGTTCGCCGCCTTCGCTTCGACGTGCGCGCGCACGACGCCCGCGAGCGAGCATTCGTCTGTGATTGCGATCGCGCTGTACCCGAGCTGCGCCGCGCGCGCCACGTATTCCTCCGCGCGCGACGCACCGTGCAGGAAGGAGAAGTCGCTGGCGACCTGGAGTTCAGCGTAGGCGGGCAGGGCGCCGAAATTGCCGGCGTTCATGGTGGATCAACCGAACAGGCCGTGCAGGAAGAAGCGCGCTTCGCTCTCGTCGCTGGCCGTCGGCCGCTCCTTGTAGATCCAGTAGCAGACGCCGTTGTCGTCCTCGGCGACGAAGTAGTCGCGCGTCACGGTCTGCCCGTCCTGCCAGCCGCCTTCGATGCGCTCGCCGGGCGATACCATGCGCAGCGGCGTGCCGTAGAACGGCCGATGCTTGCGCGTGAGCAGCGGCACAGGCTTGGCAAGCAACCAGGCCGGGCGCGGCAGATCCGCCGGCAGCGGCGCCGGCTTCGGCGCGCCGCGCATCGGCACCCATCGTGCGGCCGGTTCCGGACGGTAGTCGGCCATGGGAGCCGGGACGAGCACGTTCTCGGCGCCGAGCCGCGCAGTCAGCAGTTCGAGCAGCCGCGCGTGATCCTGCGGCGTGCCGCCGGGCTCCGGAAAGAGCGAATCGCTCGGCGTGGCCGCTTCCTGCACGCTGCGAGCAACCAGGCGCACCGCAATCACCGGCCCGGCGAGCTCGACGTGGCCGAGCCGTTCCTTGACCAGCCGCGTGAGGTGTTCCTCGAAACGAGTGGGCGCACCCAACGCGATTTCAATCTCGGTCGGCGCGATTGCGTCCCGACCGCGCTCGTGCTCGAGCAGCAGTGCGAACGCGGCGACGTCCAGCTGCTTCGCGGTGAGCCAGCCGGTCAGCTGCAGGATCAGCCGGCGCGCGACGAACAGCAGCGCCTCGGCGTGCTCGACGCGGTCCATCAGTTCGACGCGCGTGTCGAACGACGGCGGCATTTCGAGCCAGTCGTAGGCGGCCGGCGCGGTGCCGGCGACTCGGTCGAGCCAGTCGAGCAGCTGCGTGCCGCAGCGCTTTTTCAGCCCGGCGCGCGGCAAGCGCTGCAGATCGGCCAGCGTTTCGCAGCCGAGATCCTCAAACCAGTTCGCGTAGCGCCGGGCGTCCGGCGCCACAACGAGCGGCACGCGCGCGAGCGCGCGGCGCAGCGATCGCGCGGACAGCGCGAGGCCGCCGCGCAGGCCGCGGGCAACCATCCACGCGGCCGGGCCCGACGACGCCACGGATATCGCCGCGGTGACACCGAACGACGCGACCACGTCGCGCACGCGCTGGCGCAGCGCGCGGATGCCGTGGAAGAGGCGCAGGCTCGCCGTCACGTCGAGCACCACCACGGCCTCCTCGGCGTCGACGACGTTCGGCGTGAACTGCAGGAGCGCATAGGCAACGCCGAGCACGAGCTCGCGCTCGCGCGCGGCGTCGCGCTCGCGGATCTGCGCGTCCGGCGCGAGCGATAGCACGCCACCGCGGCGCATGCCGGCGACGACGCCGAGTGCACGCGCGGCGCGATCGAGCGCCACGACTCGGCCGCCCTCGAGCACGACGAGCCCGCGCACATCGTCAGGCGACGGCGCCGGCGATCGCGGCCGGAACACTTCGAGGTTGAGGTGCGGCAGATGCACGCCGATCCAGACTTGCATGGCGGTTCAACAAAATCGGCGAAGGGGACAGGGGAACGAACAGCGGCGTGTCGCGTGCCGGTCCGCGGCGCTTCACGAACGTGACGTCGATGCCGTCGCGCTTGGGCGCCAGCGCGAGCCGCAAGGGTGCGGGCGACGCGTCGCGCGAGGCGGCGACCGGCCGGAAGAGATAGAAAAGCGCTTGGCCGCTCTGCGCGGCCAGATTGAGCCGCCGTAATGCGTCCGCTCGGACGTGCGGCTGCCAGAGCAGCACGGCAGCGCATGTGCCGGCGCGCAGCGCCTGTTCGGCGGCCCACAGCGCATCAGCCGTGCGCGGCGCCGGCAGCGTCACGAACCCAGACGGGTCGATGCCCCAGTACGCGAGCGCCAGCGGTTGCAGCGCATGCGGCGGCTGGATCAGCATGATCGACTTGCCGGCCGCGCGCGCGAGCACCGGCGCCAGCAGCCGCAGCTCGCCGATTCCAGGCTGCGGCGCGAGCAGCTCGATCAGCGCGCCGACCGGCCAGCCGCCGCCGGGCAGTTCGGCGGTCAGTTCCGGATGGCCCGTGTCGATGCCGCGGATGCTTGAGCGAGCCAGTTGGCTGGCTCGCCATAAACCCGAGTGGATTGCTTCTGGATGAGCGAGGGCGGGGTGCATGGGGTCAGTTACGCAAAATACTGTATATTTGTACAGTATATGACAGAGATAACCGTCCCTCCAACCCCCGCGTTTACGCTGCGAGCTGGTGCTCGTAGTACGGCCGCTCGTGGTCGGCCAGGATCTCGCGCAGCTGCGCACGCCGGGATGGATCCGGCGCCAGCCAGGCGTCGACGTTCGAGGATTTCAGCGGAATCACACACCGGTCGTGCCCTGCAGCCGCGACTTCGGGCGGCGGATCGTCGGTGATCGCCGCAAACGACCAGAGGTCATCGGCACCGGGAATCTCGGTGCGCGTCCACAAGCACGCGAGCTGCATCTGCTGCGGTGGCGTTGGATCGAAACGCAATATGACGTCCTTCCCGTCTCGGTCGACGTGCTCGAAGAACGTGTCGGCGAGCACGATGCCGTGCGTGAAGCCAAACACCTGACGCCAAACCGTGGCGAGGCTTGTTTTTCTGGCGTTATAAACTCCCGGCTTCTGCTTCTCGTCCGCCTCGGTCCAGCCCGGCAGCCTGCATCGGTATCGCATCGGCACGACCAGACGCTTGCCGTCGAGTTCGATCAGCACGGGCGCATACCAGCCGGGGAAGATTCGCGAATCACGCTCCTGCAGGTCCTGCCGGCGAAGATCGTCGAGCCCGCGCGTTGCCGCATCGATCTTGTTCGTGGCGATCCGGACGTCCTCACTGGCCTTCTTCGTAATCTTCACGGCGAGCTTTTTCTCGGCCGCGACGAGCCGCGCTCGCTGCTCGAACAGATCGGTCTCCAGCTTCCGTGTCCAGTGGCTCCGATACGCGGCGATAGCGGCCGAGATTTCGTCGTCGACACCGGCGAACGCGGCGTCGACCGCCTTCGGGATCTTGATGTCGGCTCCGGATGCGCGCGCGAAGAAGATGCGCCTGAACGTCTCGATGTCCATGTCGGCACCATAGCGCCGCACGTACTCTCGATAGTTGGCTTGGATCTTTGCGGAATAGCACATTGCCGTCCCCCATAAGCAACCGTTCCGGGACAGGGTACCGCAAGTTTTGAGCAGGGGCCCAGCGCTGTCGCGACGTTCGGCCGACCGCCGAACATCTTCCCCGCAAGATCGTCGCGGGGACGAGACATCAGGCGTTCTCTCCGGGCCACCACGGTTTCGCCGCACGCTCGATTAGGTAGTCGTCGAGATTTTTACCTTCCAGCCATTTCGGTCGCGGCCCGAATCCGGACCACTGCTTACCAGAAGAGGGGTCGTAGTACTTCGCTTGAGCCCGGGGTTTGCGCGATTTCCGGAGGCCCGCCGCGCGCAGCAGTTCATCTTCGGTGATGCCGTAGAGCGCAACGCGCTCCTGGACGCCGGCCAAATACGCCTGCTTCTCGTCCTTCTTCACGTCCGCGAGTCGAATATTCAATTCGCGGAGTTGAGCCTGTAGGTCGGGTAGTTCAGCGGTCACGATCGTTTTCGAGTAATTGCAATAGGACGGAATGGTAATGGATGGTCGGCGCCGCGCCGAATTTTCCGAGGTTGCCTTGTAGGACGGTGTGGTAGGTTTGAAAAAGAGCCTGCACGGTTTTCTCTCTGAATGATCCCGATTTCCATCTTGTTCAGAGAGCCATCATGCCCAACGTCATAAAACGAGCCGCCGTTCTGTCGCCCGGCCAGATCCGTCATCTATTGCGCGTCACTGAAGCGACCAGCAGGCATCCGGCGCGCGACGCCGTGATTCTTCTGCTTGGACTAAGCGTCGGCATGCGGATCACTGAGGTCGCCCAAATTACGGTGGCCGACGTCATGTTCCGCAGTGGTGCGCTCCGCACGGAGGTCTCTCTTCGAGCGGCAATTACCAAGGGCTGTCGCCAGCGCGCCGTCTATTTTTCTGCCCGCAAGCTGGTCGATGCGATTGAGCGGTACCTGGAGTACCGAGTCGCGCACGAGCTGGGGGCCACTCTAGACAGGTCTCGCTTTCGTGGACTGAATCCTGACATTCCACTGATCCTCAGCCGCAAGGGCTATCCGTATGCGCTGAATCGCAAGATACGGATCTCGGCTGACGGAGAGCCGATGGACTACTGGGCGGCGGATTCTCTTCAAGCGTACGTGACGAGCCTCTACAAAGCCGCTGGGCTCAGGGCGTCCAGCCACAGCGGTCGACGCACGTTCGCAACCCGGTTGCTCGGTCGGGGTGCGACGATTGAGCAGGTGAAACTGTTGCTTGGCCACGAGTCGATCGACGATACGCGTCGCTATATCGAGGTAGATGGGGCGGTTCTCCGCCGCATTCTGGAGAGCGCGATTTGACAGCGTTTGCAGCGTCAATGCCCTTCGCGGGCGCCCACTGATTCCCCTCAAGATTAGCTCCACCAGGTCGATAAGTCAGTGTGGACGCAGTATCCAACATCGTGAACCATGTTGATCCAAAGTAGATACGCAATTCCTTGACGTCTTGCTGAGATGTTTCTACAATGGATCAACATTTGGAGCGTGTTATGGAACTTAAAATTCAGAAATGGGGCAATAGCGCTGCGGTTCGTCTGCCCGCAGTGTTGCTTGAGCAGATGCATGCCTCTGTGGGCGGCTCTCTTAACGCGGACGTCCGCCCTGACGGTGTTTTGCTGACCCCTGCACGCCGCAAGTACGCACTGGAAGATCTAGTCGCTCAATGCGATGTGAAAGCTCCTGTTCCCGCCGACATGGCTGCATGGGGCGAGGTCATGCCGGTGGGGCGTGAAGCATGGTGAGGCGGGTCAAGTTTGAGCGGGGCGACATCGTGCGCGTGAGCCTGAACCCGACCATCGGGCGTGAACAGCAGGGCGATTTCCGTCCCGCGCTCGTGTTGTCTCCGGCCGCGTTCAATACGTTAGGTGTAGCGCTCGTTGCGCCGATTACTCAAGGAGGAGAGTTTGCGCGCTTCGCAGGATTCGCCGTGCCGCTCTCAGGTTCGGGTACCGAGACGCAGGGCGTGGCCCTGGTGAACATGGTGCGCATGCTCGATCTGGAAGCGCGCGGTGCACGCAAGATCGAGCGCGCCCCGGCGGAGGTCGTTGAGGATGCGCTCGCTCGGCTGCAGACGATAATCGAGTAGGAAAAAACGCTAAATGCACAAGCAACAAGTCATCGCTGAGTTGGAGTCGCTGCCGGACGTGCGACTGCCATTCCCGGCAGCGTGCACCGATCCGGCATTCTCGCGCTGTTTGATGGAAGCCGCGGGAACGCCGGAGTTGGTCGCCGAGTTCGATCGTCTGAGTGGCTGCAATCTCTCGGCCGTTGGAAAGGGTTCGCCACTCCAACGGGCCATAGATAGCGCGACGGGCCGATTCGACGGCGATATCCGCCGCTTTGCCGAGTTTGTCCACGATGCGGTGTACTCCCGCTTACCCAGCGCTGCAGTTCACGTTCTGCGCTTGAGTGCATGACGAACAGGAAAGACACCATGCGACTCGCTGACGCCGATCTGCGCAGGCCGCCGGCACGCTCCTCCACCGGCACCCGGCCGCTCGGCGCCGTTCTCGGCACGGTCCAAGTGCCTGCGCACGTCATTCGTCTCTCTGATCAGTTGGCTGGCGAGTTCTACACCGCCGCCGAGGAAAGCGACTTCAGCGATCAGGTCGAGACCTTCGCAATCCCGTCCTGGGCCAAGCGCGACGGCGCCCCGTGGCTTCCGAATCTCGCTGCGCTCGGCTACTGCCACGCTGACAGCGGCTACCGGGGCCGTGATGAACAGTTCGTAGCGACCGCAGCCGTAGACATGCACACGGACGACGAGGGCCTGGTGCTGATGGTTGTACTGCATAACGACGGTCTGACCTTCCGACAAGGAACGGTCCGCCACAAGCCGAAGGCGGGTGACTGGTTCATCTTCGACGATCGTCTGCCTCACGGTGTTGCGGAGGCGCCCGGCCGGGCAGCGTTTCTCGGCTGGAACATCCCGATCATACCGCTCTGATCAACCGGTATCGGTCCAATGGAAGATTTGCCGGCCCGGCCGGCTCATGAAAAGCAGGAGCAGACGATGTTCGATACGATGCGCAGAGAGCTGAGCGAACTGATGCAGCGCGTGAAACGTGCGACCGAATGGGATACGACGATCGCATGCGGGAAAGTCCGGCTCGATGAAGTTTCGCCGGAAGCGCTCGCGAAACACCGAGCCGACACTCAACGTATCGCGGAGCTGACGGCGAAATACGGTCTCTAATAGGAAAACGATGATCCTCCCGATCGCCGCGTTTTTGATTTGGATTCTGGTCAGCGGGCCAATCCTCGTGATCGGGATGCGCAACGAATGCGGCACGCTTCGGGGCAAGATGGGGTTCGTCGCAATTTGGGCAGTGGTGAACTGCGGTCCACTTGCCGCCCTTGTGATATGGGTTTGGAAGCGATAGGAAAACGCCATGAAGGAAGCGACATACGTCTTTAAGAACGCCGCTGGCAAGTGGGTGTCGGGCTTTCCCTCCCGGCAAGCAGCCATTGACGCTGCATTCGCCGACGGATTGACACAGTTCGAGACGGCCAGCGTCACCACGGAACCCCCCGCATATTTTGTCCGCTTTCTTGCACCAGTCGCGTTGAAAAGAATGATTGAAGGAATGAGCGACGGCGAAGAGAGCGGGCACGTGGTTGACAGCAACGGAGCCCGAGAGATTTTGGAGAAGATAGCTGCCGCCAATATTTCAGACGGCTTTCCCCTTAACGATGAGCAACCGTGTCCATCGGAATGGGACAAGGTCGTCGATCTTATGAACCGCATGCAGGACGCAGCAGCTGCTTGGTTTCGCGAAAACGGCTTCGAACATGCGACCGCCGGCTTCGTCGATTACGGGAGTACCGAACTGCATATTAAAGGGACGAGCTTGAACGTCCCGCTTCTGTGACGGCCGGCGACGAACTAGACAAAGGAAAAGATCTATATGCCGTCGACCCTGAGTGCCAACCGCGTCCTGCCGTCCTCGGATCTCTTAGACCGCTTGGCGCCCGCTTATGAGCCGTGTGCGGGGTTGGCGGGTGGATGCCGAGACAAGGTCTCCTGGGCGCCGGAGCGCGGGCATGTGCCGCGTGGATACTGTGGAGCAATCGGGGAGCTGGCTGAGGTCCGCCTCGTGCTCGTGATGGCAGAGCCGGGTGATCCTCACCACTCCGAGTCGCATATGGATGACGGCTCTGCTCGTGGGCGTCAAGAATCGGCTGCTCGGTATGCTTGGGAGGCTTTTGAGACGGGTAAGGATTTGTTTCACCGACGCGTGCGCGAGCTGCTCGACGCGTGCTGGCCAGATACGGATTTTAATACCCAGATGCAGTGGACATGGATCACTGACTCGGTATTATGTTCCGCAAGCAAGGAAGGCGGATCGGTGCCGATCAGTGTTGTACGCGAGTGTGGAGCGCGTTTCCTGCACGCGCAGCTGGCTATGTTCCCGAACGCCATAGTCGCTGCCTTGGGCAATAAGGCAAAGGAGCGGCTGCGATCATGTGGAGTGAGTGAATTTTTCGCTGCAGGGGCGATTGCCCCTCCAGGCTGCAATTTTCCGGCCAATAGGGCGTCGCATGAACGGCTCGCGGCCGTTGTTCGAGCAAAATTCCCTGTACAGGAAAGATCTCGTGGATGATCCGCGAAAACGTGCCCGGGAGGCTGTAGCGCGGGCAATCTGCGTAGCTTGCGGCGAACAGCCAGACAAGCCGGGGGATGCGCGCGGCAACGCGATCCCCTCGCAAGATTACGAGCATTCGGCCGCCGCAGTTCTGGTCGAACTCATGGCGGCCGAAATGGGCGAGCCAGGGCGTAGTGCAGTATCGCATCTAGCCAATGTCATTGCCCGAACGTGCGGAGACGGCCCCGATAAGGCGTGGATGTACGAACGCGCGGCCAGCGACGCACTGCACGCCTATGCGGTTTGCTGAGATCGGAAAACCAACCTGCGCAAATTTCTCCCACATCTGATGCAACGCAAGCCATTCTTCATTTGCGTCGCAGTTTCAGCGGTCTTCCTGTCCGCGTGCGGCGACAAGGAAAGCCATGCGACCGGACAAACCACGGCGCAGGCGACCACCGCACCGGCCAAGGCTAAGGAATTGACTCCCGATATAGCCGCGGCATGGGCGCAGACCGTGAACATCCACAAGACCGCGGACGGTTCGACGGTTTCGCAAGTTCTGGTCTATGTGCAGGCCAAACGGCCCGCGAAGTTCAAGTACCGGGCACTCGTGGGCGGAGACGACATCGGGTATGACGGAGCCACGGGCGAGCCCCGCGCAGTGAGCATTACCTACTGGATTGGAACGAAGCGTGGGGAGGACGAAAACTATGTCGATATTGGCTATGACATGACGCCGCAAGGACAAGCGGTTGCTCCTTCCGAGAAGGAAACGCCCGCGACGTTGGCACTCGAAGGCGGGAAACAGTCATTCTTGAAGTGGCTTGACCATGCCTACGAGGAAGAGTGCCACGACGTGGAAACGCACAAATTCACTTGCTAATTTGAGTCGGAAAACATATGACTGTGGCTAACAATCGAGAAGGGGCCGAATTCTCGGACGCTACAAAAAAATCTCTTGGCCTTCGTGCGGGATATCGTTGCTCCTTGCCGAGTTGCCGCGCGATAACAGCTGGACCGAGCGATGAGTCACCGACCGCTCATATAAACGTGGGCGAAGCCGCTCATATTCATGCCGCGTCGCCGGGGGGGCGGCGGTACGATGCTTCCATGTCGCAAGAACAGCGGCGAGACATCAGTAACGGTATCTGGCTATGCGTAGCCCATAGCCGTGAGATTGATCGCGACATGGTCAAATACACCGCAGCGTTGCTCAAGCAGTTCAAAGCAGCGCATGAGCAATTCATCGCTAACGAATTGACCGCTGGAAGAGGGGACACAGGTAATCAGGAAGTGCGCGCGCGCGCGGTACGAAGTGTGCGTCAAAACGCCGAACAGTTGGAAGATTTTGCGATTGACTGCTATCACCTCGTTAAAGCGAATACTAAAGAGTTCGAGGTTAGCTTGCAGTTGCCGAAGATTCCTCCCTGCCGCCCCACTGGTGACGACAGTGTCTCATTGGACTTTGAGAGCCGATACAGCGATTTAGCGCGCGAGATAGAAGCTGCGAACCGAAACATTGATGAAATAGCCAATGACGGCTACCACACTGGCACCGAAGAAGGGCTCCTAGTACTTGAATCCCGTGCTTGGCGCATAGCGAAGATGGCGCTGACTCTCGCGCGTGACTATCGTTCTCACTTTGGGCTGTCTCGCGCAAGCTTGTCGGGGCGTGAGCAAGCGATAGAAGAAGAGATTTTCGATCGCGCGGCCGCCGATGAATAGGAAAACGGCATGAATCTGATACAGCCAAACAAACAGTGGATCGAACAGGCCGATGCCGCGATCCGAGAGGTCAATCCGAGTGCTGCCGAAGTCGTAGAGGCAACGCGAGGTTTCGCGGTGCTGGGGCGTGAAGGCGTGCTTACCGCGCGCCTCTTCGATGAAACCCAGTGGCGGATCGACGGGCAGGACGTTCGACAGCTTACCACTGACGAAATCGCCGCTCGAGCGCGGCTCCACGAATCGTTTCAGTGAGACGACGGAAAACGAGCGGACGAAGCAATGAAACGCATTAGCCGATTCGCGGAGCATGAGGGCTGGCAAATCGAGGCCTCGCCGACTCGCTTTGCTAAGCAACGACTCTTCGCATCGGGTGTGATCGTCTCTCGTGGGAGCGAGCGGTTCATTTTCACTGACCTGGGAAATCGGGTCTATCGGTGGCAAGCGTACGAGCGCGGCATCGAGTGGGCGAGGCTGTGGATCGACAACAACTACCGTCTCGGCGTGAGCAAGGTGCCGCACGGATAACGGAAAACAAGAAATGGAAATCCAAAAGCGCGGAACACAACGCCTCGCTAGCGACGAACCCAACCTCGTCTCCAGTTTCGAGACCGGCTTCATCTCGCTGAAAGGTTCGATCGTCGGGGTGTGCATCAAGTACGCGATGTTTGACGGGGATCGTCGCATTGCGCACTGGCCACTCGATAAGTTTTTGCAGCTTCTGTCTTGTTTGAGCAAGTACAGCAAGACACATTGGGACGGATCGGATATGCAGCGAACCACGGATCCGAGATTTGTAGTGGACTTGCCGGCGCGACACCCCTATCACACAGTCGTTGACGAGGCACCTACCTTGAGTCAGGATGAGATTGGGGCGTCAAGCGAATCCACGTTTGTGCTGGACTTTCGGTTTGTCGATAGAACAAAGTCCTGCGAGATCTTATCTACGTTTCGCAACGGCGAATGTCGCACGGATGCACTGCCCGAGTACATCGCGATGAATCTTTTTGGGTACCTCGAATCGAGTGTCGAAGCCCTCGGCCTTTTAGAAGCCGGAGTGGGCGGTTCTGCATGAATCGGAAACCTGGCGCATGAAGCAAAATCCAATCGTTGCAGCCTTCCTGACTGACGACAATGCCATGTTTGACTGCTTGTCTCGGCCGATAACCAGTGGGGAATGGCACGAGGCCTTCCGCCTGACCGCCGCTGAATGCCAGAAGAATGAGGCGAATCGCGAAGCTTGTCATACTCGTTGGGTAACACACGGCGCTCGAATACGCGAGGGCGTAGGCAACGATGTCCTGCTATCAGAGTTCCTTCGAGCGATTCTTCCGCCTTACACGGGCAGTTCGATGACGCTGTTTCGGGGCGAAAGCACTGAGCGTTTTACGGCCGGGCGGATCGGGTTATGCTGGACTTCGCAAAGGGACACGGGTACGAGGTTTGGCCGCGGGCTAAACGCCCTCTACGAAGGCGGCGGTCTCCTTCTTTCAGCCACCGTCGATGCGTCGGCGATCATCGCTGGCCCAGGGCGTCATAGCAATTGGCTTGGCGAAGCGGAATATACGGTAGATCCCGCTGCGATCAACGAGATCACCGTGCTGGAGCGCTTCCCTCATTTGCGCCTGTCGTCCACGAGCGGCGACGTCGAGGAGTGACACGGAAAACGGCAATGAAGCTCAGTTTGATGTTCAAGTGGGCGAAGGCTCTCGTCGGCAAGCCGGAACCGAGCGGCGTATTCAAGCTCGGACATGGCGTCGCAGCGCCGACGACAGGCATGGTGAAATCGCCTTTCAGCGATGCAATCGTAAAGACGCTCGCCTCAATTGGAGCGTGCCCCGGCGACTTCGTTGAGGTCAACGAGTTTGGTGCAGCACGCGTGGTCGGTCGCCGTCCTCATTTGGCGAGCGAGCGGCCTGATGCGTCGGAGCAAGCGATTCGTGAAGCGCTCACAAGGATCTATGGCAACGATGCCGCAGGCCTCGACAACGTGACGGCGGGAGCGAACGTTGTCGTGTTCCGCAGGACCCAAAACGCGTAGGAAAACAACGAGGAAAGGAACATGGTGTTGATTTCCACCGAGTCTTAACCCACCGATTTCATCTAAATCTGACCCACCCCGAGACAGCGTAGTACATCTATTCCGGTGTGGATAACTCTTCGTTACCCGCTGGTT
>NZ_SCNZ01000035.1:0-89873 GCF_005502655.1 Burkholderia sp. 4NA327C6 | reverse complement strand
TGCCGAAGACGCGCTCGGGCAAGATCATGCGGCGCCTGCTGCGTTCGCTCGCGAAGGGTGAAGCGATCACGCAGGACACGTCCACGCTCGAGAATCCGGCCATCCTCGAGCAGTTGAACCGCTCGATGTGACACCGCCCGCCACGGCGGGCGTTCCGCATCGACGCGGCGCCGGAGCGCGGCCGTATCCGGCTCGCGAAAAGCATTGCCGTGCGTTCCCGACGGCACGGCATGCAGGCGGCTCGCATCGAGTCCATCGCCGCCGATTTAATTAGTTATACGTATTACAACACTCAACAAGACGGAGACAGACGATGAACGGAAGGACACGGATGATTGGCGCGGCACTGCTGGGCGCAGCGGCCAGCACGAGCAGCTTCGCCCAGAGCAGCATCACGCTGTACGGCGACCTCGACGCCGCATTGCTTTATACGAGCCGATCGCTCGACTCGGCAACCGGTGGCAACGCCGGACGCCAGTTCGCGCTGACCGACACCGGCATGACGCCGACCAACTTCGGGATGACGGGCAGCGAAGATCTCGGTGGCGGGCTGCATGCGAGATTCAAGCTGGAAAGCGGCTTCAACATCACGGACGGCGCGTTCGGCCATTCGAACGGCAACTTCTTCGGCCGCCAGGCGTGGGTCGGCATCGACGGCGGGTTCGGCGAGGCCAAGGTCGGCCTGCAGTTCTCGCCGTTCGTGCTCGCGATACTCGGCTCGGATCCGCGCAATATCTCGCACTTCGGCGCCGCACTGATTCCGTACGTCGACAACGTGCTCGTCACGGGTCTCTTCAACCCGAACGCGATTTCATATACGAGCCCGACGATCGCCGGACTGACGGCCAGCGCGATGTTCGGATTCGGCGGGAAAGCCGGCGACTTCCAGGCGGGACGCCAGTATTCCGGCAGCCTCACCTATACGAACGGCGGCTTCATGCTCAACGCGGCGCTCTACGACGGGAACGGCGGCACGTCCCCCACGCCGGTTCCGAGCACGGTCGCATTCGTCGGCCGCACGATCGGTACCGCCTACACGTTCGGGCCGGTAACGGGCAAGGCGTCGTTCACGAGCTACAAGGTCGCCGGATCGTTCAGCAACAACGTGTACAGCGCCGGTCTCGACTATCGCGTCACGCCGGCCCTCGACCTGAACACCGGCGCATGGTACACGACCGACCGCAACGATTCGCACAATCACTCGCTGCTAGCCGCGATCGGCGCCGACTACAGCCTGTCGAAGCGAACGGGCCTGTATGCGCAGGTCGGCGTCGTCAACAACCACGGCGCGATGAATACGGGCCTCGGCATCACGGGTGGCGCGTTGTACGGGTTGCCGGGCACGACGGTCGGCGTCAACGCCGGCATCCACCACGTGTTCTGACGCAGCGCGTGCGGGCGGGCGGCCGGCATGCGCCCGTCCCCGCCCCGCACTGGTACATGGCCGCTTCGAACGCGGATGACGATGTGCCGCGCCCTGCATCGCCCGGGCAATCGGGCCTCGATGTTTACCCGACCTCAAGTCCGGGGCCATGCTGCCGTCAAGTCAGGAGCGCGCGCCCGATATCCGCCCGGAACCGGGCGTGCCCCTAAAGGAGACCCAGCAACGTGAACTTCTTCGGAATCGGCCGCGGCCGCCGTTCGTCGCGCGCGGTCGTCGGCGACATCGCCGAGCAGGCCGGCAGGCTCGGCATCGAGATCTGCGACGTGTCGGGCCATGTCGAGGAAGTGGCCGCCCGCGTCGCCCGTCAGGCGGAGGTCTGCCACACGCTGCGCGAATCGGCCGCCGTCACGCTGCGCGGCAACCACCGGATCGCCGAGGCGGCGCAGCAGGTGCGCGACGTCAGCGTCAATGCGTCGAATGCGGTCCGGCAGTCGCAGCAGACGATCGAGGCCTCGCTCGCGGACATTCACGGCCTCGTCGAGGGCGTCACCACGATCAGCGACCAGATGGGGGCGCTGCGCGATGCGCTCGATCACGTGCGGGCCGTCTCCGAGGATATCTCCGTCATCGCGCGCCAGACGCACCTGCTCGCGCTGAACGCCGCGATCGAGGCTGCGCGCGCAGGCGACGCGGGCCGCAGCTTCGCCGTCGTCGCCGCCGAGGTGAAGAACCTGTCCGCGAAGACCGGACAGGCGACGGCCCAGATCGAGACGACCCTCGCGCGGCTCGCCGAGCAGACCGAACACCTGATCGCCGAGGGAACCGACAACGCCGCACGCGCGCACCGCGTGCGCGAAGGCACGCGCGCAATCGGCGAAGTCGTGCACGCGACCGGGCATGCGATCACCGAGCTCGCCGGCGAAGCCGAACAGATCGCGTCGCTGACCGACGAGATCGAGACGCAGTGCCACCGCCTCGACGAGCAGGTGGGCGAGATGGCGTCCGGCGTCGAAAACTCGAGCAACAACTTCTCACAGGCCAAGGACCGGCTCGGCAATCTGCTCTCCGTCTCCGAGACACTCATCGAACTCACGGCCGCGACCGGCATCGAGTCGCCCGATACGCGCCTGATCGAAACCGCAAGGAACACCGCCGCCGCGATCAGCAAGCTTTTCGAGGAGGCGGTCAGCCGCGGCGACATCACGCTCGACGCGCTGTTCGACGCGCACTACGAGCCGATTCCCGGCACCGACCCGCAGCAGTTCATGACGCGCTTCACGGCGTTTACCGATCGCGTGCTGCCTGCCATCCAGGAGCCGGTGCTCGAGATCGACGCGCGCATCGTCTATTGCGCGAGCTTCGACCGGCAGTGCTACCTGCCGACCCACAACCGGAAGTTCTCGCTGCCGCAGCGCGCGGACGCCGCCTGGAACGCTGCGAACTGCCGGAACCGCCGGATCTACACCGACCGGACGGCGCGCACCTCCGTGTCGCATACCAAGCCGTTCCTGTTGCAGACCTATCGGCGCGACATGGGCAACGGCCAGTTCGCGCTGATGAAGGACGTTTCCGCACCGATCGTCGTCGGCGGGCGGCCGTGGGGTGTCCTGCGGATCGGCTACAGCGTCTGAATCGGGGCGCGCGGCCTCTGCTGCTCCAGTTCCAGCTCCACCGCCAACGGCCGTCGATCGCCGCGCCCGTGATCGTCGAACGCTAGCAACATCGGAATGATTCAGGCGGTTAGTGGATCTCGATTCGTAACCCTCCAACGTAATCTGGGTCGACTTCACGTTTCAGAGTCCAAGCTCGTCAGCAACGACATGTACTGTGCAGCAGAAAATCGGCGTCACTGTACATTTCATCCCGCTTCCACCTGAAACACAATGCCCGTCAGGCTCGGGATCAGCCCATCCGGAAGGGCCTTCGGCACGCCATACCTGGGTACAAGACGATTGAAGCAATCCGGCCCGCTCGAGGCATCACGGCGGCGATGAAACCTGGACGCCAATTCCATGAACACCTCCGCTGACCCGCTTCCGTCGTCGCTTGGCGCTGCCACGTTCGTTCCATTCCTCGTCGCGAGCATTGCACTGGCCGCCGCCTACGGCGCCAGCTTTCTCCTTTCCGAGCATTTGCGTCAGAGCGGCCTGGATTCATCGATGGCAGGCGCGGTGATCTCGACCGGCATCCTGACCATGATCGTCAGCTCCGTCATCGCGGGATGGGTAGCACAACGAATCGGCTTGATGTCGACGATCGTGGCGGCCGCCGCCGTCATGGCACTTTCCATGATCGCATTCAGCCTGGCAGCGCACGATGTGCGGATCGCATTCATCGGCGGCCTGCTTCTGGGAACGGGATGGTCGGCCTTCTACATACTCGCGCCGCTTCAGATCATTCATCACCTGCGGCCCGCCGCGCGGATCAAATACCTGACCTTGCTCTCGGGCGGCCAGATGGTCGGGCTGGGTCTCGCGTCACCGATCGGCCATTTCGTCGCCAGCCGCTTCGAGTCGTATGCCATCGTCTACGCAGGGCTCGCGGGTCTCTGCGTGATTGCCGCCATCGCATTTTCGCTCGTCCGAAAACGGACGGAACGCACACCACAACCGCAGATCGACGCAACCGGACTGACAGCCGCGCGAGTCGCCGAGATCCTGCGCCATGGCACCCGCCTACCGATCATCATGATCGGACTCGCCGCATGCGTCTTCTCCGCGTTGTCGAATTTTCAGACGATCTATGCGGAATCGCGACACCTGTCGCCCGACACCTTCTTCGTGACGTTCACGTTGACGACCGTCTTCTGCCGATTCACGCTGGCGCAGACGATCAGCCGATTGCCAGTCCGAAAACTCGCGTTCACGCTGTTCGCCATGACACTCCTGGCGCTGGTTCTCTTCGTGTCGAACCCGGGCAGCGAAATCCTGTACGTGATCGGCTCGTTCATCTTCGCGATCGGCTACGGCCTCAGCTATTCCACCTTGAACGGCATGGCGGTCAATCTCGCCGGTGAGAAGGGCCTGTCCGCATCGGCGTGTTCGCAAGTCTTCACGATCGCCTACTTCACGGGCCTGTTCGGGTTTCCGTACGTGGCCGGCGCATTGGTGACCCACGTCGGCGTGAACGGGATGATCGTCGCAACGATCGCTGTCGTCGCCATCAACTTGCTGATGCTCGTTCACGCGAGCCTTCGCCGCGACAACGCGCAGATCGCGGCACGCTGACCGCGAACGCGCAATACAGACACAGGTTCAGATAAGGCCCCTACTGCTCCAGCCCCACCGCCAACGGCCGCTGATCGCTGCGCCCGTGATCGTCGACCACCCGCACCGTATAACTCCCGGCCGTCCGCGGCTGCCAGAACAGCGCATCGCCCGGCGCGCCGCGCCCGACAAACGCATCGTTGACGAACCAGTACAGCGCATGTGCGCTCGCATCGGCCGTCGCGTTGAACGCGATGCGCGTCTCCTCCGTACGCTTCACGCGCATCGCATACGTACTGCCGCGCAGCGGCGACGTGATGCGCGGCGGGTCACCTTCGACCTGCCCTGCATCGCGACAGTCCGCGTTCTGCGGCGGCCGCCGGCGCGGAATGCCGGCCTGCGCGAACACCTGCTGCAGATCCGACGGCCAGAACTCGAAGATCTCCGTATGCGTGCGCTTGCCGTCGTACGGCGGACACGCGGCCTTCCCCGTCGCGTCGTCGATCACGACCGGCCGGTGCACGGTGCTCACGCGGATCGGCGACGTGCCCGGAATGAACCACGTCCAGCCCTGCTGCGGGCACCACTCGTTCGGCAAATCGCCGCTCGCGAGGCAGATCCGCACGCGCTTCAGCTTCGGCGGCACCGCGCGCGGCGGCTCGACGAGCGTGCGCTCGGCATTCAGCGCATCGACGACCTGGAAGAACAGCGGCGCGGCCGCGTCGACGCCGACGAATGCCGTATTGGTCGAATTGTCGAAGTTGCCGACCCACACGACCAGCACGTACGGGCCGAACACGCCGGCCGTCCATGCATCGCGGAACGACCATGACGTGCCGGTCTTCCAGTAGGCCGGCACGCTCGACGGCTGCGCGCCGGTCGTCTCGTCGGGGCGCAGATGCTGGCGCAGCATGTCCATCGTCATGTAGCTCGCCTCGGCGCTGAGCAGGCGCCGGCCGGGCAGCGCCGGTTCGTCCGCGCGCAGCCGCAGCGGCCGGAACTCGCCGCGATTCGCGAGCATCGCGTAGAGCGCCGCGATATCCTGCATCGTCACTTCACCGCCGCCGAGCACCAGCGCGAGCCCGTAGTGCTGCGCGCTCGCGAGCCGGCGCACGCCGGCTTCCTGCAGGAACCGGTACAGATCGGGCGACTTGAGCTGCGACGCGACCCACACGGCCGGCACGTTGCGGCTGCGGTTCAGCGCATCGGTCGCGGTGATCGGCCCGAGGAAATGGCCGTCGAAATTCTCCGGCGCATACGGGCCGAATGCGGTCGGCACGTCGCGCAGCACGGTCTGCGGATGCAGCACGCCCTGGTCGAAGCCGAGCGCATAGATGAACGGCTTGAGCGTCGAGCCGGGTGAACGCCGCGCAAGCGTGCCGTTCACCTGCCCGTCGATCGCGCGGTCGAAGAAGTTCGCGGAACCGACGAGCGCCTTCACGCCCATGTCGCGCGTATCGACGAGGATCGCCGCAGCATTGCGCACGCCGCGCGTATCGTTGCGTGCGACATAACGTGCGATCTGCCGTTCGAGCGTGTGCTGCAGGTCGAGATCGAGCGTCGTCACGAGTCGCGCGTCGGCGTCGCTGTCGTTCGCCGCGGCGCTCGAGGTCGTACGCCATGCGTTGCGCGCGGCGAGTGCCTGGCCGACCGCATGCGGCGCATCGAACGGCAGCGCGGACAGCGGCCGCATCGCAAGCGGCAACGCGAACAGCGGCTTGAACGATGCATCGCCCGGATGCTTCGTCAGCCAGCGCGCATACAAGCGGTTGCGCGACGCGGCCAGCGCTCGGTTGATTTCATCCTGCCCGCCGCGCACGCGCCGCGCCGGGTCCTGCGGAATCACCGCAAGCGCGAGCGCCTCGGGCAGCGTCAGCGCGTCGGGCATCCGGTCGAAATAGACGACGCTCGCGGTGCCCGCGCCTTCGACGTTGCGGCCATACGGCGCATCGTTCAGATACGCTTCGAGGATCTGCCGTTTCGAATAGAAGAGTTCGAGCTGCACCGCGCGCGCAACCTGCTCGAGCTTGCCGGCCGGCGTGCGCGTGTTCAGCCGCCACAGCGAGCGCGCGAGCTGCATCGTCAGCGTCGAGCCGCCCTGCGGATTGCCGCCGCGCACGTATGTGATCCAAGCGCCGCGTGCGAGCCCGTACGGGTTGAAGCCGGGATGCCACCAGAACCAGCGGTCCTCGTGCAGCATCACGGCTTCGACGAGCTGCGGCGACATCCGGTCGAGCGGCACCCACAGCCGGTAGCGGTCGTCCTTCGCGAGCGTGAGCCGCAGCAAGCGGCCCTGCGCGTCGACCACCGCGACCGACGACGGCTTCCATTCGCGTAGCGGCGGATGCGGCCACAGCCGGCATGCGGCCAGCGCGCCGAACACGAGCAGCACGCCGGCGATCCAGTTCTGCCAGCGATGGAGCCACCCGGCGGCGCCGTGCAGCACGCGCCGGCGCACCGAAACGTCGTCAGCCACGCGCGGGCGCTCCTCGCACCCGGCGCGGCCAGCAACGACGTTGCAGCGTCGTCGTCATCGCACGCGCTCCACCGTCAGGGTCGTGCCGCCGGGCGCCTGCGCCTGCAAGCGGCGGTCGTACATCGACTCGCCGTAAGCCGGCGGCGCGATGAAGCGGCCCGCGTTGCTCGCCTTGATCCGGTAGACGAACTCGCGCACGTCGGTCGTCGCGGTGCCGTAGATCACCACGCGATCCTCGCGCACGTCCGCGAACTGCGGCTGCCACGTGGAACCCTTCACGCCGATCGGCGAACGCCAAGGGGCATCGGCCACCGGCGCCGACGCGCCGCCATCGCCGTTGCCGTCGCCGTCCTGCGTGTCGGTGACGGGCGGCGGCGCGATCACCGGATCGAAGCCGCCCGGCAACAGGTCGACGATCGCGATGTTGCCGACGCTCGCCGAGCCGGTCGCACGGATCTTCAGGTGCACGTCGATCTCCTGGCCGACCGTGATCTTGTCGAGCGGCTTGCCGTCCGTGCCGGTATAGTCGCGCACGATCTCCAGCCCGTTCTTGATCGCCTTCGTCGACGTACCGCGGTCGTAGCCCGACTGGCTCGTGATCCACCATGCGGGCAACGTGCTGCCGTTCACGAAGTCGACGCGCGATGCAGCGGCCGACCACGTGCCGGAGCGCACGAGGTTCGCCTGGATCGACGACACGTCCTTCGGCGCGGCGCCCGCGCGCACCTCGTCGATCGCGAGCTGGTCGAGCTGGCCCGCGCTCGACGCCGCATACGCATCGAGCGCGAGGATCGTCATCGCCGACGACAGCGTGTTGTAGCGATTGTCGACGAGCGGCGCGGCGAGGTTGTCCATCGCGCGCGGCGACAGCTTGCGCACGCGCTCGGGGAAGTGCTTCGCGACCAGGTACAGCACGCTCGCGTCGCGCGTCAGCGGATCGAGGTAGTAGCCCGTCACGTAGCCGCCGTCGGACGCACGCTTGCGCTCGAGCAGCGCCTGCGGGCCCGCGATCAGCGCCGAGGCCTCCTTGTCCTGCTTCAGCAACTGGTACGACGCGGCGAGCCATGCGGCCGCGAGATCGTTCTTCCAGTCGTTCGGGTATGCATCCTGCAGCCGCTTCTGCACGGCCGCGAGGCTGTTGGTCGTCACGTTGCCCTGGCGCGTCAGCAGATACACCGCATACGCGCGCTGCCGCAGCAGGTCGAGCGAGCCGAGCGAATCGTTCGCCGCGAGCTTCTGCAGATACTGATTACCCGCGTCGAGCATGTCCTTCGGCACCGCGATGCCGCGCTCGCGCGCGTCGAGCAGCATGTGCATCGCGTACGCGGACACGAACGGATCGGCGTCCGGCGTCGCGCTCCACAGCCCGAACCCGCCCTGCGCGTTCTGCCGGCTGCGCAGCACCCCGAGGAACTGCGCGATCGCCGCGGCGTTCGTCGCGTCGGCACCGGCGTCGGTTGCGTGCATCGCGCTCGTCAGCGCGCGTACCGACAGCCACTTCGCCGCGAACACGCGCGGCACGGCCGCACTCACCAGCTGCTCGCTGCAGGCGTGCTCGAAGTTGACGAGATACGACGACAACCCTTCGGACAACACGAGCGGCGCGGTGGAGATGCTCGCGTCGCGCGATGCATACGCGTCGTACATCGACCGCAGGTTCGGCACGCTCGCCTTCTTGCCCGGATCGAGGCGTGCGATGTCGAGCTGCGTGCGGAACGCAGCGGCCGGCCGCACCGACACGTCGACGCGCTGCTGCGCGCCCTTCGCGCCATAACGCGCGCCGAACGACAGCGAACCCGAGCCGAGCGTGTCGGTCGCCTTCACGCGGAACATCGCGACACCTTCGTGCTGCGGCGCGAGTGCAACGTTCTGCGTGGCCGGCCCGACCACCTGCAACTGCGGCCCCGTCTTCAGCGTGACCGCGACCGGCACCGGCTGGTTGCCGGCACCCGTCAGGTTGTTCGCGACACCGACGCTGACGTCGGCCTCGTCACCCGGCGCGAGCGTCGTCGGCACGTTCGGCGACAGCACGAAATCGCCGCGCACCGTCGTCGCGCCTTCGAACGTACCGACGAGATCCGGCGACACCGACACGGCCATCACGCGCAGCTTGCCGTTGAAGTAATCAGGCACGGTGTAGCTCAGGCGCGTGTCGCCGTTCACGTCGACGATCCCCGACCAGTAGACGACCGGCTTGTCGCGTTTGCGCTTGAACGGGTTCAGCTGGCGGCCGATCGCATCGTCGGCGTCGCCGCCCGGCGCGGCCATCGCCATCAGCTTCTCGAAGTCCGGCAGGATCAGGTCGAGGATCTGCGACGTGCCGACTTCGAGCATCCGCTTGCGGAAGAAGAACTTCAGCGGATCGCCGAGCTTGTAGCGCGCGACCTGCAGGATGCCCTCGTCGACCGCGAACACGACGACCTTCGCGGGCTTCGCCGAATGCACGGTGAAATTCACCGTGTCGCCGGGCTTCACGAGCGCCGGCGCATCGACCGACACCGCGTTGCGGCGCGCGTCGAGGTTCACCGAGAACGGCACGACGCCGTAGCTCAGCGGGCTCATGAAGATCTCGTCCGACGACGGATCGCGGATGTACTGCACGTTGATGTAGCCGTTACCTTCGAAGCCGGCCGGCACCGTGATGTGCTGGATCGAACTCGTCGTATCCGCATGGAACCACGCGTGCGCATACACCTTGTCGCGCTCGATCGTGATCAGGCCGCTGCCCGCGTAAGGCGCGCGGATCGCGATCTCGACCTGCTCGCCCGGCTTGTAGTCGTGCTTCGCGAGCGTCACCTGCAGTTCCGCGTTGCGGTCGAGCGAACGCGTGACGTTCGCGTCGCCCGTGACCGAATACTCGATCCGGTTCACCGCGGCGCCGGCCGCGTTGCGGATCACGAGCGCATAGCTGCCCGGCTTGTCGGTACGCAACGTGAAGTCGAGCCCGGCTGCCGGAATCGCCAGCGGCTTCTCGTCGACCGGCACTTCCTTCAGCCGCGAATCGTATTTGTACGCGCCGGAATCCTGCTTGGTCAGCACCGACACGTAGCGTTCCTCGACGAGTTGCGCACGCAGGTCCTTCACGTCGATCGCCTTCGCGTTCGGATCGATCGCGACGAGCCGCACCGTGCGCGGGCTGCCGCGCTTCACGTAGCCGAGATCATCGACCGACTTGTAGCCGACGAGCCAGTCGTTGTTCGACACGAGCGCCTGCGCGTTCGCGGCGACGTTGCGCCCGCCTTCCGCTTCATAGGCCTTCGCCTGGAAGTAGAGCTGGTAGGTCGCGTCCGCGTACTTGTCGAGATCGAGGTCGAACTCCGCATGGCCCTTGTCGTCGGTCGTGCCGTCCTGCAGCGTCGTCGTATAGCCCTCCTTCGCGCGGCGGGCATCGAAGAAGTGATAGCCCTGCCAGCTGCGGAACGACGGCCACACCGGACGCAGCGTCAGCGTCGCCGCGACGCGGCGCTTCTCCGCCGGCGTGCCGAACAGGTTCTGCGCATCGACGATGCCCTTCAGCCCCTTCGGCTTCACCCATCCTTCGACGACCTGCTGCGACAGCTTCGCGTCGACCTTCATCCGGTCGGGCAGGAACTCCTTCACCTGCACCGTCGTGCTGCCGATCGGCTCCGCACCGGGCTGGCCGTCCTTGACGATATACAGGTTGACCGTCCACGTGCCGGTCGGCGCCGTTTCGGCCGTCGTATAGCCGAGCTCGGTGAAGCCGGTCGCATCGACCGTCACCGGCTTGCGCTCGATGGTGATCCCGCGCGGGTCGACGATCTCCGCCTGCAGCGGCACGCCGGCCGGGCTGCGCGCCCAGCTCGCCGCGCGCACGATCAGGCCGATGTGGAACGGATCGCCGGGCCGATACAGCCCGCGATCGGAGAACAGGTACGCGGACAGTTGCCCCTGGCCCGTCGCATTGCGCTCGCCGTCGACGTCGAAACGCGAGAGATCGAGCTGGCGATCGCGGCCGGCCACCGGCAGGAACGACAGGTCGGTGTCCTTCTTCACGACGTAGAGCTGCGGCCGCTTCTCGCGGTCGAGCCCCTTGAACGCGGGGAAATGCACGATGCCGTCGGCGCTCGTGGTCTGCGTGAACAGCGCCTGGCCGTTCACGGCGAGCACCGATACGGTTGCGCCCGCAACCGGCTTGCCCGTTCGGATCGACTGGATGAATACGTCCTGGCTGCCGTCCAGCGCCTTCTTGACCAGCATCCCGAGATCGGTGACGACGATCAGGCGCGTGTCGCCGAGCGCGTTGTCGCTGTCGTCGCCGTTGCCGTTGCTGTCGCCCGAATCGGCGTTGTCCGACTGATCCTGGCTGCCGTCACCGGACGATGCATCGCCATCCTTCGCATCGTCGGCTTTCTTCTTCTCCGCCGCCGGATCGTACTTCGTCAGGTGCAGCAGGAACACGCCGCGCTTGCCGCCCTTCAGGTACTGGCCGAGATCGATGCCTTCGTAATGCGCCTTGCCGGGGTCGCCGGCAGGGAACGCACGCGTCTGCACGAAGCGCTCGACGATGTGATCCTCGCTGAACGAATACGACAGCTCGGGCCGCGCGTACGTGCCGTTGTTGAAGCTCACGAGGTGCTGGAGCTGGTCGGGCAGCACGCGGCCGATCTCGACCTTCATCCCCGGCAGGTTGCGCGACACGACCGACAGCCGCTTGCTGCCGCTCATCGACAGCAGCGAGCCGTCGGCCATGAAGCGCAGCAGCTTCGGATAGTCGGGCACCGTGAACGCGGTCGTCACCGGCTCGGCGAGCAGGTAGCCGCCGGCCGATTTCAGGTCGCCCGCGAAACGCACGACGATGCGATCGCCCGGCGTCGCGTGGTACTTGAAGCTTTGCAGCGTCGCGTAGTCGTTCTCGGTCGGCACCGCGTCGAGCGGCAGCGGCTTCGACTGCTTCAGCACCGCGTCGCTGATGTCGGCCACGTTCCATTCGTACGGCGGATCGTCGTCCGACTGATCGACGCCCGGCTTGCGCTTCGGCAGCACCCACGCCTTCGCGCGTGCGGCCAGATCCACGCTGCGCACGCCGTCGGATGCTTCGGCGACGAGCACCTGTTCGGGCTCGTAGCGCTCGTTGTCGACGAGCGTCGGCGCGACGTTGGCGATCGACAGGCTGTAGAGCCCCGGCACGTCGACCGACGCATGCAGCACGTCCGGCGTGCCGTTGCCGCCGCGCGAACTCTTCACGCCCTTGTCGACGTCGAGCCGTGCCACCAGCGGATCGCGCGGAATCTCGAGCGGCTGCGAGTAGACCCACGCGCTCGTCTTCATCTTGTCGTAGTTGACCGTGTAGCGCAGCGGCGTCGTATTTTTGCCGTCGCGGCCGACCAGCACGAGGCCGATGCGCTTCTCGAACTCGGCCGGATCGACCGGGTAGTTGAAGCGCAACTGCATCAGCGCCTGCTTCTCCGCCGGGTTGTCGGGGTTCTGGTAGAACTCATTGTTGCCGAACGTCGCGGCGAACGCGGGCAGGTCGAACGCGAAACGGTCGTCATGCATCGTCACCTGTGGCGCGAACACCCGGTGCACCGCGAAGCGCACCTCGACGTGCGCACCGACCGGCCAGTCGGCCGCCGGCGTGAAACGCAGCGTCTTGTCGTCGGCCCACTCCCACGCGCCCTTCAGCGCGGGCGTCATCTCGATGCCGTCGCCGGCCGGCTTGCCGACCTGTTCGATCGGCGCGGCCGATTGTGCAAACACGACTTCGAGCGGATGCACGGTGATCTTCGGCTTGTCGCTGTCGTCCACCTCGTAGGTGGTGATCGCGGGCGCCTTCACGGTGAAGCTGACGGTCGCGGGCTCGGGCGGCTTCGGGCGATGCTTGAACCAGTAGCCGCCATAGCCGAGCGCGGCCGCGAGCAGCACGAGGCCGCCGGCATGCCACGGGCGGCGGCGCACGGCCGCGGCGGTGACGCCCATCCATGCAGGCGCCGTCCACGACACGTCGCCCACCAGCGGCCGCAGCGCGCTGCCGAGCAGCCACCACAAGAAGCCCGCCACGCGAATCGGCAGGAGCAGCAGGAAGCGCAGCAAATCCATTGTTATTTCCTTGTCAAGGACATGCTGCCTGGTGCGGCAACCTTCCCCGAATTGTTATGGGTCTGTGACGGCGCGGCCCGGTTGCGCCGTAATTGCTTGGTATGTTCGACCGGATGCTGGGCGCCATTATCGATCAGACCCGAAACGATGGAAATATCGGCGTGCCGGCGCGCAACGCCGCCGGATGACCGGCCGGTCGGGCGGATATCGGCCGTCCATGGCGCAACCTCTGCACACGGCGGCGCCGCGTTCGCTAGAATGCGCGGCTCGGCAGGATCGAATCGAAATGAAAGGAAACCGCTTGAAACTCCCGTTCGAATGGCAGATCGGGCTGCGCTATGCGCGCGGCGGCCGGCGCACGGCCGGCGACGGCTTCGTGTCGTTCATTGCCGGCGCCGCGATGGCCGGCATCGCGCTCGGCGTCGCCGCGCTGATCGTCGTCCTGTCGGTGATGAACGGATTCCGGACCGAAGTGCGCGACCGGATGCTGTCGGTGCTCGCACACGTGGAAATCTTCTCGCCGACCGGCACGATGCCCGACTGGCGGCTCACCGCGCACGAATCGCTGCGGAATCCGGCGGTGCGCGCCGTCGCCCCCTATGTCGACGCACAGGCGCTGCTGACGAATGCGGGCAGCGTGACGGGCGTCGCGCTGCGCGGCATCGATCCCGTGCTGGAGCCGCGCGTATCCGAGATCGCGCGCAAGCTGAAGACCGGGCGGCTCGACGCGCTCGTGCCGGGCGAGATGGGGATCGTGCTCGGCTCGGCGCTGGCCGACGCGCTGCACGTGAAGATCGGCGAGCGCATCACGTTCTTCGCGCCCGGCAACACGGCGCGCATCGGCGACGCGCTGCCGCAGTTCCGGCAGTTCAACGTGGTCGGCACGTTCGAGTCGGGCCACTACCAGTACGACAGCGCGCTCGCCTACATCCACATCCGCGACGCGCAGACGCTGTTCAACGTGCGTGCGCCGACCGGCGTCCGGCTGCGCATCGACGATCTGCAGCGCGCGCCGGAGATCGCGCTGGAACTGTCGCGCACGCTGTCGGGCGATCTCTATATCCGCGACTGGACACGGCAGAACCGCACGTGGTTCGAGGCCGAGCGGCTGCAAAAGCGCATGCTGTCGCTGATCCTGATGCTGATCGTCGCGGTCGCCGCGTTCAACCTCGTGTCGTCGCTCGTGATGACCGTCACGCAGAAGCAGGGCGACATCGCGATCCTGCGCACGCTCGGCGCGCCGCCCGGGTCGATCATGAAGATCTTCGCGATCCAGGGGATGACGATCGGCCTCGCCGGCACGCTGGCGGGCGTCGCGCTCGGCTGCGCGATCGCGGTGAGCATCCCGTGGGTGCTGCCCGCGATCGAGCAGTTGCTCGGCATCCGCTTCCTGACGCCGTCCGTGTACTTCCTCAGCTCGCTGCCGTCGAAGCTCGCGGCGGCCGACGTGATCGAGATCGCCGCGGCCGCGTTCCTGATGTCGTGCGTCGCGACGCTCTACCCGAGCTGGCGCGCCGCGCGGGTACGGCCGGCCGAAGCGTTGCGCGACGAATAGGCCCGCGACGCGCGGTGCCCGGCTCGCCGTGGCGTGCCGTCATGCGACCTCGTGGAAACCGACGCTGTTGCGGCCGTTCAGGATGTCCTCGAACGCCGCCCCGAAACCGACGTCGATCAGGCCCGGGCGTCGGCCGTAGGACTTCTGCCCCGAATCGTCGACGAAGATCGCCGCTCCCGACGACAGCTGACGGTCGGTCTCCAGCAGTGCGAGCGTGCCGCGTGCGCTGCCGGCCGACGGGTCGAGCGTCAGCCGCGTGCCGTCCTGCGTGGTGAAATGCCCGCCGACCTCCTCGAACGTCCGGTTGCGCACGACGGACGCGTTGATCTCCTTCATGAACAGGAAGTCCGCGTCGGCGCGCTGGCTGGCCACCTTGCGATCGTCGTCCGTGAACGTCTCGCCTACGGCGGCCGCGCCCTGCTCCGCGAAGTCGACGGCCTGCTGGTGAAACGCGCGCGTCGCGAGCACGAGGCCCGCGTTCGCATTCAGCGTCGACTCCACCCACGCGCGATCGCTTTCCGTCATCGTCTTCGCTACGACCTTGATCTGGCCGTCGTCGGTCTTGAAATCGAACTGCGCGTCGGCCAGGTCCGGCCGCTTCGCGATGATCTCGTGCATGCTCGTCGCGAGCTGGCTCGTGACGTCGCGCAGCTTCGTCGACAGGTTGCCCAGTATCGACATCTGCTTCATGCGCGCCGCCTGCATCGCGTCCGGGTCCAGCGCCCGGATGGTAATCGGCGCGTCCTGCGGTTGCCCGGCCGCCGCGTCCGTCTGCTGGCGGCCGTCGAGCGCAGCCTGCTGCACCATCTGCGCGAGCGAAAGGCCGCTCGCTGCCGTGACCGAAGTCGTCATGCCCTCTCTCTCCTTTCAATCTGTTTTTTACCGTTTACGGACAGATTTTCCGGAAATTTAGACCGATCGCAGGTCCGTCGCCTCGCACGCTTAAAAACTTTGTTTGACTCAAACTAAAAAAGTTTGACACCGAGATTTCACTGAGATAAGTTTTGCGCAAGCTTCCGGAAAGCATTCCGGCCGGCCCCGCCGACTCGCGTCGCGCTTTCCTGCCGTTGCAGCACCGCCGTTCGCACCATCCCCGCCTCATCGCATCGTGCCGTTCCGTTTCATCTGAAACCTGAAGGAAGATCGGGCATGCCCGCATTTGATTCGCACTCCTGTATTCATTTCGCGCCGCCGGACCCGCTTCGACCGGGCGGCCCGAATCAGCCGTCGCGCTGACGCTTTTCCGGTCGGGGCGATGCAGTCGCCCCGACGCTCGCCGGGGCGCGCGATGCGTGACGCGCGTCGACACCGGCCGTGACACCCGGGCATCGCGCCCGGCGCTTTCGCAGGTGCAGTTCCGTTTCATCCGATGCAGCACCCGGCCGGGCCGCAGGGGGCATATCGCGGGCCGGCCGGTTCCAGACAATCACAAGAAGAGGTCGACAATGGACATTCATCGAACCGGATTGCGTCGCGCGTGGCTACCCGCGCTCGTTGCGGCCGCAATGCTCGCCGCGTGCGGCGGCGACGACGGCGGCAGCGTGGCGGGCGTCTCCGCGCTCGCGCAGGGCAAACAGGAGGAGGCCGCCGCGTCGGCAGCCGACAAGCAGTCACTTGCGGCACGCATTTCGCCGTCCGGCGTCCCATACGCCAATCCGGCCAGCGGCGGCCGCTACCGGCCCGTGATCACGAACGGCCAGGTGCAGCCGTCGCTGTCGGGCGGCACGATCGAGGAGAACGCGTGGGTCGACACGCCGGTCGATTCCGACGGCGACGGCACGCGCGACCGCATCCACGTCCGCATCGTGCGACCGACCGAAACCGCGAACGGCGCGCGTACGCCCGTCATCGTGCTCGCGAGCCCGTACTACGCGGGCCTCGCCGACAGCCCCGACCACAACGTCGACGTCGAACTCGACGGCACGCCGCATCCGGCCGCCACGGCGGCCACGGCAGCGACCGGCGCCTCCGCGCGCATCATGGCCGCCGCGCCGCAGGTGCGGATGCTGCAGCAGGTCGAGGCGGCCGCCGCAGGGCGCTCGTGGATCGAGGGCTACTTCATCCCGCGCGGCTTCACGATCGTCTACGCGGATTCGCTCGGCACCGCCGGCTCGGACGGCTGCCCGACGATCCTCACGCGCGACGAATCGGTCGCGATGGCATCGGTGATCCGCTGGCTCGGCCGCGACGCAACCGCGAAGGACGCGAACGGCAAGACGGTCGTCGCGAACTGGTCGACGGGCCACGTCGGCATGTACGGCGTGTCGTACGACGGCACGCTGCCGAAGATGGTCGCGAGCCTGCGCACGCGCGGGCTCGACGCGATCGTGCCGGTCGCCGGGCTGACCAACATGTACGGCTACTACCGCTCGGGCGGGCTCGTGCGTGCGCCGGAGGGCTATCAGGGCGAGGACGTCGACGTGTACATCAAGGCGCTGCTGACGAACGCGCATCCGGAGCGCTGCACGCACCTGATCGACGAAGCGCTGCAGCAGGAAGACCGCAAGACCGGCGACTATTCGCCGTTCTGGGCCGCGCGCGATATTCCCACCGCGTACGCGGTCGCACCGGCGCTCGTCGCGCAAGGGCTCACCGATGACAACGTGCGGGTCGACCAGTCGACGCTGTGGCATCTCGCGATGCGGCGCCAGGGCGTGCCGACGCAGCTGTGGCTGCATCGCCTGAAGCACACCGACCCGACCCGCGTGCCGGCGATGGCCGATGCGTGGACGGCGGAAGTGAACCGCTGGTTCACGCGCTACCTGATCGGTTTCGACAACGGCGTCGAACGCGATCCGCGCGCGGTGATCGAGCAGGCGGACGGCACGCTGCTGAAGGAAGCGGACTGGGCCGCGCGCCATGCCACGCCGGTCACGTACTTCGCGGGCGGCGACGGCGCGGGCACCGGCACGCTGCTGCGGCTGCCGAGCGGCGGCCCGCTCGCGCGCTTCACCGACGATGCGCGCATTCCCGCGCTCACGCTGGCGAACGCACCGACGGGCGAGAACCGCAGCCGGTTCGAAACCGCGCCGCTCACGGCCGCGACACGCCTGTCCGGTTCCGCGACCGCGCGCGTCAGGCTGACCTTCACGGCCGTGGCCAACGTGACGGCCCTGCTGGTCGATCGCGCGCCGGACGGCACGGCCACGATCGTCACGCGCGCGTGGACCGATCCGCGCAACCGCGTGTCGGAGTGGGTCTCGCAACCGGTTCTGCCCGGGATGCCGTATGACCTGAAGCTGACGTTCATGCCGCGTGACTACAAGCTGGAAGCCGGCCACCGGCTGGGGCTCGTCGTGCTGTCGAGCGACAACGAGGCCACGCTGCGGCCGACGCCGGGCACCGGGCTGACGCTTGACCCGGCCGGCACGTCGGTGACGGTGCCGTTGACGGCGTCCTGAACGGCTGCGTGACCGTCCTGAAGCGATCCCGGGACGCCAGTGCACCGGCGTCCCGGGATCGCTTCATTCATTCGCTTCCATTTTCCGATTCTTATGTAAACGGAAGCAATGACTCTTTAAAACAACAATTCCACGCTTCATCAATCAATTGCATTATTGAATCGAAATCAGAAACAATCTGATATCGCTTGACATCGATTCCCCGCCGGCTAGATTTAAAAGTCAATAATCCGGACATTTGTAGCCGGTCGCTGCGGGGGCATGGCAATGAACAACCTGGTTACCAGCAAAACCGTCGCATCCGCGTCGTCATTGAACGATCGGCGTCGCCAGCCATTCGCGGCCATTCGGGGCCAACTGCAGAACGATTACGAATCGCGGGTCATGGAGGCATACCAGGACGATCCGGTGAACTGGAGCAAGGCGATTGGCGATCGCCTCTGGTTCCAGTTCGGCGTCTATGACGATCCCCAATCGCCCAGGCCGGCCGACCTCGACGAATCGGGCCTCCGGTATTTCGAACGGCAACTGAAAATCGCCGGCCTGGACACACCCGGGCGCCAGCCGATCAACCGGATTCTCGACATCGGGTGCGGCTGGGGAACGGTGCTGCGCGATCTGTCCGAGCGGTTTCCCGGCTGTCATCGCCTGGACGGCATCAACGTCAGCGACCGCCAGCTCGAATACTGCGCCGAAGTCAACGCCGCGCGCGGCGTCTCCGACAGGATCAACCTGTTCCGGTGCAATGCACTGGACATCGACCTGCTGCCGGACTTCGACGTGCCCTACGACCTCGCGATCATGCGCGGCGTGATCTCCCATTTCCCCTATGATCTCTTCGAGATCGTGATGGCCAAGTTGCGCCGGCGGCTGGCCGCAAACGGGACGGTCATCGTTTCGGATAACTTATATAACGTCGACCTCTCCGAATACCGTTCCGATACGCCCGACCTGGTCGACAGGCTCGCGTGCAAGTATCGCAAGACGCCCGCATACCTGCGCCAGGTGTTCGAGCAAAGCGGCTTCCGCGTCAACGACATGCAGGTCCTGCCGAACCGGACGGACGCGACGCGATGGCTGCTGGACGTTCAGGACAACATCGAGCGCCATTTCCCGACGGGCGCGGTCGGCGCGCTGGAAGAACTCCGCGTGATGTGCGAAAGCCTGGCCGTCGCCATCGTCAAGCGTCAGGTTTCCATCTACAGCTTCGTGCTCAAGCACGGTTGACGAAGGCCACCCGTCCCGGCCGCCGGACATCCAGCCCGAGATCCCGCCATGACAGATATTCCCAACTTCGTTCGCAACCTGCCGGGCCTGCCGAAGCCCGGGGAAAAGATCTTCCATCCGGATTTCCATCTGCAACTGAAACCCATGTGGCATCCGCTCCATGACGAGGCGGAACGCCGGATCGCGCTCACGGATAGCCCGTACATCCTCGCCTACTACGGCAGCCAGAAGGCCGTCGAACATTATCTGGCGCAAAGCATGCCGTCATTCGGCGGGCTGTGCTATCCGCACACGCTGAACGACAGGATCTACGATCTGGAACGGATGATGAGCATCACCACGCTGATCGACGACACCATCACCAACCCCGTGATGCTGGATCAGGCGCAACAGCGCTCGACATTGCGTCAGCACTACTTCGATGCAATCGCCGGCATTCGCCCGCCCGACACCGCGCCCATCGCGCAATTGCTGTACGAGGGGCTGCTGCCCGTCAAGGCGCATCTGGCGTCGAAACCGCGTGTCTGGAAACGCATGGAGGACGCGCTGCATACGTTGATCGTCCGGCAGACGGATCCGCTGGCGTTGAAGATGGACGAACTCACGTTCGATGCCTACCTGGAGATGCGGCGCATCGACAACTACGGGGAATGGGCGGCCATCATGACGGAGTACGCGATCGACGTCGACATGACCGAGCACCTGGTGGCCGACCGCTCGCTGGCGGAAATGAGAACGGCCGCCATCGATTCGATTACGCTGGTCAACGACCCGTATTCATTCCGAAAGGAAATTCATATCGCCGATTCGGTCAACTCGGTCTGGCTGCTGATGTACCGGGAGGGCCTGAAACTCCAGGACGCGCTGAACAAGCTGGCAACGCTGGTGGCCGAGAACGAGCGCAACCTGATGGCCGCGCGCGACCGCGTCCTTGCCGGCCCGCTCGGGAATCGGGCGGATGTGCGCGCCTACGTGACCGAGCTCGAGCATCTGGCGTCCGGCAACGCGGAATTTCACGCGATCAGCACGCGCTACCACGGCCGGGATTTCAAGGGGAAACGGTTCATTTCCGGCGAGGTGACCATTCGGGCGCTACCCTCGACGGATGAAGTCGCCGCGGCCGATCGGGCCGGTGTCCGTCCCGCGAATTGAGGCGACCGGATCGGCGACGCAAACGCATCGATTCTGTCGAAACAACGGCAACAGACTCGCTGTGGCAGAAAAAACCGCCGTGCCTGCCGCACGAGCGGCCCTCACACCGGCGTCAGCACCGGCTGCCCTGAAAAGTGCCGCTCGGCATTGTCGATGAACTGCCGCACCGACCGATCGAGCGCCTCGGGCGACCAGCCACCCATGTGCGGCGTCAGCACGACGCTGTCGAGATCTGTCAGCGCGCGCGGCGGCTCGGGTTCGCCTTCGTACACGTCGAGCCCCGCACCCGCGATGCGTCCTTCACGCAACGCCTCCGCCAAAGCAGCCGTATCGACAACACTGCCGCGTGACACGTTGACGACGAACCCGCCGGGGCCGAGCGCATCGAGCACCGCGCGATCGATCAGATGCCGTGTGCCCGCGCCGCCCGGTGTCGCGACGATCAGGAAATCGGCCCACTGCGCGAGCGCGTCGACGCGGTCGAAATAGCGATAAGGGACCTTCTTCTCCGACCGGTTGTGATAACCGATCTCGATGTCGAAGCCGGCCGCGCGGCGCGCGCACTTCTCGCCGATCTTGCCGAGCCCGACGATGCCGAGCTTCTTGCCCGACACGTTCGGCGGCATCGCCAGGCCGTCGCGCCACACGCCCGCACGGGTTTTCGCATCGAGCTGCACGACGTTGCGCACCACCGCGAGCAGCAGCGCGAACGCGTGATCGGCCACGCAATCGTCGTTGGTGCCGGCGCCCGTGACCACGGTCACGCCGCGCGCCTTGGCATGCGTCACGTCGATGTGCTCGTAGCCGGCGCCGAGCGCGCTGACGAACGTGAGTTGCGGAAGACGATCGATCTCGGCGGCGGTGAGCCCCGTGCTGCCGTTGGTCAGCACCGCGCGTATGGCGCCGCCGTGTTCGGCGATCGCGCGTTCGCGTTCTTCGGATGTGGGGGCGTAGCGCACGTCGAACGACGCGGCGATCTCGCGATGCGCGTCGCCGCGCAATGCGATGAGAACCAGCAACTCGGGCTTCATGTCAGGAAGTGTCGGCAAGGCGGGAACGGATTCAGTGTAACAAGCCTGCAACATGGATGCGGGTAATCCCCACACGGGCTGTGGGCACGCCGCCGCATGCGGTTTGCCAAAGCCGGCTCAGTCAAGTAACTTTCGGCGTACGCCCCCGTCCTGGAGATTGGCCCGTATGAAGCTCGCCCTGCCCGCCCGGATCCTGGGCCTCGCGCTCGCCGCTACCCTCGTCGCGCCCGCTGCGCATGCCGACACGCCCGTCGTGGTGTCGTCGAAGATCGACACCGAAGGCAACCTGCTCGGCAACCTCATCGCGCAGGTGCTGAAGGCGCACGGTATCCCCGTCACCGAAAAGATCGCGCTCGGCACCACGCCGATCGTGCGCAAGGCGCTCACGAGCGGCGAGATCGACGTCTACCCCGAATACACCGGCAATGCCGCGTTCTTCTTCAACAAGGCGGACGATCCGCTGTGGAAGAACGCGAGCCAGGGTTACGACACCGCGAAGCAACTCGACTACGCGGCGAACCATCTCGTCTGGCTCACCCCGGCGCCCGCGAACAACACGTGGGGCGTCGCCGTGCTCGCACCGGTCGCGCAATCGCAGCACCTGAAGACCTTCTCCGATTTCGGCAAGTGGATCGCCGGCGGCGGCAAGGTGAAGCTCGCGGCGTCGGCCGAATTCGTGAACAGTGCGTCCGCCCTGCCGTCGTTCGAGAAAGCCTATGGCTTCAAGCTGAAGCCCGACCAGCTCGTGGTGCTGTCCGGCGGCGACACGGCCGCAACCATCAAGGCCGCCGCGAACCAGACCGACGGCGTGAATGCCGCGATGGTCTACGGCACCGACGGCGGCATCGCGTCGAGCGGCCTCGCGGTGCTCGACGACGACAAGCACGTGCAGCCCGTCTACGCGCCCGCACCGGTGATCCGCGAAGCCGTGCTGAAAGCGCACCCGCAGATCGCCGACTACCTGAAGCCGGTGTTCGCGAGCCTCGACCTGAAGACGCTGCAGTCACTGAACGCGCGCATCCAGATCAACGGCGAACCGGCCGCCGGCGTCGCGAAAAGCTACCTGAAATCGAAGGGCTTCGTTAAATGACGGGTCGCGCGGCGGCGTCCGCGCGGCGCATCACGGCGGACAAGGTCGGCATCCTGATCGGGGTCCTGACGATCGTCGCCGTGCTCGGCCTGCCGTTCGCGGTGCTGCGGCCGAACCGCATCGCGGCCGGCACCGACCTGTCGGTGTTCGCCGCGCTGCCGGCCCTGCAGGGCGCCGGGCTCGCCGCGCTGTGGATCGTCGGCGCGCTGTGGGCGATGACGGCGAGCCGCCCCGCGTGGCGCCTCTTGGCCGGCTGCGCGTGGCTCGCCACGCTCGCGTACGCGGTCGGCGCGGCCGCGGCGCACGTCGTCGCACCTGACGACACGCTCGCCCGCGTATCCCCCTCCTCCGGCGTCTGGCTGCTGCTGTTCGCGTGGGCCGTGCTCGTCGCGGATGCGCTCGCGCGCCTCGCATTCGGCCCGTGGCGGCGTCTCGCCGCGCTCGTCGTCGCGATAGCGGCGATTTCGGTGCCGCTCGCGAGCGGCTGGTGGGACGGCCTCTCCGTGATGCGCGAATACGCGGTGCGCAGCGACGACTTCTGGATCGAGGCGATCCGGCACGTGTCGCTCACCGGTGTCTCGGTGGCTGCCGCGCTCGTCGCGGGCGTGCCGCTCGGCATCGCCTGCGCGCGCATCGCGGCGGTGCGCACCGTCGCGATGCCCGTGCTCAATATCGTACAGACGATCCCCAGCATCGCGATGTACGGGCTGATGATGGCGCCGCTCGGTTTGCTCGCCGCGCACGTGCCGCTCGCGGCCGCGCTCGGCATCCGCGGCATCGGCGTGGCGCCTGCCGTGCTCGCGCTGTTCCTGTATTCGCTGCTGCCGATCGCGTCGAGCGTCGTGGTCGGGCTCGGCCAGGTGCCGCCGCACGTGACCGAAGCGGCGCGCGCGATGGGCATGACGCGCGTGCAGCGGTTGCTGCGCGTCGATCTCGTGCTCGCGCTGCCGGTGATCCTGAGCGGCGTGCGCATCGTGCTCGTGCAGAACATCGGATTGACCGCGGTCGCCGCGCTGATCGGCGGCGGCGGCTTCGGCACCTTCATCTTCCAGGGGATCGGGCAGTCGGCCGCCGATCTCGTGCTGCTCGGCGCGATCCCGACGATCGCGCTCGCGCTGGTGGCGGCCGTCATATTCGAAGCCGCGACCACGCTCGCGAAGGGGCGTGCAGGATGATCGAGATCGAACGTGCGGGCAAACGCTTCGGCGATATCGTTGCCGTCGACGACGTCACGCTGACGATGAAACGCGGCACGATCACCGCGCTCGTCGGCGCATCGGGCAGCGGCAAGTCGACGCTGCTGCGCATGATCAACCGGCTGATCGCGCCCACCAGCGGCACGATCCGCATCGACGGCGTCGATACGGCCACCGTTGCGCCCGAGCAGCTGCGGCGCGGCATCGGCTATGCGATCCAGGGGCACGGGCTGTTTCCGCACTGGAGCGTCGCGCGCAACATCGCGACCGTGCCGCGCCTGCTCGGCTGGCCGACCGACCGCATCGACGCGCGCGTGAGCGAATTGCTCGACCTGTTTCATCTCCCGCCGGCCGAGTTCGCGGACAAGCTGCCGCACGAACTGTCGGGCGGCCAGCAACAGCGCGTCGGCGTTGCGCGCGCGCTCGCGGCCGAGCCCGCGATGCTGCTGATGGACGAGCCGTTCGGCGCGCTCGATCCGATCATCCGCAACAAGGCGCAGGACGACCTGTTTGCATTGCAGCGCCGCCTCGGCATCACGGTCGTGATCGTCACGCACGATATCGAGGAAGCGCTGAAGCTCGGCGACACGATCGCGGTGATGGACGGCGGCCGGCTGCTGCAGGTCGCAACGCCTGCCGAGATTCTCGGCAAGCCGGCAGCCGGCGTCGTCGAACAGCTGGTCGCCGGCGTCGACCGGCCGCTGCGCCTGCTCGCGCTGACCCCGATCGACGCGGTGGCCGAACCCGGTCATGCCGACGGCGAACCGATCGCCGCGACACGCACGCTGCGCGATGCGGTGTCGGAGCTGCTGTGGCGCGGTGTCGATGCGCTTCCGGTCGACGATGGCGACGGCCGCAACACGCGCCGCATCACGCTCGACGCGATCCGTGCGCACGCAAGGAAGCCCGCATGACGACGCACGGCAGCACGCGGCCCGGGCGGGCGGCACTTCCCGCTTACATCGCACGCGCGGTCGCGCTCGCGCTGCTGCTCGTGCTGCTGTTGCGACCCGCATGGCTGCAAGGCTTGTTCGCGCCGTTCGCGGACAACGGCGCGCCGGTCATCTACGATCGCGCGAGCCTGCTCGACCTCACGCTCGCACATCTCGGCACGGTCGCATTGTCGAGCGTGATCGGCACGATCGTCGCGGTCGCGGCCGGTATCGCGGTCACGCGGCCGTGGGGCGCGGATTTCCTGCCGGTCGCGCGCAGCGTCGTCGACATCGGCCAGACCTTCCCGCCCGTCGCGGTGCTCGCGCTCGCGGTGCCGGCCGTCGGCTTCGGGTTGAAGCCCGTGCTGATCGCGCTCGTGCTGTATGGCCTCCTGCCCGTATTCGAAAGCACGATCGCGGGGCTCGAGGACGTGCCGCGCGACGTGGTCGACGCCGCGCGCGGGATGGGGATGAGCGGCTGGCAGCAACTGGTATCGGTCGAGCTGCCGCTCGCGTTTCCGGTGATCATCAACGGAGTCCGGCTCGCGGTCGTGATCAATCTCGGAACCGCGACGATCGGCTCGACGGTCGCCGCGCGCGGGCTCGGCGACGTGATCATCGCGGGGCTGCAGACGTCGAACACCGCGTTCGTGCTGCAGGGCGGCGTGATCGTCGGGCTGCTCGCGGTGCTCGTGAGCGATGCGATCGGCGCGATTGCGCGGGTGGCGAGCGCGCGGCGCGCGTAGAATCCATTGCGCGATTTTTGGAAGGAGAAACCATGACCGTTCCGGACACCGGCCCGTTCTTTCATGGCACGAAAGCGAATCTGCGGATCGGCGACTTGCTGACGGCAGGCTTCAGATCGAATTATCGCGATGACGTCGTGATGAATCACATTTACTTCACCGCCTTGCCCAAAGGCGCCGGCCTGGCTGCGGAAATGGCCAAAGGCGACGGCCGGCCGAGGGTCTACATCGTCGAGCCCACCGGCGAATTCGAAAACGACCCGAACGTCACGGACAAGAAATTCCCGGGCAATCCGACGCGATCGTATCGGAGCACATCGCCTTTGAAGATCGTCGGCGAACTCGAGAGCTGGGAACCGTACGATCCGGCGTTCATCCAGCAGCTCAGGATCCGCATCGAAACCGGCATCGGCGAGATCATCAACTAGCGTTCGTCCGGACTCCGATGCGTGTCCGCGCAACGATCGGTTCGTCGATCGGCTCGCCACGACACAAGCCTACATGCCGCTTTCATTCGAACCGGCACTCGACCACCGGCCGCGATTGGCCGATATACTAGGCGCCTTCCCATTCCCCGCACTCCACCATGCGACGGTTTCTCTGGCTGATCGTGCTTTCGCTCGGCATCGCGCAACAGGCGTCGGCGCAGCAAGCGCCCGCACTGCCTGCGTCCGCGCCCGAAGCAGCCGCATCGGCGCCGTCCGTCGCATCCGCGCCGCTCGCCGACGCCAACGATCAGCCGAACGAAGCAAACCGCCGCATCACGTCCTACCTGACGAAGAAGTTCGGCGTCGCGAAGGAACGGGCCGCGAAGCTTGCCGATATCGTGAGCGTCACTGCGACGAAATATTCGCTGCCTCCCGCACTCGTTTACGCCATTATTTCGATCGAATCGCGCTTCCAGGAAAAGGCGCGCGGCCAGCATGGCGCGACCGGGCTGATGCAGGTCGTGCCGACCGCGCACCGCGGCCTGGTGCGCAACGTGAAGGACCTGACCGACCCGAACGCGAACGTCGAAGTCGGGTCGGCGATCCTGTCGGGCTACGTGAGGGCGGCCGGGGGCGACGTACGGGCCGGGCTGAGGAGCTACAGCGGCGGTTCGAACGCGTATGCGGCGAAGGTGATGCAGCGCGTCGATTCGTTCCGCTTCGTGCTCGAACCTGACGACGATGCGAAAGCCGTGAATCCGGCGAATTCCGCGAACGATGCGAAGGCCCGCATGGTGCCGGTCAGCGAAAAGACGAGCCCGGCGTCGGCCCGCGGCAACTAGTCTCCCCCTTCGTTCGACGCGTATGCGCCACGCCGCCCGTTGACCCCGGAAGACGCGCGAACGAACTGCCGGGTCGATTTCAGCGAGGCACGCGTGCGCATCCTGAAGAAATGGGAAGCGCAGCTGGACGCACCGCCACCGGCGCAGAACTGAACGGCGAACGGATACCCGCCCGTCACGCCTGCGCGAAACGCTCCCGCAAGAACTCGATGAAATGCTGCGTCTTCGCGGGCAGCAGCCGCGTTTCCGTCATCGCGTAGACGGGAATCGGCTCGCCCTCCCATTCGGGCATCACGCGGCGCAACCGGCCGGCGGCCAGGTCATCCGCGACGATCTCTTCGGACAGCACCATGATGCCCGCATCGAGCGTGGCCAGGCGTCGCAGCATGCCGACGCTGTTTCCCGCGAAACGGCTGCTCACCGGTACCGCGACGGTGTGCGTGCCGTCGTGCAGCGTCCACGTGCCGGCCCTCGCGAGGCTGAGGCACGCGTGCCGCGCCAGGTCGTCCGGCGTGCGCGGCTCGCCCGCGCGCGCGAGATAGCCGGGCGACGCATAAAGGTAGTTCCCGAGCGTGGCCAGCCGCCGCGCGATCAGTTGCGAATCTTCGGATTCGCCCAAGCGGATCGCCACGTCGAACGGTTCGCTCACCAGATCGACCCGCCGCGACGTCAGCTCGAAATCGAATGTCAGCTTCGGGTAGCGCGTCGAGAACTCGACGATCAGCGGCGCCAGGTAGGTCACCGCGAAATCGACCGGAAACGAGGCGCGCAGCACGCCGGTCGGCTCGGCCAGCAGGCCGCCGAGCTGCTCGTGCGCGAGCCGCGCCTCGTCGACGATGCGCTTGCAGCGCTCGAAGTAGAGCTGGCCGGCCTCGGTCAGCTCGATCCGGCGCGTCGTACGGTGCAGCAGCCGCAGCCCGATCGCCCTCTCCAGCGCGCTGATCCGCCGCGACAGCGTCGAGTTCGGCATCCCCAGCGTCTCGGCCGCACTGCGAAAGCCCTTCGCTTTCACGACTTCGACGAACAGCGCCATGTCGTTCAGCAGTTCCATGCTCATTGCCCCACCAATGGATCAATGCTATCCAGATTACCCGGTTTATCCCGAAAAGGAAGCAATGGATGATGGGTGTGTGGAGGCGAGGTCGGCACACCCGTGCGCGGCCGGCGCCAGAGGCGGCACCGACCCGGCGCCGCCGTCCCGAAACTCGAGGAGCTGACGCATCATGAGCCAACTGTTCACTCCGGTCCGCGTGGGCCGATATACGCTGGAAAACCGCCTGGTCATGGCGCCGATGACCCGCAGCCGCGCCGCCTTCGACGGCACGCCCGGCGAATGGGCCGCCGAGTATTACGCGCAGCGATCGAGCCTCGGCCTGATCGTCAGCGAAGGCACCCAGCCGTCGGACGACGGGCAAGGCTACCTGACGACGCCCGGCATCTATACCGACGCGCACGTCGCCGGCTGGAAGGCGATCAGCGACCGCGTGCATGCACGCGGTGGCCGGTTGTTCATCCAGCTGATGCACGTCGGGCGCATGTCGCATCCGGACAATACACCGCATCACCGGCAGGGCGTTGCACCGTCGGCGATTGCGCCGAACGCGCAGATGTTCACGGTAAAGGGCATGCAGGACATCCCCGCGCCGCGCGCGTTGACGACCGGGGAAGTGCGCGCGACCGTGAACGACTTCCGCATCGCCGCGCGCCGCGCGATCGAGGCGGGCGCCGACGGCGTCGAGATCCACGGCGCGAACGGCTACCTGATCCAGCAGTTCTTCGCGCCGAATGCCAACACGCGCACCGACGCGTACGGCGGCTCGATCGAGAACCGCGCGCGCTTCGCGATCGAGGTAGCCACGGCGATCGCCGACGAGATCGGCGCGGACCGCACGGCCATCCGGGTATCGCCCGGCAACACGCTGGGCGGCCTCGACGAAGGTGCGGAAGGGCGGGACCTGTACCGCCATCTCGCGACGGAACTCGACCGGCTCGGCCTCGCCTACCTGCACGTGATGCATCAGGGCGACGAAGCACTGCTGGCCGACCTGCGCGCACGCTGGAACGGCACGCTGATCCTGAACCGGCCGGGCCGCACGCGCGACGCGATCGGCACGGACGTAACGTCGGGGCTGGCCGATCTCGAAGCGTACGGGCAGATGGTGCTGGCGAATCCGGATTTCGTGACGCGGGTGAAGACCGGCGCACCGATGAACGATGCGCGGCGCGAAACGTTCTTCGGCGGCGATGCGCGCGGGTATGTCGACTATCCGGCGCTGGATGGGGCGGCTGCGGCTTGATGTATCGGCTCAGGGTGATCGCAACATCACGCGCCCTCCCGCGACTCCGCCGGAACAGTCGGCTCGGCAAGTTCATGCAATGCCTTGCGTGCGACGGGCACTTCGCGCTTCGGTACGACGAGCAAATTGAGTCCCAGGCCGTCGAGCACCTTGAACAACTTGTCGAGGCTCACCGCCCGGCCGTTTTCGAGCCGCGACAGCACGTCCTTGGAGACGCCGAGCATGTCGGCTGCGTCGTCGATCCGCATCCGGTTCTGCGCCCGCCGGTTGCGGACGAGTGCACCCAGCGCCGCGAGATCCTGCGCGAGCGGGTCGGGTGATGCAATGGGGCGGGGTAAGGTGCGGGCCATAATTCCGGGATACCAGGAACAAAACGCCGACGAACGGCATCGACGGCATTGTTACGAGAATATCGGAATTAAAGGCTTGAATGTCAGCGACGGTGAATTGTTCGCATATTTCAGGAACTATAAAGGCCAGCAAGTGCCACGGCCGACGGCCGACCGGCATCGTTTCGACGCACTCATCGGCCGCCTCTACTGCCTCAAAACTGCCCCACCGCCCCCGTCCACCGCAAATAATCCCCGCGCGTCCAGTCGAGCGACACGCCGACCCGCTTCGTGCCGGGCCGGATCTTCGGCTTGTACACCGACAGCGTCAGCGACTCCAGCGCCGGCCACTCACGGAACGACAGCACCGCGATATCGGCGACGAGCGTCTCCAGCAGCCGCGTATGCGGCTTGTGCGACAGGAACGCGGCAACGCGCGCGCAATAGCCGTCGTAATCGATCCACTCTCCCCGCTCGCTCGGTTCGCACCGGTAGCCGAGCCTTGCATCGATCACGATCGGCTGCGGCGCTTCATGCTCGTGTGCATGAATGCCGATCCGCGCAGGCACCTTCAGTTCGTCGACGAACACGCTCCAGCCGCGCCCGCGCAGGCGCGGCGCGTCGATCGCCACGAACGGTTCGTCGAACGGCTTCATGATGCGAGCGGCGCGGCCGCGTCGAGCATGATGCGCACGAAGTAGTCGGCGAAGCTGCGGCGCACGACGATCTCGAACGCATCGTCGCCCGTCGGGATCAGCACGATCGACGACTTGAAGTAATGCGACTGCGCGCACTGGCCCGGCTTGAACGCGCGCGGATGGAGATCGAGCGGGCAGCCGCGTGCGAGCACGTCGCGCACGCGTTCGCCGCTGATCTCGACGACCGTGTAGCCGCTGCCGACATCGACGGCCGCCGCATACGTGCCCTGCACGGCTTCCGCGAGCTTCGCTTCGAGCACACCGGCCGGCACGGGCCCGTTCGAGCGCACGAGCCACTCGTCGGGGCCGAGCCACAGCACGTCGTACTCGGCGCCGCGCGCGACCGTGTTCGGCGCCGCGGGCGGCCGGCAGCCGACCACGCGCTCGAACGCGGCGACGAACGCCGGATCGCTCAACTCGCCGCGCACGTTGACGAGATCGAGGAACGGCCGCTCGCGCAGCGTGAACTTCTTCGATGCGCGCGCCTGGTGCGGCTTCAGCACGTCGGCCGCGCCGACGAACGGCGATTCAAGCGTCACGCCGCCCGCGCCCGCCACCTGCGACTGGTTTCTGGTTTCATTCCACATGCTGGCGCACCCCTTCGGTATCGTAGAAAACCGGGCTCGAGATCTTCGCGGTGATGCGGCGGCCGTTGGCCAGCGGAATCACGACGCTCTCACCCATCTTGTTCAGGCCGCCCTTCACCACCGCGAGCGCGATCGAGCGCTTCAGGATCGGGCTGTAGTAGCTCGACGTCACGTGGCCGATCATCGGCGTCGGATCGACCGCCGACACCTGCGTGTCCTTCGCGATGATCTGCGCGCCTTCCGGCAGCACGAACTGTTCGTCCTCGGTCAGCAGGCCGACGAACTGCTTGCGGCCTTCCTTCGCCGTGTCCGAGCGCGCAAGCGAACGCTTGCCGAGGAAGTCCTTCGACTTCGCGACGACGCCGCCCATCCCGAGGTCGTACGGCGTGACCGAGCCGTCGGTATCCTGGCCGACGATGATGTAGCCCTTCTCCGCGCGCAGCACGTGCATCGTCTCGGTGCCGTACGGCGTGATGTCGAACTCGGCACCGGCTGCCATCAGCGCTTCCCACACCGCGCGGCCCGCATTCGCCGGCACGTTCACTTCATACGCGAGCTCGCCCGAGAAGCTGATCCGCATCACGCGCGCCTTCGCGCCTGCAACCGTGCCGTTCCGGTAGCTCATGAACGGGAACGCCTCGTTGCCGAAGTCGATGTCCTGGCATACCTTCTGCACGACCTTGCGGCTCTTCGGGCCGACCACCGCGAACGTCGCCCAGTGATCGGTGACGGACGACAGCCGCACCTTCATGTCGGGCCATTCGGTCTGCAGCCAGCGCTCGAGCCACGTGAGCACGCGCGCCGCGCCGCCCGTCGTGGTCGTCATCATGAAATGCTGGTCGGCGAGGCGCACCGTCACGCCGTCGTCGAACACCATCCCGTTCTCGTCGAGCATCAGCCCGTAGCGGCACTTGCCCACTTCGAGCTTGTTCCACGGGTTCGTGTACATCCAGTTCAGCAGCTTCACCGCATCCGGGCCCTGGATGTCGATCTTGCCGAGCGTCGACGCGTCGAGGATGCCGACGCTGTTGCGCACCGCGAGGCATTCGCGCTTCACGGCCGCATGGAGATCCTCGCCGTTCTTCGGGAAGTACCACGGCCGCTTCCAGTTGCCGACGTCCTCGAACAGCGCGCCGTGCTCGACGTGCCACTCGTGCACGCAGGTCTTGCGGATCGGGTCGAGGAAATCGCCGAGCTCGCGGCCCGCGAACGTGCCGAACGACACCGGCGTGTAGTTCGGGCGGAACGTCGTCGTGCCCGTTTCCGGAATCGTCTTGCCGAGCGCCCCCGCGAGGATCGCCATCCCGTTGATGTTGCCGAGCTTGCCCTGGTCGGTGCCGAAGCCCATCGCCGTGTAGCGCTTCACGTGCTCGACCGACTCGAAGCCTTCGCGTGCGGCCAGCAGGATGTCCGCGGCCGACACGTCGTTCTGGAAGTCGACGAACTGCTTCGGCCCGCGTGCCGCGGCTTCGCGGCTGCCGACCAGCCACAGCGGCTGCAGTGCGCCTTCGACGGTTTCCGCGACCTGCGGCGCGACCGCGCGCTGCTCGGCCGCGAAACCCGCTGCCTTCGCGGCTTCCACGCCCGCATCGACCGCGAGCCGCAGCGCACGGGCCAGGCCGAATTCGCCGGCCGCCGCGCCGATGCTCGCTTCGGCCTGCACGGGCTTGCCCGGCAGGAAGCATGCCTTCTCGTCGTTCCAGCAGGCCTTGCCGCCCGACTGCGCGAACAGGTGCAGCACCGGGCTGAAGCCGCCCGACATCGCGACGAGGTCGCACGGCAGCGTCTGCAGCTTGCCGCCCACCTGGCCGTTCGAGTGCGACGCGACGTCGACCGACGATACGCGCCACTTGCCCGATGCGCCCGTCACGACCGCACCGCTCATCACCGTCACGCCCTGCCGCTTCGCGGCGGCCGGCAGCGCGCCGTTGGACGATGCGCGCGAATCGACGACCGTCACCTTCGCGCCGCACGCCTTCAGGTCGAGCGCGGTCTGGTACGCGCGATCGTTGTTCGTGAACACGACCGCGTTGCGGCCCGGCAGCACGCCGAAGCGATGCACGTAGGTGGACACCGCGCCGGCGAGCATCACGCCCGGCAGGTCGTTGTTGCCGAACACGATCGGACGCTCGTGCGCGCCGGTCGCGAGGATCACGCGCTTTGCGCGGACCTTCCACAGCAGCTCGCGCGTGCCCTTGCGCATCGACACCGGCAGGTGATCGGTCAAACGCTGCGTGACCGTCACGAGGTTGTGGTCCTGGTAGCCGAACGCGGTGCTGCGCGACAGGATCGTCACGTCGGGCAGCTTGCGCAGCTCGGCCTCGATCTTCTCGACCCACTGCAGCGCGGGCTTCCCGTCGATCTCCGCGCGGCACGACAGCAGGCTGCCGCCGAGCTCGCGCTGGTCGTCGACGAGGATCACGCGCGCGCCGGCCGTGGCCGCCGCATGCGCGGCCGCGAGGCCCGACGGGCCGCCGCCGACCACGAGCACGTCGCAATGCGCGTAGCACTTGTCGTAGCGATCGGCGTCGAGCGCTTCCGGCGCCTTGCCGAGGCCGGCCGCTTCGCGGATCTTCTCCTCGTACTTCGGCCACATGTTGCGCGGCCACATGAACGTCTTGTAGTAGAAGCCGGCCGGCAGGAAGCGCGACAGCTTCTGGTTGATCGCGTACTTGTCGTTCTCGAGCGAGGGCTCCGCGTTCACGCTCGTTGCGACGAGGCCCTGGTACAGCTCGATCTCGGTCGCGCGCGCGTTCGGCACCGTGTACGGGCCGGATTCGAGCTGCACGACGGCGTTCGGTTCCGCGACGTCCGCCGTCACGATCCCGCGCGGACGGTGGTACTTGAAGCTGCGCGCGACGAAATGCACGCCGTTCGCGAGCAGCGCGGACGCGAGCGTGTCGCCCTGGAAGCCCTGATACGTGCGGCCGTTGAACGTGAAGGTCAGCGGAATCGCGCGATTGATGCGGCCACCGGTGCCGAGGCGGTCTTTCTGGCTCATTTGCTCGTGCCCTCTTCGTGTGCGTTACCGGCAGCTGCGCCACTGATGGCAGCCCCACCGAACTTTTCGTAGCCCTTGATATCGTAGGTCACCGTGTCGCGCGTCACCTTGAACCAGCGGCGGCAGCCCTGCGTGTGCAGCCATTGCTCCTTGTGCAGCCCGCGCTTGTTCTCGCGCATGAACACGTACTCGCCCCATTCACGGTCGGTCATGTTCTCGTTGTTCACGGGGCGCACGATGTCGGCTTCACCACCGCACGAGAACTCGGATTCGGCGCGCGGCCCGCACCACGGACATTCGATCAGCAACATGTTTTTCTCCTCGTTCAGTGCGCGACGGCGGCGGCGCCGTGCTCGTCGATCAGGTGGCCCGTGTAGAAACGGTCGAGCGCAAACGGCGCGTTCAGCGGATGCGGTTCGTCGCGGGCGATCGTGTGCGCGAACACCCAGCCCGAGCCGGGCGTCGCCTTGAAGCCGCCGGTGCCCCAGCCGCAGTTGAAATAGAGGCCCTTCACGTCGGTCTTGGTGATGATCGGGCAGGCGTCCGGCGACACGTCGACGATGCCGCCCCACTGGCGGTTCATCCGCACGCGCGAAAACACCGGGAACATCTCGACGATCGCCTGCAGCGTGCTTTCGATGATGTGGAAGCTGCCGCGCTGGCCGAAGCCCGTGTACTGGTCGATACCGGCGCCGATCACGAGGTCGCCCTTGTCGGACTGGCTGATGTACGCGTGCACCGCGTTCGACATGATCACCGAGTTGACGACCGGCTTGATCGGCTCGGACACCAGCGCCTGCAGCGGGTGGCTTTCGATCGGCAGGCGCACGCCGGCCATGTCGGCGAGCGTCGTCGTGTTGCCGGCCGCGACCACCGCAACCTTCTTCGCCTTGATGAAACCCTTCACCGTGTCGACGCCGACCACCGCACCGCCTTCGCGGCGAATGCCCGTCACCTGGCAGTTCTGGATGATGTCGACACCCGCGCGGTCCGCGCCGCGTGCGAAGCCCCAGGCCACCGCATCGTGACGCGCCACGCCCGCGCGGCGCTGGATCGATGCGCCGAGCACCGGGTAGCGGCTGTTCAGGTTGATGGTCGGCTCGATTTCCTTGATCTGCGCGGGCGTCAGGAATTCGGCGTCGACGCCGTTCAGCCGGTTCGCGTTCACGCGGCGCTCGGTGTCACGCACGTCCTGCAGCGTGTGGGCCAGGTTCATCACGCCGCGCTGGCTGAACATCACGTTGTAGTTCAGGTCCTGCGACAGCCCTTCCCACAGCTTCATCGCCTTTTCGTACAGCGCGGCCGATTCGTCCCACAGATAGTTCGAGCGGACGATCGTCGTGTTGCGCGCGGTGTTGCCGCCGCCGATCCAGCCCTTCTCGAGGATCGCGACGTTCGTGATCCCGTGCTCCTTCGCGAGGTAGTAGGCGGTCGCGAGGCCGTGGCCGCCGCCGCCGACGATCACGACGTCGTATTCCTTCTTCGGTTCCGGGCTCTTCCACTGCTTTTCCCAGTTTTCGTGATACGAGAGGCCGTTGCGGAACAGGCTGAATATCGAGTAGCGGCTCATGTGAGTGATCCTTCGTTTAGCATTCGATGACGTTCACGGCCAGACCGCCGCGCGACGTTTCCTTGTATTTCGTCTTCATGTCGGCGCCCGTCTCGCGCATCGTCTTGATGACCGAATCGAGCGAAACGTAGTGCTGGCCGTTACCCTTGAGCGCCATGCGCGACGCGTTCAGCGCCTTGATCGCGCCCATCGCGTTGCGCTCGATGCACGGGATCTGCACGAGCCCGCCCACCGGGTCGCAGGTCATCCCGAGGTTGTGCTCCATGCCGATCTCGGCGGCGTTCTCGACCTGGTCGGGCGTGCCGCCCATCACCGCGGCGAGCGCGGCGGCGGCCATCGAGCACGCGACGCCCACTTCGCCCTGGCAACCCACTTCCGCGCCGGAGATCGACGCGGTTTCCTTGTAGATGATCCCGATCGCCGCGGCCGTCATCAGGAATTCGAGGATGCCGGCTTCGTTCGAGCCCGGTACGAACTTCACGTAGTAATGCAGCACCGCGGGAATCACGCCGGCCGCGCCGTTGGTCGGCGCGGTGACGACACGGCCGCCCGCCGCGTTCTCCTCGTTGACGGCCATCGCATACAGGTTGACCCAGTCGAGCATCGACAGCGGGTCGCGCAGCGACTCTTCCGAGCGCTCGCGCAGGCGGGCGTTCAGCTCGGCCGCGCGGCGCTTCACCCGCATCGGGCCGGGCAGGTCGCCCTCGACCTTGCAGCCGCGCTCGACGCACGCGGCCATCGTGCGCCAGATCGCGAGCAGCCCGGCGCGCACTTCGTCGGCGGGACGCAGCGCGCATTCGTTGCGCATCATCAGCTCGGCGATCGACAGCCCGTGCTCGCGGCACTGGCGCATCAGGTCGTCGCCGGTGCGGAACGGATACGGCACCTCGACGGCCGCACGCACGCCGTTCACGCGATCGCCGTCGCGGTTCACGACGAAGCCGCCGCCGACCGAGTAATACTCTTTCTCGACGAGCAGCTGGCCGTGCTCGTCGAAGGCCTGGAAGCGCATCCCGTTCGGGTGCACGATGCTCGTGCCGCTCATCAGCTTGCGATAGAAGCCGATGTGCTCCTTTTCCTCGAAGCGGACGGTCTGCTTGCCGAGCAGCGACAGCGATTTCTCCGCGCGGATCGCGGCGAGCCGTGGCTCGATCAGGTCCGGATCGATCGTGTCGGGCAGGTGGCCCTCGAGACCGAGCAGCACGGCCTTGTCGGTGCCGTGGCCCTTGCCGGTCGCGCCGAGCGAGCCGTATAGTTCGACCCGCACGCGGCGCACGAAACCGAGCAGGTTCGCGTCCTCCACGTGCGACGCGAAGCGGCACGCGGCGATCATCGGGCCGACCGTATGCGAACTGGACGGACCGATGCCGATCTTGAACAGGTCGAAGACGCTGACGTTCATCTGCCTTCCTCTGGGTGGGACATACGTGAAGTGACGTTGGCGCCAGTACATCAAAGCGTAAAATCGGCCGATAGAACAAAAACGGCATCGGCGTGGGATACCGCCGCCAAGCGCCACGTCGGCAGGCCCGAAAGTGCGCTTTGGCGATGGTTCGCGACGGAAAACCACAAGTCGGGCCGGAACCGATCAGCGACGCTGGCTACATCCGCCCCGCCCGACTGCCGTACCCGCATGCCCCGTATCAACAGACTGAGTGAGACCGCCCGCCCGGCGTGAAGAGACTGGCCGCGATGACAACCGACGTACCCGCTTCCCCCCTCGCAGAACCCGCGCCGCGGCGCATCCGCTTCGGCATCGTGCTGCTGCCGAACTTCACGCTGACGGCCTTCTCCGGCTTCGTCGACATGCTGCGGCTGTCGGCCGACGACGGCGACTACAGCAAGCCCGTGCGCTGCGCGTGGAGCGTGATCGGCGAGACCCTCGCGCCGGTGCGCGCGAGCTGCGGGATCCAGATCACGCCGTGGGAAACGTTCGACGCGGCCGAGCCGTTCGACTACGTGGTGGTAGTGGGCGGGCTGCTGCATTCGGGGCCGCAGGCGGGCCCCGAGACGCTCGAGTTCATCCGCCGCGCGGCGGCGGCCGGCGCGACCGTCGTCGGCATCTGCACCGGCGTGTTCACGCTGATGCGCGCCGGCGTGCTCGACGGCTACCGCACCTGCGTGAGCTGGTTCCACTACTGGGATTTCATCGAGCGCTTCCCGGCCGCCGATCCCGACCTGCTGATCGCCGACCGGCTGTTCGTGATCGACCGGCGCCGCATCACCTGTTCGGGCGGCCGCGCGTCGATCGACGTCGCCGCCGCGATCCTGCTGCGCCATTTCGATCACGCGACCGTGCAGAAGGCGCTGCGCATCCTGCTGGTCGGCGAGATGCAGAAAGGCAATGCGCCGCAGCCGCACCCGCCGGGCCTCGAGCCGGCGACGCACCCGAAGGTCAAGCGCGCGATTCTCCTGATGGAACAGCATGTCGGCCGCGCGCTGTCGCTCGACGAGCTCGCGAGCAAGCTCGATTTGTCGACGCGGCAGCTCGAGCGCCTGTTCAAGGCGGAAACGGGCAAGAGCCCGCAGGTGTTCGCGAAGCAGGTGCGGCTGCGCACGGCCGCGTGGCTGCTGACCAGCTCGGACCGCACGGTGGCCGATATCGCGTCGAGCTGCGGATTCGCCGATGCGTCGCACCTCGGGCGCGAATTCCGCAAGCAGTTCGGCGTACCGCCGGCGACTTACCGGGAGCGCGGCGGCGAAGTGGCGGAAGCCGGCGCGGCAATCGCGGCGGACCCCGTCGAGGACATCGCCGACTGACGGCAACGGGCACCCGCCCCTTCACCAACCGATCGCGACACGACACCCGAACGCATCGGTTTCGATTCAATTGGAACCGGTTCCAATCAATTTAGCCGACGTTGCACGCCGTTAACCGAGGGTTATCCCGGATGCTGTTGCACACTCAAATTTGTATGATGACCACATAACCTTACAAGCCAGAGCACCATGTTCGAGAAAATTCCCGCCCGCGCGATGAGCGACCATGTCGCGCAGCAACTGCTCAAGCAGATCGAAGTCGGCAGTTTCTCCGCCACCGGCAAGCTGCCGACGGAGGCCGTGCTCGCGCAGGAATTCGGCGTGAGCCGCACGGTGATTCGCGAGGCGATCTCGCGGCTGAAGAACGAAGGCGTGGTCGAGCCGCGCCAGGGCAGCGGCGTGTTCGTGAACCAGCACGGCGCGATCCGGCCGCTGCGGATCGACTACGCGGAAGCGGTCGAGGCCACGTCGCTGCCGCACCTGCTCGCGGTGCGCCGCGCGATCGAGGCCGAGGTCGCGGCCGAAGCGGCGTTGAACCACACCGATGAAGACATGGCCGACATCGACGATGCGCTGCGCAAGATCGACGATGCGGTCGCGGAAGGGCGCGACGGCGTCGCGGAAGACGTCGCGTTCCACCGCACGATCGCGGCCGTCACCGGCAACCCGTATTTCCTGAAGACGCTGCAGTTCCTGAACCAGTACCTCGAAGCCGGCGTGAAGGTCACGCGGCGCAACGAAGCGACGCGCGAGGACTTCTCGCGCCAGGTGCGCGAGGAACACGCGGCGATCGCCGACGCGATCCGCGCGCGCGACCCGATGGCCGCACGCAACGCGGCGCGCACGCACATGTACAACGCCGCCCGCCGTCTCGCGGAAGCCGGTATCTGCTGAACCCGGCGGCCGCGGCCGTTACCGGCGCCGCAGCTGTCATGAACCTCTCCCGAATCGATCAAGGTTGACCATGTCACGAAATGTTGGAGTCATCGGCCTCGGCGCGATGGGCCTCGGCGTCGCCCGCTCGCTGCTGCGCGCCGGCCTGCGCGTGCACGCATGCGACGTGCGCGACACCGTGCTGCAGGCGTTCGCCGCCGAGGGCGGCATCGCCTGCGCGACGCCGGCCGAACTCGGTGCGCAGTGCGATGTCGTCGTCACGCTCGTCGTCAACGCCGCGCAGACCGAAACGGTGCTGTTCGGCGAGCACGGCGCGGTCGCGGCGATGAAGCCGGGCGGCGTCGTGATCGCCAGCGCGACCGTCGCGCCCGACTTCGCGGTCGCGCTCGGCGCGCGCATCGAGGCCGCCGGCCTGCAGATGCTCGACGCGCCGGTATCCGGCGGCGCCGCGCGCGCGGCCTCCGGCGAGATGACGATGATGACGTCGGGCCCGGCCGCCGCGTATGCGGGCTGCGAGGACGTGCTCGCGGCGATCGCCGGCAAGGTCTATCGCCTCGGCGACGCGCACGGCATCGGTTCGAAGGTGAAGATCATCAACCAGCTGCTCGCCGGCGTGCACATCGCGGCAGCGGCCGAGGCGATGGCGCTCGGCCTGCGCGAAGGCGTCGATGCGGATGCGCTGTACGACGTGATCACGCACAGCGCCGGCAACTCGTGGATGTTCGAGAACCGCGTGCCGCACATCCTGAACGGCGACTACACGCCGCTGTCGGCCGTCGATATCTTCGTGAAGGATCTCGGTCTCGTGCTCGATACCGCGCGCCGCAGCAAGTTCCCGCTGCCGCTGTCGGCCACCGCGCACCAGATGTTCATGAGCGCGTCGAGCGCCGGCCACGGCGGCGAGGACGATTCCGCCGTGATCAAGACTTTCCCCGGCATCACGCTGCCGCCCGCCCGCTGATTCGACCGACGCTTCCGCCATGACCGCTTCCGCTTCCCGTCCCCTGCTCGGCTGCATCGCCGACGATTTCACCGGCGCGACCGATCTCGCGAACATGCTCGTGAAGAGCGGCATGCGCACCGTGCAGACGATCGGCGTGCCCGCCGACGGCACCGCCGACACCACGCTCGACGCCGACGCGATCGTCGTCGCGCTGAAGTCGCGCACGATCCCCGCCGCCGACGCGGTCGCCCAGTCGCTCGCCGCATACGAATGGCTGCGCGCGCAAGGCTGCCGGCAGTTTTTCTTCAAGTACTGCTCGACGTTCGATTCGACCGACGCAGGCAACATCGGGCCCGTCGCCGATGCGCTGCTCGATGCGGCCGGCGGCGGCTTCACGATCGCCTGCCCGGCGTTCCCCGAGAACGGCCGCACGATCTATCGCGGCCACCTGTTCGTCGGCGATGTGCTGCTGAACGAATCGGGGATGGAGCATCATCCGCTCACGCCGATGAAGGATGCGAACCTCGTGCGCGTGCTGCAGCGGCAGACGAAGTCGCCGGTCGGCCTGATCCGCTACGACACGATCGCGCTGGGCGCGGCCGCCGTGCGCACGCGGATCGAGCAACTGCGCGCGGAAGGCGCGCGCTTCGCGATCGCCGACGCGCTGTCGGACCGCGACCTCTACGTGCTCGGCGAAGCGTGCGCGGGCCTGCCGCTCGTCACCGGCGGCTCGGGCATCGCGCTCGGCCTGCCCGCGAATTTCCGCCGTGCGGAGCAACTGCCCGAGCGCGACAACGCGGCGTCGCTGCCGCGCATCGACGGCCTGTCGGCCGTGCTCGCCGGCAGCGCGTCGAAGGCCACCAATGCACAGGTCGCCGCATGGCGCGCCACGCGGCCGAGCTTCCGCATCGATCCGCTCGCGGCCTCGCGCGGCGAACCCGTCGTCGACCAGGCACTCGCGTTCGCGCGCTCGCACCTGCCGCAACCCGTGCTGATCTATGCGACCGCGACGCCCGACGAAGTGAAGGCCGTGCAGCAGGCGCTCGGCGTCGATGCGGCCGGCCATCTCGTCGAAACCACGCTTGCGGCGATCGCGCGCGGGCTGCGTGACCTCGGCGTACGCAAGTTCGTCGTGGCCGGCGGCGAAACGTCCGGCGCGGTGGTGCAGGCGCTCGACGTGAAGTCGCTGCAGATCGGCGCGCAGATCGATCCGGGCGTGCCGGCGACGGCCACCATCGACGCGCAGCCGCTCGGCCTCGCGCTGAAGTCCGGCAACTTCGGCACCACGGACTTTTTCGACAAGGCGCTGCGCGCGCTGGACGGAGCCGCACGATGAGCGACGAAGCGAAACTGCGCGAAGAGATCTGCGTGGTCGGCGCGAGCCTGTATGCGCGCGGCCACGCCGTCGGCAGCGCCGGCAACATCAGCGCGCGGCTCGCCGACGGCTGGCTGATCACGCCGACCGACGCCTGCCTCGGCCGGCTCGACCCGAACGACATCGCGAAGGTCGGCGCGGACGGCCAGCCCGTATCGGGCGGCAAGCCGTCGAAGACGCTCGCGCTGCATCGCGGCATCTACGCACGCAATGCCGAAGCGAACGGCGTCGTCCACACGCATTCGACGCACCTCGTCGCGCTGACGCTCGCGGGCGTGTGGCGCGACACCGACGTGCTGCCGCCGATCACGCCGTACTACGTGATGAAGGTCGGCCACATTCCGCTGATCCGCTACCGCCGCCCCGGCGATCCGGGCGTCGCGGCCGAAGTCGCGGCGCTCGCCGACCAGGTGCGCGGCGTGCTGCTCGAGCGCCTCGGCCCGGTGATGTGGGGACCGTCGGTATCGCACGCGTCGTATGCGCTCGAGGAACTCGAGGAAACGGCGCGGCTGTGGCTGATGACGCACCCGAAACCCGAGCCGCTCGACGACGCCGCGCTCGACGAACTACGCGCCAGCTTCGGCGCGCGCTGGTAGCGGCGCGCCACGCAACGATTCCCATGCCCGCCGTGTGCGCGGGCCCTTCCGTCAGCACACACACGACCGGCGACGTACGCGCCGCCGGCACACGACATCATTGGAGACGACGATGACTGCTCTCGACGCGGCCGCTGGCCGCTCGCCCGCCGCGCCCGCCCATGCCGCGGAACTCGACCGCACCTACAAGAAAGTGTTCTGGCGCATCGTGCCGTTCCTGATGCTCTGCTACGTGGTCGCGTATCTCGACCGCGTGAACGTCGGCTTCGCGAAGCTGCAGATGTCGCAGGATCTCGCGTTCAGCGAAACGGTGTTCGGGCTCGGCGCCGGCATTTTCTTCCTGGGCTATTTTCTGTTCGAACTGCCAAGCAACCTGCTGATGCACCGCATCGGCGCGCGCATCTGGATCGCGCGAATCATGATCACGTGGGGCCTGCTGTCCGCGCTGTTCGCGTTCGTGCAGACGCCGACGCAGTTCTACGTGCTGCGCTTCCTGCTCGGCCTCGCGGAAGCCGGTTTCTATCCCGGCGTGATCCTGTACCTCACGTACTGGTTCCCGTCGCATCGCCGCGCGAAGATCATCGCGGTGTTCATGTCCGCGATTCCCGTGTCGGGCATCTTCGGCAACCCGCTGTCGGGCTGGATCATGGAGCGCTTTCACGGCGGCTCGGGCTTCCACGGCTGGCAATGGATGTTCATGATCGAGGCCGTGCCGGCCGTGCTCGTCGGCATCGCGACGATCCTGTATCTCGACAACAGCATCCGCGGCGCGAAGTGGCTCGACGAGCGCGAGAAGCAGCTGCTGGAGGACGAGATCGCCGCGCAGCCGCAGGAACAGCAGCAGCACGGCCATTCGCTGAAGGCCGTGTTCGCGGACCCGCGCATGTGGTGGATGTCGCTGATCTACTTCGCTTTCGTCACGGGCCAGTACGGCCTCACGTTCTGGATGCCGACGCTCGTCAAGTCGACCGGCATCACCGATACGCTGCAGATCGGCCTGCTGTCGGCCATTCCGTTCGTCGTCGCGATCGTCGTGATGAACCTGTTCGGCCACAGCGCGGACAAGCGCCGCGAACGCCGCTGGCACCTGATCGTGCCCGCGCTGATGGGCGCGCTCGGGTTTGCGGTCGCCGCGTCGTACTCGCACAATACGGCGGTGTCGATCGTGTTCCTGTCGCTCGCGGCGGGCGGCGTGCTGACCTGCGCGCCGCTGTTCTGGTCGCTGCCGACCGCGTTCCTCGCGGGCTCCGCGGCCGCGGCCGGGATCGCGATCATCAACTCGGTCGGCAACCTCGCCGGGTTCGCGAGCCCGTACGTGATCGGCTACCTGAAGGACGTCACGCACAGCACGGCGTCCGGCATGTACGTGCTCGCCGCAATGCTCGTGATCGGCGCGATCGCCGTGTGGCTCACGCCCGCCAAGCTCGTGAACCGCTGATCCGGCGCTGGCCGATTCATCATTCGACGCGGGGCGCGCGGCGCCCCGCCCCATTCATTCACAGGATCCGCTGCCATGCCACGCTTCGCCGCCAACCTCTCGATGATGTACACCGAGCACGCGTTCCTCGAACGCTTCGCCGCTGCCGCGTACGACGGCTTCAAGGCCGTCGAGTACCTGTTCCCGTACGACTTCGCCGCCGAAGACATCCGCGCGCGCCTCGACGCGCACGACCTCGAACAGGCGCTGTTCAACGCGCCGCCCGGCGACTGGGCCGCGGGCGAACGCGGCACCGCATCATTGCCGGGCCGCGAGGACGAGTTCCGGCGCGGCATCGACCTGGCGCTCGACTATGCACGCGTGCTCGGCAACAGGAAGCTGCACGTGATGGCCGGCATGGTGCCGCCGGGCGCCGACCGTGCACGCCATCGCGACACCTACCTGGCGAACCTGCGGCACGCGACCCAGGCCGCCGCCGCGCACGGCATCACGATCCTGATCGAGCCGATCAACCAGCGCGACATGCCCGGCTATTTCCTGAGCCGCCAGGACGACGCGCAGGCGATCTGCGCGGAAGTCGGCGCGCCGAACCTGAAGGTGCAGTTCGACTGCTACCACTGCCAGATCGTCGAGGGCGATCTCGCGATGAAGCTCAAGCGCGATTTCGCGGGCATCGGCCATATCCAGATCGCGGGCGTGCCCGAGCGCCACGAACCGGATATCGGCGAACTCAACTACCCGTACCTGTTCGAACTGATCGACGCGCTCGGCTACGACGGCTGGATCGGCTGCGAGTACCGCCCGAAGGCCGGCACGTCCGAAGGGCTCGGCTGGCTCAAGGCGTACCTGTAATTCCCGCATTCTTCCGAGGGTAAAGAACATGAAAGTACTGATCACCGGCGGCGCCGGCTTTCTCGGCCAGCGTCTCGCGCGCAAGCTGCTCGAGCGCGGCGAACTGACCGGCCCCGACGGCCGCAGCGAGAAGATCGACGAGCTGGTCCTGCTCGACGTCGTCGCCGGCAGCGATTTCGGCGACGCGCGCGTGACGTCGATCGTCGGCGACATCGCCGACCGCGCGGTGCTCGACAGCGCGATCGACACGCAAACGGGCGCGATCTTCCACCTCGCGGCGATCGTCAGCGGGCAGGCCGAAGCCGATTTCGATCTCGGCATGCGGATCAACCTCGACGCGTCGCGCACGCTGCTCGAAGTGTGCCGCGCGCGTGGCCATCGGCCGCGCGTCGTGTTCACGAGCTCCGTCGCGGTCTATGGCGGCACGCTGCCCGATGTCGTGCAGGACGACACCGCACTGAACCCGCAATCGTCGTACGGCGCCGAGAAGGCGATCGCCGAGCTGCTGCTGTGCGACTACGCGCGGCGCGGCTTCGTCGACGGCCGCGTGCTGCGGCTGCCGACGATCAGCGTGCGGCCGGGCCGCCCGAATGCGGCTGCGTCGTCGTTCGCGAGCGGCATCATCCGCGAGCCGCTGAACGGCGAGGAAAGCGTGTGCCCGGTGCCGGGTTCGACGCGGCTGTGGCTGTTGTCGCCGCGCGGCGCGATCGAAGCGCTCGTCGCGGGCTGCGAGATCGACAGCGCGAAGCTCGGCAACAAGCGGGTGATCAATCTGCCCGGCCTGTCGGTATCGGTCGACGAAATGATCGCGGCGCTGCGCGAAGTCGCGGGTGACGAAGTCGTGAAGCTGATCCGCCATGTGCCGGACGAGCGCGTCGAGAAGATCGTCGGCAGCTGGCCGGGCCGCTGGGATACGTCGCGCGCGGAAGCGCTCGGGCTGAAGGGCGATACATCGTTCGCGGACGTGATCCGCAGCCATCTCGCCGACGAACGGCGCTGATTCCCGCACCGCTCGACGCGCGGACGCGGGCTCCCCGGTCGCCTCAACGCGACCGGGCGGATTCCCCGATGGGCAACGGCGCGTTTTTCGTCCCGCCCGACCGGTTCGCCGAACCGGCGGCCCACTGCCATGCCACCAGGCCCGGCAGATAGAACAGCAGGTCGCGCACGCGGCGGGCGCCGGCCAGTGCGAGGCAGGTCGGCGGGTCGAACCCGAGCAGCCCGCCGATCAGCACGAACCCGCCCTCCTGCACCCCGAGCCCGCCCGGCATCAGGAACGCAATGCTGCTCACGAGCTGGATCAGCGCCTCGATCGCGAGCGCCTGCGCGAACGTCGGCTCCGCGCCGAGAAAATACAGCGCGAGCCAGATTTCCAGCGCATAGCCGACGAACTGCAGCGTCTGCCAGATCACGAGATAACGCACGACGACGCCGGTCTTTCTCCAGATCATCCGGATCGACTGATCGGTGCGCGCCGACTCGCCGACCAGCGCCACCACCTTGCCGCTCGTGACGCGGTTGAGCACGCGCATCGCGCGCTCGAACGGCCGCGCATGCTGCACCAGTGCGAACAGCAGCAGCACCGGCACCAGCGCGGCCATGCCGATCGCGAGATTGCCGGCCACGCGCGCGGCATCGGACGACACATGCCCGAGCACGTAGCCGATCGCGACCAGCGCGAACACCAACTGGCTGATCAGCGTCAGCTGCATGTCGGCGACGAGGCTGGCGACGGCGGTTGCCGGCCGCACGCCCGCCTGCCGCAGCAGGCCGAACGACACGATCTCGCCGCCGATCCGCGCGACCGGCAACAACCCGTTGATCGATTCGCGGATCCACACGAGCTTCAGCATCGTCGCGAACGACGGCTGGCGCCGGCCGCGGATCAGCATCCGCCAGTCCCACGCATTCGCGAGCATCGGCAGGATGTGCGCCAGCGCCGCGAGCAGCAGGCCGGCCCCGGCGATCTGCAGGCGATGCAGGATGTCCAGCGGATGCTCACGCCAGATCAGCCACACGGCGAGCGCCAGCCCGCCCAGCGCCGCCAGCTGCCCTACATGGCGAAGCCGTGCGTCGCCCCGTGCGGCGTTCCGCTCCGCGGCATCGGCGCCGGCGTTCGTCGGCGTCGTCATGATTCGCTCGCGGGCGACAACAGCCCTTCCCGGTCGACGCGAAAACGCGTGCCGCGCCACACGACATGCGACGAGAAGAAGCTCGACACGAACACGAAGAACTGCAGGAGATCGACGAACGGCAGCCAGAGCGCGCCGCGCAGCCCCGCGCCGGTCGCCCGGCTCGTCTTCAGCATCAGCAGCGCCCGCGCGGCCAGCGCCGCGACCACCAGCCCGCATGCGACGGCCGTGCCGCCGGAGAACAGCAGCGCCAGCAGCGCGAGCGGCACCGGGTGCATCAGCACCGAGCCGGCGTGACCGAGCCGGTCCGCCGCGCGGATCGTGCAGCTCCAGCGCAATTCGTGCGCGTACAGCTTCGCGAACGTCTCCTCGACGCATGCGTGCCCGACGACGAACGGCGGAATGACGACCTGCGCGCCCACCTGCCGCACCGCTTCGCCCAGCGCATGATCCTCGGCCAGGTGATGCGCGAAACGCGTGAGCCCGCCGATGCGTTCGAGCGTCGCGCGCGTGAACGCAATCGTCTGGCCAAAGCAGGGCCGTGCGCGCCCGATGAAGAGCCCGGTGATCACGCCCGGCAGGAAATGGTAGTTCGTCATCGCGACGGCGACACCGGGCCAGAAGCCCGGCGACGCGATGCCGCGATACACGCTCGTCACGATGCCGACATCCGGCTGCTGCAGCGCGCCGACGACGGCGCGCAAATAATCGCGCTCGACCAGCACGTCGCTGTCGGCGAGACAGAGCACCGAATACTCCGCGTGTTCGAGCATGTTCACGAGATTGGCGATCTTGCGGTTCGGCCCGTAGAGCCGCGCATCGGCGACGACCTTGATGTTCGCGTCAGGATAGCGCGCCCGCAGCGTCTCGACGGCCGCGAGGGCCTTGTCGTTCGCATCGTGCACGCCGAACAGGTGCTGAACCGGCCCCGGATAATCCTGCACGAAGAAGCTTTCGAGATGCTGTACGAGCTGCCACTCGTCGCCGTGCAGCGGCTTCGCGACGGTGACGCCCGGATGATCGCGCGGCTCGGCCGGCGCCCGGGCAAAGAACCGGCCAACCAGCACGCTGGCCGTGATCGTGTATGCGATGCCCAGTAGCACGCCCAACCCGCAGACGATCGACATTGCCTCGGCCAGCGCGCGCAGCACATGCAGCAATACCATGCTTCTCCCCAGTGGTGACCCGTGAAACCACGACACCCGGGAGCCGCCGCGCGTACGCGGGTTCACCCGTGCGCGCCGCCATATCGATTCCCGTGGAGCCGGATGTGAAGGACGACCAAGCGACGATACGCGCAATCAGATGACACAACTACCGTGCGGCGATCGATTCCCGTCACGCGCACGTAGCCGCAGGCGACCGCGGCGCGAAACGCGACGTCGGCAAGCTTGCGGGCTGAAAGGATCGCGGTGGCGATCGCGATGACGACCCAGATGCGAAACGTCATCGTGGTGAAAAATACTTCGGGTACGCGCCATGCAAGCAACGACACCAGCACGAAACACTGAATCAACATGCCGGCCAGCGCGGCGATCAGCAGGTGGGCGCGCCATCGCCCGATCGTCGAGGATGCCATGAGAAATGAACCTCCCGTTCGGACGACTCCCATCGACCTGGGATCGATCGGAAGCGTCGCGGATTGACGGGCACGCATGCGCGGCCAGTGCCGGACAGGCGAAACCCGGTTCGGGATCCAGGGAAGCGGAGCACCACCCGAGAAATCTTGTGGCCGATGGTAGCGGGATTACCCGCGGCAAACCTTAAGCGTTCTTCAGAATCGGCGGAAGCTTGACGCAGCACAATTACAATCCGTTGCACGGGATGCAGGGTTGCACTCGTACAATCGCAGCCATCTGCACCCGAATCGACCATGCGACTCCTCCTTGTTGAAGACGACGACCTGATCGGCAGCGGTCTCGAGATCAGCCTGAGTCAGGCCGGCTATCACGTCGACTGGTTGCGCGACGGTCACGCGGCCGCCGCGGCGCTCGCGACGACGCGCTTCGCGCTCGTCGTGCTCGATCTCGGCCTGCCGGGGAAATCGGGCACGGAACTGCTGCGTGCGTTGCGCGATGCCGGCGACACGGTCCCTGTGCTGGTGCTGACCGCGCGCGGCACCGTGGCCGACCGGGTCCGCGGCCTCGACGACGGCGCGGACGACTATCTCGCGAAGCCGTTCGAGCTGACCGAGGTGCTGGCCCGCTGTCGTGCGCTCGTGCGCCGCTCGCAGGGCCGCGCCGGCGACGAGATCGTGTGGCGCGACATCACGATCGACCTGACCGCCCACACCGTGACACGCGATGCGTCGCGCATCGCACTGACCTCGCGCGAGTGGGCCATCCTGGTGCAGCTCGTCAGCCACCCGGGTGCGCCGCAATCGCGCGCGCGCCTCGAAGACACCCTGTACGGCTGGCAGGAAGGTATCGAAAGCAATGCGATCGAGGTCCACGTCTCGAACTTGCGCAAGAAACTCGGCGCGGACCTGATCCGCACCGTGCGCGGCATCGGTTACGTCGTCGACCTCGCATGATCTCCCGCTCGATACGGCGCCGCGTGTCGTCGATGGCGCTCGGCTGCGTGACCGTCGTGTGGCTCGTTGCCGTATTCGGCAGCTTCCGTTACGCGACGCGCGAGATCGGCGAATGGGAAGACGCCCGCCTCGTCGAATACGCGTCGCTGCTGGTCGATCTTTCACCCGCCGATCTCGAACGCCTCGCCCGTGTTCCGCCGGATGCGCGCGTCGAGCTGGATCGTGGCCATTCGAGGCCCGGCCCCGTGACCGACGGCGATCGCCTGCCGCGCGACGTGCTGTTCGAGGTACGCGACGCGCAGGGCCACGTCGTCGCGTCGAGCCTTCCGGCCGAAGCGGCCGGGTTGCCCGCCGCGCGCAACTCGCGCGGCACGCCTGAAACGATCGTCATTCACGACACACCGTGGCGCACGCACACGTTGCGCGACGATGCGTCGGGGCGCTGGATACGCGTGATGGAAATCGTCAACACGCGCAGCGATCTGGCGACCGGCATCGCGCGCGGCATCGTCCTGCCGCTGATCGTCGCACTCCCGGTGCTGGCGCTGCTCCTCTGGTACCTGATCGGGCGCGGCCTCGCCCCGTTGAAGACGCTGTCGGCACTGATCGGCGCGCGCGACGCACGATCGCTCGAACCGCTCGGCATCGCCACCGTGCCGGACGAAGTGCGCGCGCTGGTCGACGCGATCGATCGCCTGCTGGCGAGGCTGCGGCAATCGATCGTGCGCGAGCGCGCGTTCACGTCCGACGCCGCGCACGAACTGAAGACGCCGCTCGCCGCGATCAAGGTCCAGGCGCAGGTGGCGCTCGCGACCGACGATCCGGCATGCAAGCAACTGGCGATGCAGCGGGTCGTCCAAGGCGTGGACCGCAGCGCGCGTCTCGCCGAACAACTGCTGCTGCTCGCCCGGCTCGACGAATACGACCGCATTCCGACGCGTGCCGTCGTCGTTCGCGAACTCGTCGAAGCCGCCATCGATCGCCATCTCGCGAAAGCATCGGACAAGGCCATCGCGCTCGTGGCGGACACCGTATCCGGACGAGCGATCGAAGCCGATCCGATCCTGATCGGCATCCTGCTCGACAACCTCGTCGACAATGCCGTCAAGTATGGCCGCCAGGGCGGCCGCATCGAGATCGGTGTGGACGATGACGGCACGCGGCAACGCATCGTCGTATGCGACGACGGGCCGGGTGTCGCACCCGGCGAGCACGAGCGGCTCGGCGACCGTTTCTATCGGGGCAGCGGCGTGCAATCGCCCGGCAGCGGGCTCGGGTTGTCGATCGTCACACGCATCGCCCAGTATTTCGGCGGCACCGTGCAGTTCGGGGCCGGCATCGGCGGGCGGGGCCTCGGCGTCGTGATCACGCTGCCGTCGGCAGGCGCGGGCGAACCGTCGCCAGCGGGCGAACCCGGCGGCCCGCCGTCACGAGCGATACCCCGTGCTTAACGTTTCGTTAAGGATACGATCGTAGAATCCCCCCGACCGATACCTTCCCCCCGTACGCCAGGAGTCTCCATGTCCACGCCCGCCCGATATGACACCGTTGCGCGCTTGCTTCACTGGCTGATCGTCGCGCTGGTCATCGCGCAATATGCGATCGGCTGGACGATGCCCGACGTGCATCGCGACACGCAGCCCGTCGGCCTGATCGCCGCCCACCTCCTCGTGGGAACCGCGCTGGTCGCGGCGATGGCTTGCCGCGTGCTGTGGCGCGCAACGCATCGCCCGCCCGCGAGTGACCTGCCGCCCGCGATGCGCGCGCTGTCGGGCGCGACGCATTTTGCGCTCTACGCGCTGCTGATCGCGGTGCCGCTGCTCGGCTGGATCAACGCATCGTCGCGCGCGTGGGGCGTCACATTGCTCGGGATCGTGCCGCTGCCGGCGCTGTCGGCAACCGGCTCCAGCTTCGGCCATGCGATGGGCGATGTACACGGCATCCTCGCTTGGGCACTGTTCGCCGGCATTTGCCTGCACGTGGCAGCCGCGCTGGCGCACCGCTTCGTGCTGCGCGATCAGGTCACGCAGCGCATGATGCCCTGGTGATCGCCATGCCGGCGGCACCGCACGCCATTGCGCGCATGAGCCGGATTGCCGCCGATATCGATACCGTCTTCGTTCCGGTTCATCGCACGACCGGCCGGCCGCTCATCGCACGCGGCCGATGAGATGATCGCGCCGCCGCGCGAAGCGGCGCGCGATGACAGGCATCGCGGCCGGCGCCCTTCTGCCGCGTCGAGCGGCACGAAGGGCTGCCGTCCTGCCGTGTCGCGAACACGACGGCCTGAAGTCACACAAGACCATTTCCACACCTAGTTGCTGGTCTGCGCCGGCATGCCGGACGCCGGTGCGTGCGCGGCAGCCGCCATCCGGGCCCGGTCCTGCTCGGCAAGCTTCGCTTCCGCCGCCTGGATGTCCGCCGGATACTCGCCTTCGTCTCCCTTCGCCGGGTCGTACCCGGCTGCTTCCAGGCGGATCAATTCGTCGCGAACCTGTGCGCGCGTCAGCGGCGCGGCCGATTGCGCGAAGGCCGACTGACCGATGATCGCCCTGATCATCGTCAGTACTGCGATATATGTTTTCATCATGAGCTCCTTCAATGTTCCGTATCGACCAACCGCGTCGAATTCCTTGAATGCCTGACCTGCGAACGCAGGCGGCTGCGTCAGCTTCCGAAATAGATCGCGCAGAAACTCGCGGGCCCGACGCATGCGGCAGAACCCCGGCGCGACGACATCGTCGCCGGCTTGCCCGCTTCGGATGAAGCGGCCGGATCGCCGCCGACCGCCGTGCTGGCCTGATGCGCCGGCATCTGTTCGACCTGCCGCTGGAACAGCGGGCTCACGTCCGGATACGACGTATCGGTCACGAAGCGCAGCCCGTTGTTTTCGGCGTCGATCAGTTCCTGCCTGACCTGCGCGCGCGTCAGTTCCTGGGCCGACGCTTGCGTCGCGATACCCGCGAGAGAAATCGCCGCCACCGCGGCGGCCACCAGCCAATGCGTGTTCATGTTCCACTCCTCGAGAAGTCAACGAGACGACGTGCTACACCCGTATGACGACGGAGCGCGTGCGTTTATTCCCGCGCGTTGCGCAACACTGATCGCGCGGCGCCTCCAGCGCCGCGAGCACCCGGAACGGACGTTCATGAAACTGTCATTCTTTCGTCAGCCGGCGTAACCTGACGTAACGCAGCGCCCGCCGCGCTTCGGGCAGACTGACGTCACCCTTTACGGATCGCCCTTCGATCGACCATGTCCGTCGCTTACGACTATGCAGCCGGCCTGCTGCGCAGGCTGTTCGACCGCCATATCGACGGCGGCGCGGTGCTCGACCCGGCCGCGTTTCCCGACGCAGGGCGTTTCGTCCGCGCATGGACCGACATCCAGGCTGAAGCGTTCGCCGTGGCGCGCGACATGCCGCGCATTCCGCGCTTTCACGAGATCATGCGCGAGCAGTACGACATCTCGGCCAACGATGCGCGCGACTGGCGGATGTTCATCATGCAGGCGTACGGCCAGCCGTTCCCGCGCAACCTGTCGCGCTGCCCGACCGTCGCGTCGATCGTCGCGACATCGCCGGACGTGCTGTCCGCATCGCTGTCGTTCCTCGCGCCCGGCAAGCACATTCCACCGCATCGCGGCCCGTTTCGCGGCATCCTGCGCGGCTATCTGGTGCTGTCGATGCCGAAGTGCGCGGACGGCACGCCGGCCGCCGTGCTGAAGGTGGACGGCCACGAATACCGGCTCGACGAAGGACGCTTCCTGCTGTGGGACGACACGTTCATGCACGAGGTATGGAACGACAGCGACGAAGTGCGGATCGTGCTGCTGCTCGATATCCGCCGGCGCGGGATGCCGCGCCTGCTCACGTGGTTGTCGAATGCGGTGATCGGTGTGGTGCGGCTCGGGATCAGGATTCGCGGGCGATCGATTCCGGTTTAGCGCACACGGCCGGCATGCGCCGAGTGCCCCGTCGTTTCGCGACTGCGCTCTGTCGTGTCGGGAAGGCGCTCAACGCGCGCCGGATGCAGGCGCGATCGTCAGGACACCTTGTCGGAATCATCGTCCAGTGCGTAGATGCCGCGCCTGGCGACACACGGAAACGGCGGATCGATCGCCCGCACGTTCTTCAGTTCCCAGCACACGTATCCGGCGCACCATGGCTTGCCTTGCGCGCGGGCTTCATCAGGCGTCCAGTCGTGCACGCCCACGACGTCGACCAACGCGAGCGCGATGCCGTCAGGGTCCTCCTGCCCGTCCTGTCGCAGAAAGACCGTGTTCTGCACCAGCACGAGATCGCGCAACGGTATGGCCGGCGGCGCCCACGACCGGATTTCGACCCGCTTGCGGCCCGCGACGATATCGTCGACGGCGGGTTTGACGATCGACAGCGCGGGTCGCGGCATGGCAAGTATTTCCTTCATCGGCAAGGGGAAAGCGTGCGCCCGTCAGTCGGCATGTGCGCCGAATCCGGGAGGCGATCGCGGTTCGGACTGGATTGTTGCCGATTCGCCCGAACGTGTCGACCGGGCCCGATCCGAAACGCCGGTGCACCGCGACTACGCGATGCCGGCTTTCCGCGGCTGACGAATCGCCTAAACTACAGACCGTCCCCTCCGCGCGGCTCCTGCCAGCCACCGCCATGGCACACCTCTTCTTCGCCGCCTCGATCCAGCGGCATATCGAAACGCCCGAGCGCGAAATCGACGCCCGCTCGGTCGGCGAGGCATTCGACACCGTTTTCGGCGAGCACCCGCGGCTGCGCGGTTACATCCTCGACGACCAGGGTGCGCTGCGCAAACACCTGTCGGTATTCATCGACGGCCAGCCGATACGCGACCGGCAACACCTGTCCGATGAGCTCGGCGACGCCAGCCGGGTCTATGTCGTGCAGGCGTTGACGGGCGGATAAGGGACATATGCACAAGCACCGACCGCTCACCCCAACGTCAGGCCGTGCCATCAGGAGACATCGCTCATGAACGATCGACTGCTCGTCGCCACCCGCAAGGGCTTGTTCGTCCTGCAGGCCGACGGCCACGGCGGCTGGACGCTCGATGAGCCGCACTTCGCCGGCGAGCCGGTCAGCATGGCGCTCGCCGACCCGCGCGACGGCACGCTGTATGCCGCGCTGAACCTCGGCCATTTCGGCGTCAAGCTGCACCGCAGGCGCGCGGGCGCCGCCGACTGGGAAGAATGTGCGGTTCCCGTCTATCCGCCGCAGCCCGCCGAAGCCCCACCCGCCAGCGCCCGCGGGAATGCCGGCACCGGCGACGCGGACGACGCGCCACCCGGCCCGCCGCAGCCGCCGTGGACGCTCCAGCAGATCTGGTCGCTCGAAGCCGGCGGCGCCGACGAGCCGGGCGTGCTGTGGGCCGGCACGATTCCCGGCGGGCTGTTCCGCTCCGACGACGGCGGCAGTTCGTGGGTGCTCAACCGGGCACTGTGGGATCGCCCGGAGCGCGCCGAATGGGGCGGCGGCGGATACGATGCGCCGGGCATCCATTCGGTGATGGTCGATCCGCGCGACAGCCGGCACGTGACGATCGGCATCTCGTGCGGCGGCGTCTGGCAGACCGCCGACGGCGGCGCGACGTGGCGCGTGACCGCGGACGGCATGGAAGCCGACTACATGCCGCCCGAGCGGCGCGGCGAACCGAACATGCAGGACCCGCACCGCGTCGTGCAATGCGCGGCCAACCCGGACGTGCTGTGGACACAGCATCACTGCGCGATCTTCCGCTCGACCGACGGCGCCGAACACTGGCGGCGCATCGAGGCGCAGCCTTCGAGCTTCGGCTTCGCGGTAGCCGTGCACCCGCATGAACCGGACACCGCGTGGTTCGTGCCGGCCGTGAAGGACGCGTGCCGGATTCCGGTGAACGGCCGGTTCGTCGTCACGCGCACGCGCGACGGCGGGCGCAGTTTCGAGCAGTTCTCGAACGGATTGCCGAGTGCGCCGGCGTACGACCTCGTGTATCGGCACGGGCTCGCGATCGATGAGACCGGCACGCGCCTCGCGATGGCGTCAACGACCGGTGGGTTGTGGACGTCCGACGATGGCGGTGAAAACTGGCGGCTGGTGTCTGCGCATTTGCCGCCGGTTTATTGCGTCAGGTTCGGGTGACGGTGCGCGAGCGGGTCGGTTCGCACCCGGCCCGCACGGCCCGCTTTACCGCCCGACGCCCCCCATCCGCCCCACCGCCTCCCGCGTCTGCGCCATCTCCGCGTCGAGCCAGTCGAGAAACGACCTGACCTGCGGCTCACGCTCCCGCCCGGGCCGGCACAGCGCGACGAAACGCGCGCCCTCGATCCGCACCGCCGGCTCGATCGGCGTCAATGCCCCGTGCGCGACATGCTCGGCAGCCAGCACCGAGCTGAGCAGCGCGATGCCCTGCCCGTGCAGCACCGCCTGCAACGCGTAATGCTCGTCGTCGTAGTGGCGAAACACCGCGCGTTCGAGCCACGATTCTCGGCCGGCCGCCCGACACCACGACGCCCAATCGACCGACACCGGTAGCGGCGTATCCCACATGGTCTCGATCAGGTCGAGCGGCTCGTCCGTGCGATGCGCGTCGAACCCGGCGGCCGCATACGCGCCGAAGTACTCGTCGATCAGCGCAATTTCGTGAAGTGCCGGAAACGTGCGCGACGTCGCGCGAATCGCGAGATCGATCCGCGCATCGCGCTCTAGATCGACCAGCGTATTGCCGGTTTCAACCTTGATGTGCAGGTGCGGATCGACGTGGCCAAACCGGCCGAGGCGCGGAATCAGCCACATCGCGGCAAAGGCGGGCGTCGTGGTCAGCACGAGCGTGCGCTCGCCCGCCGCCGCGGGCCGCACCGCGTCGAGCCCGCGGCTCAATGCGAGCAGTGCATCGTGACTCGCGCGAAACAGGCGTTCGCCTTCGTCCGTGAGCCGCACGCCGCTCGCACCGCGCTCGAACAGCAGCACACCGAGCCGGCTTTCGAGCGACTTGATCTGGTGCGACACGGCGGCCGGTGTCACGGACAGTTCGTCCGCGGCAGCCTTGAACGCGCCGAGCCGTGCCGACGACTCGAATACACGCAATGCAGTCAGGGGGATTTTCGAGAACACGGGGCCTCGCGGGCCGAATGCGGCCGGGTTGAATTCAATTGAATCGGGGTGAGATTAGGTGAATTGAAGCGGGTGTGCAACGCGGATAGCCTTGCGGAACGTCGCGGCACGGTGCCGCGGCGAGTGGTGTCGATCCGGAGAAACGACGTGCAAGGCCTACCGCGCAGGATCACGCAGGCGGTGCTCTACGAAGCGATCGCCATTTCCTGCATCTCGCCCGCGATCGCAGCGATCTTCAAGCAGGATCTCGTCTATTCGGGGGCACTGTCGGCGACGATGTCGGCGATCGCGCTGCTGTGGAACATGATCTTCAACGCGCTGTTCGAGCGCTGGGAAGCGTCGCGGCGGCAGCCGGCGCGCACGCTCGGGCGGCGGATCCTGCATGCCACCGGATTCGAAGGCGGGCTGATCTTCATCCTGGTGCCCGTCGTGTCGTGGTGGCTCGACATCTCGTGGCTCGACGCGTTCGTCGTCGACATCGGGTTGTTCGCGTTCTTCTTCTGCTACGCGTTCGTGTTCCAGTGGGCATTCGATCGGGTGTTCGACGTGCCGGCGGCGACGAAGGGGTCGTGAGTGACGCTGCTGCTATTGCAAGGCGCCGACCGGGATACACCCCGCCCGGCGTCACGAGGCGCATTACTTATTGACGCAACAGTTGTCGGGGCAGCCAGGGAGCAATGTTATCTCAGCGCGTTTCGCATTTTCATCGTCCTGAACGCTCATGCGCTCATAAACGTAACTATGAACTGCGTAGCGCTCCTTATTCAGCCCGAGATGCACCAACAACTGCCGGGCGGACTCGGCGCGTCTGGCAGACAGTTCTTCAGGATCGGTTTCCACAGGCTCGGCTACGCCGCTCACCCCTACGCCTTCGCGAATCGGGAACTGCAACAACATTTTCGATACCCAATCTTCCAGCTTCTTCGCCTGCTCTTCGCTCACCGTTGCAGCGTTCTGCTCGAACATCAGATCGAAGTTTTGCCCTGGCAAATTCCCGGACCCATCGCAAGCATACGAGTTTTCCCCCACAAACAGTAAGACTGCGGCGCTAATCCAGCCAGATAACATATGCCGAAATACTGTCTGCATTTTTTATCGCCATTTCCGGGTTACTTTGCCCCCACTCAGGGAGAAATCGCGTGATTCCGTACTTTGGATCGCCCGCCCCAAACGTATCCTCGAAGTGAGTACACTCGTGGATAATAGTCGACAACTTCGAGGTAGCCGCACGGCTTCGATCGCGAATCGTACAAAATTCCTCGTGGATGCTTATTGTGTGTGTTTCAGTGTCGGGACCACATACGTGCGCTACAGTGCCGACGTTCTTGTTGGTCGGCAAGCATCCAAGAGATCGATCCAGATCGGGATGGGCTCTCAGAAAATTCCCAGGGGCAAGTGATCGCATGACGGCAAGAGTAGCCGTCAATCCAGTGATAAGACTATGACGAATTTCGTGGTCATTCGCGCCAAACCACGTCCAGACACGCCTACGTTCCTCAGGTGCCCATTCGGCCAATCTATCGAGGCGCTCCTTCACCAGATCGGCTCCTTCATCACGAAGTTGCATCATCAGCTTTCTAAATTCTGCGTCGGTCATGGCCGGGCAGATTGGCGGGCCGTTGAGCGTAAGAAAAACTTTCAACTTCGAGCCCGGTGTGGTGTTCGTCACCGCGGAATCGTGGACGCAAACGTATTCGTTACAGGACATCGCTATTGCCCTCCACGACCTCGAGCCTAAGTTTCTCGGCGTGACTCGTTGTTACTCGTCGGGTATTTCCCTCGGAATCCGTGACACCACTGACGATCTGACCTGATGCCGTGTATATGCGGTATCGAACACGCGCGAGCGGACGGCCACTCTGCTCATCGCACAAGACATACTGCTCGCTGTGCTCATCGTCGGTTGCCAGTGCAGAATCCGTGTGGTTTCGGATCTGCCCGGTCAACGCCGCCGCTTGTTCAGCCGTAAATCGCATCATCATGCCGCGCTGGGCATAGAACACCGGCTGGGGATTGCAACCGCAGACGTTGACGTCGCCGCTCAGCGCCCAAGGTTTGCCGTTCGGCCCGGTTCCCGGCCACCGCGGCCCTTTCGGAGCAATAAAGCCCTTCCGTCCGCACGCCGTGCAGTAGGTCTGCATATCCAGTGTCGCGATATGCACGCGCGGGGGCGGATTGGAACAGGTGACGGTCGGCAGGCCTTCCGTGATTGTCGCGCTGCCACCTCGATCACCTTGAGCAAGAAAATAGCGGATCATGCGCCATCCCCCTGCGCACCGCGTGTAACGGCAAGCTCCACGACCGTCCATTCTCTATTGGTAGCGTCACCGCGCCAGTTGCTCTCGAGATGCGAGTCGACAACGGCAAACAAATGCGCGGGCAATTTCTGCGTATGCGGCATCCTGATTCCCCTTCGTGAAATTGGTGCGATTAACCAACACCAAAATGCGCGATTACGAAAGGGTTTTCAATAATACAAGTTCGAAATTCGTATAACTAATTTTTCTTATATTTCTATCATTCAAATGCCAAGTCGCTCGACCACGGCGCTTGGCAAGCATACCCCCGAACCCAGATAACAACTCTGTCGTTCGGGGGGCGCAGGACCACCGTCAAACCGTAGGCTCAGGTGGAAAAAGCCAACACACCTCGCTCAATGCACGCCGAGATAAGCCTTCACCGCCGGCAGGCCCGGCTTGCCGTCGAGCGTCGTCACGCCCGCGAGCCACTTGTCGAGCGCCTGCGGGTTCGCCTTCAGCCACTCGGCCGCCGCCTTGTTCGGGTCTTCCTTGTTCATGATCGGCGTCATCACGTGGTTCTCGATCGACGTCGTGAACTGCAGGTTCGACACGAACTTCGCGACGTTCGGGCAGCGCTGCGCGTAGTCGGGCGGCGTCGCCGTCAGCACCTTCGCTTCGCCGTAGTTCGGGCCGAACACGTCGTCGCCGCCGCTCAGGTAGTCGATCTTCATCTGCACGTTCATCGGATGCGGTTCCCAGCCGAGGAACACGATCCACTGCTTGTCGCGGATCGCGCGATTCACCTCGACCAGCATCCCGGCCTCGCTCGACTCGACCATCTTGAACTTGCCGAGGCCGAACTGGTTGCCGTCGATCATCTTCTTGATCAGCAGGTTGCCGTCGTTGCCCGGTTCGATCCCGTAGATCTTGCCGTTGAGCTTGTCCGCGTACTTCTGGATATCCGCGAACGACTTCAGGCCGCCCTGGTACACGTAGTCGGGCACCGCGAGCGTGTATTTCGCGCCGGTCAGGTTCGGCGTCGAAAGCACCTTGATCTGGCCGGCCTTCGTGAACGGCTGGATGATCGGGTCCATCGTCGGCGACCAGTAGCCGAGGAACACGTCGATCTGCTTGCTCTTGATGCCGGCGAACGTGATCGGCACCGACGCGATCGTCTTCGTCGGGTTGTAGCCGAGCCCCTGCAGCATCGTCGACGCGAGGCCCGTGGTCGCCGCGATGTCGGACCAGCCGACGTCCGCGAAGCGCACGTTCTTGCACACGGGCGGATCGGCCGCGTACACGGCCGACATCGGCGCGGATATCCCGATCCCGCACACCGCTGCGATCAATAGGCGCTTCATCTTGCTTCTCCTCAAAGTGATGTCGTTTGCTTGAATGCGGGATCGTTTATTGAAGCCGCGCGCCGCGATCCCGGCGGCGTCGCGGACCATGGGTTCGGTCAGCGCCCCGGCAACCGGCGCTCGTAGCTCGGCGCGTGGCCGAACTGCGCGCGGTAGGCCTTGCTGAAATGGCAGGGCGAATGAAAACCGCAGACGGTCGTCACGCGTGCGATCGACGCGTCGGTCGTGCGCAGCAGGTCGCGCGCGCGCTTCAGGCGCAGCGTCAGGTAATAGTGGGTCGGCGACACGTTCAGGTACACCTTGAACATGCGCTGCAGGTGCCGCTGCGACAGCCGCACAAGCCGCGCGAGTTCCTCGAGCGACAGCGGCTCCTCGATGTTCGCCTCCATCAGCCGCACGACCTCGATCAACTCCGCGCGCGAGAAGCCGACGCGCGCATCGACCGGAATCGGCTGCGTGTCGGTCGAGCTGCGGATGCGCTCGAGGATGAACTGCTCGGATACCTGCGCGGCCAGCTGCTGGCCGAAGCGCATGCCGACGAGGTTCAGCATCAGGTCGAGCGGCGCGGTGCCGCCGGTGCAGGTCAGCCGGTCGCGATCGACGACGAACAGTTCGTCGGCGAAGCCGACCTGCGGAAACTCCGAATGCAGCGCGGACAGGTTCTCCCAGTGCACGGTGCAGCGATAGCCGTCGAGCAGCCCGCTCGACATCAGCGCATACGCGCCCGTGCAGATGCCGCCGAGCGGCAGGCCGCGTTCGGCAAGCGCCGCGAGCGTATCGCGTGCACCCTCGTCGACCACGTCGCGGATGCGGATGCCGCCGCACACGATCATCACGTCGGGCAGGTTGGTGTAGTCGAGCGCCTGCGTGGGCCGTACCGCGATGCCGTTGCTGGCGTGCACCGGACTGCCGTCGAGCGAATAGATCGACCACTGGTAGTGATCGGCACGCCCGACGTAGTTCGCCATCCGAAGCACTTCGACAGCGCTGGAGAACGCGATCATCGAGAAGTTCGGCAGCGTCAGGAAGCCGAAATGGGCGAGCGATGAAACCGGTGAAACGCAGGCTGCGGGCGCGACAGCAACGGCGGACGTCACATCGGTCTCCTGGCGAGGAGGTTGCAGGGGGCCAGCCCCGCGGCGCAAGCCGCGGAGGCCGTTATCCATGTTCAGGATGAGCGGCCGGGGTCCGGCCGCCGGAGCTCACGCCTGAGCGGGCGCGGCTTTCACGCGAAACAGCTGCTTGAGACCCGAGAACAGCGGCGCCTTCACGGTGCCCGGCGCACGGCCGAAGCTTTCGGTGATGCGGTCGAGAATGATCGCGAGCAACACGACCGACAGGCCGCTTTCGAAACCGAGGCCGATGTCGAGGCGCTGGATACTGGCGAGCACGTCGTTGCCGAGACCGCCCGCACCCACCATCGACGCGATGATCACCATCGACAGCGCCATCATGATCGTCTGGTTCACGCCCTGCATGATCGACGGCAGCGCGTTCGGGAACTGCACCTTGTACAGCAGCTGCCACGGCGTGCAGCCGAAGGCCTGGCCGGCTTCGACGATCTCGCGGTTCACGTGGCGGATCCCGAGGCTCGTCAGGCGCACCGCCGGCGGCATCGCGAAGATCACCGTCGACAGGATCCCCGGCACGCGGCCGAGACCGAACAGCATCGCAGCCGGAATCAGGTAGACGAACGCGGGCATCGTCTGCATCAGGTCGAGGATCGGGCGCACGATCGCGGCGACCCACTTGCTCTTCGCGGCCCAGATGCCGAGCGGGATGCCGAGCACGAGGCTGATGATCGTCGACGACAGCGTGAGGCCGAGCGTGATGACCGTCTGGTCCCAGAAGCCCGTCGCGAAGATCAGCAGCAGCGACAGCGTCGTGAACAGCGCGAAGCGCCAGCCCACCCGCCACAGCCCGACGCCGATGAAGATGGCCATCATCAGCCACATCGGGATCGCCTGCAGGCCGTGCTCGACGAATGCCGCGAGCCCCTCGATCGCCTGGCCGATCGCGTCGAACGTCTTGGCGTCGTGGTCGAGCAGGTAGTGAACGGACTGGTCGACCCAGGTACCGAGCGGAATCATTTCAGACATGGGAACCTCGCGAACGCGTGATGGCCTTCAGGATGAGCGCACGATCGACCGAGCCGCAGTAGCAGCCGTCGTCGTCGACGACCGGCAGCGCATTCGGGCTCGCGACCACGCGCGCGACGACATGTTCGAGCGACGCATCGCGGCGGATGGATTCGATCGGGCTCACGGACGGCGTCGCCTGGCCGATCGCATCGCGCGTGACGAAGCCGCGGATCTTGCGTTGCGCATCGAGCACGAACGCATAGTCGGCACTGCCGTTCAGCGTCGCCGCGACGTTCGCTGCATCGCACTTCGACACGATCGGCACGGCGCCCGTCTGCATCAGGTCGCCGGCCGTGAGGTAGCGGCTGGTGTCGATGCCGTCGAAGAACGCGCGCACGTAATCGTCGGCCGGGTTCGCGATGATGTCCTGCGGCGTGCCGACCTGCACGAGCCGGCCGCCTTCCATGATCGCGATGCGGTTGCCGATGCGCAGCGCTTCTTCCAGATCGTGCGACACGAACATGATCGTGCGGCGTTGTTCCTTCTGCAGCTGCAGCAGCACATCCTGCATTTCCCGGCGCTTGAGCGGATCGAGCGCGGAGAACGCCTCGTCCATGATCATCAGCGACGGGTTCACGGCCAGCGCGCGGGCGAGGCCGACGCGCTGCTGCATGCCGCCCGACAGTTCCGACGGCAGCTTGTGCGAGAACGGCGCGAGGCCGACCTGCTCGAGCACTTCCATCGCGCGGCGCTCGCGCTCCTTCTTGCCGACGCCCGCGACTTCCAGGCCGAACGCGGCGTTCGACACCACGGAGCGATGCGGCATCAGCGCGAACGACTGGAACACCATGCTCATGTCCTTGCGGCGCAGCGCGGTCAGCGCCGAGCGGCGCGCCGACGCGACGTCGAGCCCGTCGATCATCACCTTGCCGGCGCTGGGATCGACCAGCCGGTTCACGAGGCGGATCAGCGTGGACTTGCCGGAGCCGGACAGGCCCATCAGCACGAAAATTTCGCCTTCCTGCACATCGAAGGAGACGTTGTGCACGCCGACGACCTGGCCGGTGCGCTTGAGCACATCGTCCTTCGTCGCGCCGGCGGCGAGCATGTCGAGCGCCTGCTGCGGGTTGCTTCCAAACACCTTGCACAGACCTTCGACCACGACCTTGGGGGCATCCATCGAAACCTTCTCCTCGTGTAGCGGGACTCGCGCTTGTCTTAGCGTGCCTACATAGTTGCCAGAAAAAACCCCGACCTGCCGACGAATTACGACAAACGCTTGCGCAAATACGACACGGCCGCCAGCCCCGCCGGGCGGGCCGCGGCACGCGGCGGCACCCGATTGCGGCGGCGCAATACGCGCATGTCCAGCAACGACGGGCATCGCGCGTCGGACTTGTGCGCAGCAGCGCGGCGCATATCGCGTCGCGCGTTGCGGCAAATCGCATCGGGCACGCGTCGCTTTACGACAATTTCACGTCCGATCACGCGCCGATCTGCTCAGACGAAAGCGTATCGTCTCCCCCGATAAAAAGCATGACCGTGCAAAAAACCGCGCGGCGACACCGGACGGAGCACGCCGCGATACCGCGCCAACCCGGAAATTTCGCGACAGCCGCTGTGATACATTCCCCGCCAACACGCCGATCGCGACGCAGGCCGCCACGCGGCCACCGTGGTCGGCAGCGCACGCCGGTTCGCCTGCCGGCCATGCCGATACCGCCTCGACCGGCAAACGTCCGATCGCAGGCCGATAACGATACGAGAGAGAGGGAGCAAAGGCGAGATGAACTGGGCTTTTACCGCAATCGGCTTCATCGTGGGCGGGATTGCCGCATTGATCGGGGATTTCTCCGGCATCACCGGCGCAGTGCTCGGTGCCGCGATCGGATTCTGCCTCGACAACACGCTGCAACAGCGCAAGCGCAAGAACAACGGCACGGCCCCCGGCGCGTTCGCGATGCAGGCACCGCCCGCCCAGCCGCCGGTTCCCTTGGCCGAGCGCGTCGCGCGCCTCGAGGCGACCGTCGAGACGCTGACGCGTGAAGTCGCGTCGTTGCGCGGCCAGCTGGCCGGCGCGAAGGCCGGCTCGGCCACGACTGGCGCGACCGTGTACACGCCCACCGGGGCCGCCTCCGCCTCTGCCTCGGCATCCCCATCCGCATCCTTGCCGCCTTCGGTCGCCCTGCCGCCGCGCATGCCTGCCCAGCCGGCCGCCGCACGCCCGGACGCATCGGTATCCGCCTCGGCACCCGTTCCCTCCCCCGTTCGCGCCGCCACGCCGGCACCGACACCGGCCGCCGCGATCCGCGCGAGCGAAACGCCTGCCGCCGCGGCGCCCGCACCGTCGGCTCCCCCCGCGCCGCCCAAACCGCGCGAACCCGACCTCGTCGAGCGCGCATTCCGCGCCGCGCGCGACTGGCTGCTCGGCGGCAACACGGTCGTGCGCGTCGGGATCATCGTGCTGTTCTTCGGTGTCGCGTTCCTGCTCAAGTACGCGGCCGACAACAACATGCTGCCGATCGAATTCCGCCTCGCCGGCACCGCGCTGGCCGCGGCCGCGCTGCTCGCGATCGGCTGGCGCGTGCGCGCACGCCGTGCGGCGTACGGGCTCGTGCTGCAGGGCGGCGGCGTCGGCATCCTGTACCTGACGATCTTCGCCGCGACCAAGCTTTACGCACTGCTGCCCGTCGGCGCCGCGTTCCCGCTGATGGTGGCCGTGTGCGCGCTGAGCGCGTTCCTCGCGGTGCGGCAGAACGCGCAGCCGCTCGCATTCATGGGCACCGCGGGCGGCTTTCTCGCGCCGGTGCTGCTGTCGACCGGCCACGGCAATCATGTCGCGCTGTTCAGCTACTACGCGCTGCTGAACGCGGGCATCTTCGCGATCGCCTGGTTCAAGGCCTGGCGTCCGCTGAACCTGCTCGGCTTCGTCTTCACGTTCACGATCGGCTCGGCATGGGGCGTGACGGCCTACCGCCCCGCGCTGTTCGCGAGCACCGAGCCGTTCCTCATCCTGTTCTTCCTCATGTACGTCGGCATCGCGCTGCTGTATGCGGTGAAACGCGAACTCGCGCTGCGGCACTACGTGGACGGCACGCTCGTGTTCGGCACGCCGATCATCGCGACCGCGCTGCAGGCGTCGCTCGTGAAGGACATGCCGTTCGGGCTCGCGTGGAGCGCCGTCGCGCTGTCGGCGTTCTACGTCGTGGTCACCGCGTGGCTCGCGCGGCGCCGCGACCGCCTCGCGCTGCTGTTCGAATCCACGCTCGCGCTCGCGGTGATCTTCGCGACGCTGGCCGTGCCGCTCGCGTTCTCCGGCCCGACGACCAGCGCCGCGTGGGCGATCGAAGGCGCGGCCGTCGTGTGGCTCGGCGTGCGCGAGAAGCGCATGCTGCGGTTCGGCTTCGGGCTGCTGATGCAGGTTGCCGCGGCCGGCGCATTCTTCACGAGCCTGCTCGGGCCGGCCGACGCCGCCGCACTGCCGGTGCTCAACAGCCCATACATCGCGATGCTGCTGATCGCGCTCGCCGGCCTGTTCACCGGCTGGTGGCTGCACGGGCGCGGCGAAGCGCGCGCGTGGCACGCGTGGATGCCCGAGATCGGCGCCGCGGCCGCCGCATGGGGGCTGCTGTGGTGGGTGAGCGGCGGCCTGCACGAGATCCTCGTCTACGCGAGCCGTCACGTCGACCTGCATGCCGACCGCTTCGTCGTCGATACGACTGCGCTGTTCGCGGCCGGCACCGCGTGGCTCGCGCATGCCGCGCGCCGCCGGCTGGCGTGGCCGCTCGCCGAATGGCCCGCGCTCGCGCTGACGCCGGTGCTGGCGCTGCTCGCGCTGCGTGCGTTCGATGCACACGAGGCGCCGCTGTCGGGGATGGGCGCGTTCGCGTGGCCCGTCGCGGTCGGCGCAGGACTTGCGCTGCTGTGGCGCCAGTCGCGCGGCACGGCAGGCGCCGGTTCCGCGCCAGGCTCGGCACGCGGCGGCGCGCCATCCCTCTCGGCAGGCATCATCGCGCCGCTGCATACGCTGACGTTCTGGACCGTGTGCGGGCTGCTGTCGCTCGAAGGCTTCTGGCGCCTGCGTGCATACGTGCCCGAAGGCGCGTGGAGCTGGAGCGCATGGGCCTACGGTTTCGGTGCGCTGCTCCTGCTGGTGTCGGGCCCCGGCTCGCGGCTGCGCTGGCCGGTTGCGGCGTTTCCGCGCGCGTACCAGGTGTGGGGCGCGGCGCCGCTCGCCGCGCTGCTGTGGCTGTGGAGCATCGCCAGCGTGATCAGCGACGGCAACGCTGCGCCGCTCTTCTGGCTCCCGCTGCTCAACCCGCTCGACATCGCGCAGTGCCTCGTGTTCGTCGCGTTCGCCATGTGGCTGCGCCGCCTGAAGACGCTCGGCATCGCGTGGCATCCGCGCGTCGTCGACTACGCGGCCATTGCGACCGTGTTCCTGTGGTTCAACGCACTGATGCTGCGCACGCTGCATCATCGCTTCCACCTGGCCTACGACATCGACACCGTGCTGTCGTCGTTCGGCATCCAGCAGGTGTTCATGGTCGGCTGGAGCCTGTTCGCTTTTGCCGGGATGTGGCTGACGCGCCGCGACGGCATCGCCCGCATGTGCGCGCTCGCGTCGCTGCCGCTCATCGTCGTGATGTGGGTGTGGACCTTCTACGCGAACTTCACGCAGGACGGCGGAAGCTGGGCGCGCGTGCCGCTCTTCAACCCGCTCGACCTCGTGCTCGCGGTGGTCTATGCACTCGCCGCGTCGTGGTTCGTGCGCGCACGCAAGCTTGGCTGGTCGTTCGGCAAGTATCGCGTCGAGCTGGTGAGCGCGGCCGGCGCGACCGCGTTCCTGTGGCTGAACGCGATCCTGTTGCGCACGCTGCATCACTGGGCCGGCGTGCCGTACGAACTCGGCGCGATGGCGGCATCGACGCTCGTGCAGGCGTCGGTGTCCGTGTACTGGACGCTTTGCGCGCTCGCGATCACGATCTGGGCCACGCGCCGCGGGCTGCGTCCGCTGTGGTTCGTCGGCGCCGCGCTGCTCGCGCTCACGGTCGTCAAGCTGTTCCTGTTCGACCTGTCGCACGTGTCCGGCATCGAGCGCATCGTGTCGTTCATCGGCATCGGCGTGCTGCTGCTGTTGATCGGGTATTTCTCGCCGCTGCCGCCGAAGGCCGCCGCGCAACAGGACGACCACGCATGAAACGACTCGCCGCCCTGCTCGGACTGAGCCTGCTCGCGTCGTTCGCGGCGGCCGACGGCCGCGCAGCGCAGCGCTTCGCGCTCGACCTCGACGGCACCGCCGCGTATTACCAGCTCACCGTGCCGCAGCCCGTCTATGCGGCGAGCCGGCGCGAGGATCTCGGTGACGTGCGCATCTTCAACAGCGCGGGCGAGCCGGTGCCGTATTCGCTCGACGCCCCCGCGGCGGCCGCGGCCGCCGTCCCGCCGACGCGCACGCCGGTGCACTGGTTTCCGCTGCCGCCTGCCCGCGCCGACAACGCCAACGCGCCACTCGGCGTGACGGTCGGCCCGGACGGCGCGCTGCGCGCGGGCGTCGCCGCACCGGTGCGCGCGAAGCATGGCGCGGATCTCGTCGACCTGTCGCATGCGGAGGGCGAGATCGACGCGCTGCTCGTGCACGTGAGCGACGACAGCTACCAGGGGCGTGTGGCCGTCGAAGCCAGCGACGACCTGCGCAGCTGGCGGCCGCTCGGCAGCACGCAACTGCTGAAGGTCGGCCGCGGCGACGCGATGCTGGTGCAGGAACGCATCGCGCTCGAAGGCGCGGCGCCGCGCTACCTGCGACTCGACTGGCTCGACGGTGCGCCCGCGATCGCGTCGATCGACGTCGAGACGCACCTGCGCGATGCGCGCGGGGCCGACACCGCATCCGTGCCGCGCCAATGGCGCGACGCCGTGCGCGTGCGGGCCGGCGGCACGCCTGGCGAGTATCTGTTCGACACCGACGGCGCCTATCCGGTCGACCGCGTGCGCATCGACCTGCCGCAGCCGAATACCGTCGCGCGCGCGACGCTGCAGAGCCGCGCCGACGCGCAGGCGCCGTGGCGCGACGTCGCGGGCGCCGTGCTGTTCCGGTTGCAGGGCAAGGCCGGCGAGCAGCGCAATCCGCCGCTCGAATTCGCGGCGAATACGGATCGCGCGTGGCGGATCGTCGTCGACATGCGCAATGGCGGATTCGGCGGCGGCCAGCCGGCCGTCGCGATCGGCTGGCATCCGGCCGCGCTGACGTTCGTCGCGCGCGGCACGCCGCCGTTTACGCTCGGTGTCGGCGACGCGTCGCTCGTGTCGTCGGCCGTGAGCCGCGACGCATTGCTGGTCGGCATGGCGCCCGAAGTGCGGCCCGCGCGCGTCGGCGCGGCGTTGCCGGTGTCGGCGGTCACGCCGGCGTCAGTTGCCGATACGGACGCACCGCGCCGCTACGTGCTGTGGGGCGCGCTGGTCGTCGCGGTCGGCGTGCTCGGCACGATTGCGTGGCGCCTCGCGAAAGGCGGTGGCGATACGCGCCGCGACGGGTGACGCGGGGCGCTCGTCGCCCGTCGCCCGTCGCCCGTCTTTACGCGCCGTTTATCGGGCGAACCGGTTTCTTTCGACGGTCGCAATGCATAACTGCGTACAGTCGTCGCATCGGAACCACGATGCGACGACATGCAGGAAACCTATCCATCGTATGACCGGCCGCTGCCACGCACGCGCGTGCGCCCGGCCTTGCGGCTGAAGCGGCTTCTGCTGCTCTTCCCGATCATGCTGCCGCTGTCGATCGCGCTGCCCGCGCATGCGGACGACACACCCGCGGCGCCGGACAGCGCCGTCAGCGCGCCCGCCCCCTCGCTTCCCCCGACCCTCGACACGATCGTCACCGCGCTGCGCAACCGCTTTCACGTCGCGTACGCCGACGCGCGCACGATCGCACGCGCGGTGCAGACCGAATCGGATCACTACGGGCTTGCGCCGGCGCTGCTGCTCGCGATCATCGCGGTCGAGTCGGGCTTCGATCGCCACGCGGTCAGCGTCGCCGGCGCGCGCGGGTTGATGCAGGTGATGCCCACCGCTCATCGCGATCTCGTCGCGCACGTGAAGGATCTCTCCGATCCGGCCACCAACGTGCGGATCGGCGCGGCGATCTTCCGCGGCTATCTCGACGATGCGGACGGCGACGTCGAAACCGCGCTCGTGCGCTACAACGGCGGCACGAAGCGCTATGCGCAGCGGGTCGCGCTGCGCGTGCAGCAATTCGACGCGCAACTGCGCAATACGAACGGCGCGGCGAGCGACGCGCCGCGGACGGCCGCGAACCCCTGAGCGCGTCGCTACCGTGCGCCGGCGAGCCGGTAACCGACGCCCGTCTCCGTGACGATGTACGCGGGCCGGCGCGGATCGCACTCCAGCTTGCGCCGCAGGTGGCCGACATATACGCGCAGGTAGTGCGCATCCTTGCCGTGTGCCGCGCCCCACACTTCGCTCAGCAGGCGGTCGTGCGTCAGCAGCCGGCCGGCGTGATGCGCGAGCGCGGCCAGCAGCCGGAATTCGATCGGGCTCAGATGGACGCGCGCCCCGCCGCGCAGCACCTGGCGATCGCCGAGATCGACGGTCACGTCGCCGAAGCGGACGCACACCGCATCGATGCGCCCGCCGCCGGCTTGCCGCCGCAGGTGCGCACGAATCCGCGCGATCAGCTCGGCGGCGCCGAACGGCTTGGTCAGGTAATCGTCCGCGCCCGCGTCGAGCGCGGCCACCTTGTCGCTTTCCGCACTCAGCGCCGACAGCACGATCAGCGGCGCGGCCGAGCACGCGCGCAGCGCACGGATCAAGTCGGTGCCGCCGAGATCGTGCAGGTTCGTGTCCGCGACGATCAGGTCGGGACGTCGCGCACCGACGGCCGCTACGCCCGCCGCGCCGGTCGCGGCCTCGAAGACGTGCATGTGCTCGGCCTTCAGCGCGACACGGACGAAATGCCGGATGAACCTGTCCTCGTCGACGATCACGATGACGACGCTCGGTTCGCTCATCCGGCAGCGCCTTCGTCCGGTGCGTGATGCGCGCCTGCGCAACGGGCACGGTACGCGCTCATGCTCAGGCCCATCCGCATGCCACCAGCACCATGTCGATCAGCTTGATGAACGGGAACGGCAGCAGCACGCCGCCGAGGCCGTACAGCAGCAGGTTGCGGCGCAGCAGCGGCGCCGCGCCGAGCGGACGATAGCGCACGCCCTTCAGCGCGAGCGGAATCAGCGCGACGATGATCAGTGCATTGAAGATCACCGCCGACAGGATCGCGGATGCCGGCGACGCGAGATGCATCACGTCGAGCACGCGCAGTTGCGGATACGTCGTCGCGAACGCGGCCGGGATGATCGCGAAATACTTCGCGACGTCGTTCGCGATCGAGAACGTCGTCAGCGACCCGCGCGTCATCAGCATCTGCTTGCCGATCTCGACGATCTCGATCAGCTTCGTCGGATTCGAGTCGAGGTCGACCATGTTGCCGGCTTCCTTCGCCGCCTGCGTGCCGGTGTTCATCGCGACCGCCACGTCGGCCTGCGCGAGCGCCGGCGCGTCGTTGGTGCCGTCGCCCGTCATCGCTACCAGACGGCCTACCGCCTGGTGCTCGCGAATCGTCGCGAGCTTGGTTTCCGGCGTCGCTTCCGCGAGGAAATCGTCGACGCCCGCTTCCGCCGCGATCGCGGCGGCCGTCAACCGGTTGTCGCCCGTCACCATCACGGTCTTGATGCCCATCTTGCGCAACTCTGCAAAGCGCTCCTTGATGCCGCCCTTCACGATGTCCTTCAGCTCGATCACGCCGAGCACGCGGGCGACACCGTCGACACGCTCCGCCACCGCGAGCGGCGTGCTGCCGCGACGCGCGATGTCGGTCACGACGGCTTCGACTTCGCGCGTGACGCAGCCGCCGTGGGACTCGACGTAATGCTTGATCGCGTCGGCCGCGCCCTTGCGGATTTCGCGGCCGGGCAAGTCGACGCCGCTCATTCGCGTCTGCGCGCTGAACGACAGGAACACCGGATGCAGCGCCTGCATGTCGCGCTCGCGCAGATTGAAGCGCTGCTTCGCGAGCACGACGATGCTGCGGCCTTCCGGCGTTTCGTCGGCGAGCGACGACAGTTGCGCGGCATCGGCCAGCGCTTCCTCGGTCACGAACGGCGCGGGCACGAACGTCGATGCCTGGCGGTTGCCGAGCGTGATCGTGCCGGTCTTGTCGAGCAGCAGCACGTCAACGTCGCCGGCCGCTTCCACCGCGCGGCCCGACGTCGCGATCACGTTCGCCTGCATCATCCGGCTCATCCCGGCCACGCCGATCGCGGACAGCAATCCGCCGATCGTCGTCGGGATCAGGCACACGAGCAGTGCGACGAGCGCGGTGATCGTCACCACGTGGCCGGCCTTCATCGCTTCGACCGCGAACGTCGAGAACGGCAGCAAGGTGGCAGTCGCGAGCAGCATCACGATCGTCAGCGCGACGAGCAGGATCGTCAGCGCGATCTCGTTCGGCGTCTTCTTGCGCTTCGCACCTTCGACCATTGCAATCATGCGGTCGAGGAACGCCTCGCCCGGATTGACGGCGACCCGCACGACGATCCAGTCGGACAGCACGCGCGTGCCGCCCGTCACCGACGAGAAGTCGCCGCCCGATTCGCGGATCACCGGCGCGGATTCGCCGGTGATCGCCGATTCGTCGACCGACGCGACGCCTTCGATCACGTCGCCGTCGGCCGGGATCGTGTCGCCGGTTTCGACGAGCACGACATCGCCCTTGCGCAGGTCGGTCGACGCCATCACCTCGACGGCCGCCTTCGCATGCGGCGCCACGAGCTTTTTCGCGACCACGTTGTGTTTCGCACTGCGCAGCGACGCGGCCTGCGCCTTCGAGCGCCCTTCGGCGAGCGCCTCGGCAAAGTTCGCGAACAGCACGGTGAACCACAGCCACAGCGCGATCGCGACGATGAAGCCGGCAGGCGCTTCGGCCTGGCCGAACAGCGCGGCAATCCACAGGATCGTGGTCAGGATGCTGCCGACGTACACGCAGAACATCACCGGGTTGCGGAACTGCGTGCGCGGCGTGAGTTTCCGGAACGAATCCGCGATCGCCGGGCGCACGAGTGCGGGATCGAACATCGAGCGCGCGGCCGTGCGCGCATGGCCCGGCTGCGTGGGGCGCGGGCCTGTCACGGGTGCGAGAGACATGGCGGTTTCCTTTTGCCGGCACGGCCCGCACAGCAGCATCCGGCGTCGATCACGCGAGCCGGCTGCCTGCGCGCGATCTCGCGTGCAGCTTCCGTTTCCATGCAACCATCTTATGAAGGTTCGCGTGAAGATCGCGGCAAAGGATCGCGTCAGGGTATAAAAAGCGCGTAAACGTCCGTTTCGCCGCGGCGCGGCGGGGGTGTCTCAAGGGCCGTACACGAGCGGGAGCGCCACACTCCGCTCATCCGACGTTTACGCGGAAAAACAGGAAAACGAACCGGCGCGCGACGGTCAGCCGAACGTGTAGCGCCCGTGCTGACGCGGACGCCACGGCGTCGAGCGGCAACTCGCGGCACCGGCCGCGCGTCGTGCCGCCCAGCCTGCGCCACGGCGCACGTGCTGGCCGCGCCGGGCCACGGCGACCACGCGCGACGGCAACGCATACGCAAGACGCCGCACGGCCGCCACGCGCGCGGCCATGCGTGACGCCGGCGCCACGCGGCGCGCCACCTGCGCGACGGGCCGCTTGCAAAGGATCGCGCTGTCGTAGCGCTTGCCGTCGAAGCGCATCACGTCGACGACGTCGAAACCCTGCGCGCCGTAGAACGCGAGCAGGTGCGAAGCGGGATGCGGCGTATCGAGTGCGAGCAGCGTATAGCCGCGCAGCGCGGCCCACTGTTCGGCGAACGACAGCAGCAGCGCGCCGATTCCGCGGCTCTGGCATTCGGGGTCCACCGCCACCTGCCGCACGCTCGCGACACCTTCGCGCCGGTACAGCGAGCACGCCGACGACGGATCGGTCGCATACAGCGTGGCCGTGCCGATCACGCGCCCGCCGCACACGGCGACGTAGCACTCGCCCGCTTCCGCGCGGCGGCGCGTGACATCCTCGCTCTGGTCGACGCACGTGCAGTTGAGTCCCATCGCGCCGAGCCGCGCGAACGCGCGATGCAGCATCGGCGTAAGTTGTGCATAACTGTCGAAGGCCGGGTCGAAACGCCGCACGGTCACCCGATCGGCGCACACGGAAGGCGGCGCGGCGGGAGACCGTTCGGCGATCGCGTTCCAGGGTATCGACATTGCCTTGCTCCGTGGTTGGGATGCCCGAAGTCTATGAGCGCGCCCGCGGCCCTCGCAAGAAAAAATGTCGTAAAAGTTTGGGAAAACGCGCGCGGGAGAGACGGTAGAAACGGTGGCAGCCGCAGCGCTGAGCCGGCCGTTGCGAACGCATGAAAGCGCGCCGATCGTTGTTTGCGCAAGCAACGCGCCCCGCGGCCGGCTCATGCGCCGGCGAGCGCCGTTGACACATGCGGCGGCACCTTCCAGACTCGCGGGTTCCTTCCCTCACCGAGCGCGCCCATGATCACCTGCTACCTTCGCTACGTCATCGATCCGTACAAGCTCGACCAGTTCGAAACGTACGGCAAGATGTGGATTCCGCTCGTCGAAAAGTTCGGCGGCACGCATCACGGCTACTTCCTGCCGTCCGAAGGGGCGAACAACATCGCGCTCGCGATGTTCTCGTTCCCGAGCCTCGCCGAATACGAGCGCTACCGCGAACGCTCGATGGACGATCCGGCCTGCCAGGCCGCGTTCCGCTACGCGGAAGAAACGCGCTGCATCGTCAGCTACGAGCGCAGCTTCTTCCGGCCGGTGTTCGAGTAACGGATAACGGGCAACGGCCCGGCGCATTGCGCCCCGTTTCCTGACCGGGACGAAAAAAAGCCCCGCCTGCATCCGCGCGGCGGGGCTAACCCATGTCAGTAGAGACATCATGGAGGAGACGGACCCATCTTATCGACCGCGGCCCGCCGTCCCAACCAAGCATTTCTGCTATCGATCTGGGAGGCCGCGCACACGATTGCCCCGGCCGCGCGGCATATCGATAGAACGAAAAGTCGTTTTCAGAGTGGCGGCGGGGTCGTTACCATCTGGTTTTAAGCCTGTGCTTAGCCGGGCAAGCCATCCCCAAGGAGCGCCCCTTGACTGCATTCGATCAACACCGCCGCCCGTTCGTCGTCGGCATTGGCGGTACCACCCGTGCAGCGTCGTCGACCGAACGCGCGCTGTCGTTCGCGTTGCGCGGCGCGCAAGCGGCCGGCGCACGCACGCGCCTGTTCGACGGCCCGTTCCTGCATACGCTGCCGCACTACGCGCCCGAACACAAAACGCTGACCGACGCGCAGCGCGAACTGATCGACGCCGTGCGCCAGGCCGACGCGATCATCATCGCGACGCCCGGCTATCACGGCGGCGTCTCCGGCCTCGTGAAGAACGCGCTCGACACGCTCGAGGAACTGCGTGCGGACGATCGGCCGTATCTCGACGGCCGTGCGGTCGGCCTGATCGTCACCGCCTACGGCTGGCAGGCAGCCGGCACCGTGCTGACTTCGCTGCGGTCGATCGTGCATGCGCTGCGCGGCTGGCCGACGCCGTTCGGCGCGACCGTGAACACGCTCGAAACGCGCTTCGACAGCGCCGACAGCTGCTCGGATCCGAAGGTCGTCGCGCAGCTCGAGACGGTCGGCACGCAGGCGGCCGAGTTCGCGCTCGCGTTCGCATCGCATCGCGCGGCCTCGCATGCGGCATCGGTCGATGCGCTCGCACCCGTGCTGAAGATCGCCAACCAGTAATTTCCCTGCCTCCCACCGCCCGCGCCCGGCCGATTCCATTCGCCGGCGCGGGCGGTGCACATTCGGACGAGCGGCCACGCGCCGTGAACGTCGACGCCTTTCGCCATTGCCCTTTCCCCACCACCGATAACGATTCGGCCCGCTGCGTGATTTGCATTGGCCGAAAGATTGGTTCACGCCGCGGGCGGGTTTTCGTACGCTGAACCTCCGAACTTTCTCCGCGCATGCCATGAACCGTACGATCCGCTACAAGGGCTACGAAGTCGCCCCCGCTGCCGCCCGGTTGCCGAACGGGCTGTTCGCCGCCAACCTGACGATCGAGAAGGCGAGCGGCGGCCCGTCGCCGCGCGCCGTTTCGTTCGACGCGATCGATTTCTTCTTCGAGGAAGAGCACGCGCTCGCCTACGCGTCCCGCTGGGGCCGCCTCTGGGTCGACACGAACGAGTGACGCACGGCCTGGCCGGCTGACGTTCACCAATGAAGCTGAACAGCATACATGAATGAAATCAATGGCTTGCAAAGCACTCCGCCATGATTGCCCGCTTCATTTTTCCATGCAAACAAATTCCGCCGCCCCTTTCGGGCCGCGCACGCTGTCCGGCAACCAGGTGTCCGGCGCCGGAGGCTGCGACGGCCGAAACTGAACGGATCACGATCACGAGGTTCGTGCCGGAACTCACGTGCGCTCGAGCGCATGCGTGACGAGCGCGTCGATCGTACCGTCGTGCCTAAATCCCGCCTCGATGGCACGGCGATCAGCCAGCGGCGGTTGTCGTCCGAATAGCCGCTCGATCCGCTCCACCGGCGCGTAGTCGATGTCGAACGAGCCGAACCGCCGGACCAACGCATCGACGATCTCTTGAACCGGCAGATGCAGCACCGGGGGCGTCCAGACTCGGCCGACGTGCAAGCCCTCTGCGGACATGCGTCCGGCGTGCAGCAGGTTGTCGACACAGCATCTGCGGGACATCCACCACACGGTGGCCGAGGGAGAAACGGGACAGGTATAAGACTGGCCGCTCTGCGCCGCGCGGAAGATCTGGCTCATGAACGCGGACCCATGTCCCGCAGAAAGCGCCGGACGAGCCACGATGCCCGGCAGGCGCAACGCACGGCCATCCAGCTTGCCGCGTCGCGTCCAGTCGGCAAGGATCAGCTCGCCAACCAGCTTGTGCACGCCGTAGCTCATCGTCGGGCGCGGCAGGGTGTGCTCGTCCACGGACGGGGGTAACGACTCGCCCAACACCGCAACGCTGCTGGCATAGACGACGCGCGCCGCACGCCCCTGCTCCGTCGCTTGCTTCGCCAGGCGCTCGAACAGCGCCAGCATCCCCGACAGATTCACCCGGTCGCCCTCGGCCGGTTCGGCTTCCGCCTGCGAGCCGGGCATGCTCGCCAGATGAAAGATGACGTCGACAGGTTTCGACAGCTGCGGCTCGAGAATCTCCGGGCTGCCGAAATCACCGACCCGTGCCGTGATTCGCGCATCGTCGTACGGCCATTCCGCTTGCCGGTCGACCAACAGCAGTTCCGACACATCGCCGGGCTCCGCGATACCGTCGCGCAGCAGCCGTTCGACCAACGCCGTTCCGACAAATCCGCCCGCCCCGGTCACCAGCACTCTCATGGCCGGGCCTCCGCGTCGTCGGCGCGCGGCGCGCGCACGACCCGCTGATCGATCGTGCCGAACGGTGCGTTGCCGGCGTCATCGCGCGCCGTCATCCTGACCCGGTCGCCAAAGCGCATGAACCGCGTGCGCGCGGCCCCTTCGTCGATCATTTCGATCACGCGGCGCTCGGCGACGCACGCCGAGCCCGCGTTGCGATCGGCATTCGACACCGTGCCGGACCCGACGATCGTCCCCGCCGACAGGCGGCGCGTGCGGGCCGCATGCGCGACGAGCTCACCGAAGCCGAAGTTCATCTCGCGTCCATGCGGATGACCGAACCAGCGGTCGTTCCATTCGACGTGCAGGCTCAGATGCACGCGGCCGTCGCGCCAGTGCTCGCCGAGTTCGTCGGGCGTGACGGCAACCGGTGCAAAGCTCGTAGAGGGCTTGGCCTGCAGGAAACCAAAGCCCGTCTTCATTTCGCGCGGGCCGAACGCCCGCAGGCTCCAGTCGTTGAGCTGCACGATCAGGCGGATGCAGCGCAGCGCACCGGCGGCCGATACGCCCATCGGCACGTGCCCCACCACCACACCGAATTCGCCTTCGAAGTCGATGCCGTCGGCCTCGTCAGGCAAGGGCACGTCGCTGGCCGGGCCAAGGAAATCGTCGCTGGCGCCCTGGTACATGACCGGCACCGTATCGAACTCGGGAATCGGCGGAGTATTGAACGCCTGCTCCATCAGGCGGCCGTGATTCAGAAACGCCGAGCCGTCGCACCACTGCGGACTGCGCGGCAAGGGCGCAGCGCAGGCGGCCGGATGGAACGGACGCGCATCGCGCACGCTGCCGGCGTTCAACGCGTCGTAACGCGCCTGCAAGCCGGGTGCGAGCACGTCCCAACGATCGAGCACATCAGCCAGTGTCGTTGCGATCGGTGCAGCTTCGACGGCATGGCGCAGGTCGCGCGACACGACCAGCAAGCGGCCATCGGCGCTGCCATCGGGCAAGGTGGCGAATTTCATCGTGCGCCTCCGTGTGCGGGCGTGTCGAGCACGGCGGCAATCGCCGGATCGTAGGCGCCGTCGATCAGAACGAACAGCATCCGGCATGGGCGACCCGAGCGATTCGCCCAAGCATGGTTGGTTCCCCGCTGAATCACCACGTTGCCAGGCGCCAGTGCGACTTCGGCATCGTCGAGGATCAAGGTCATTTCGCCTTCGATCACCACGCCGTAATCGATCGACTCGGTGCGATGCATCAGCGGATGCGGCGAGCCGGCCTTCACCGTCGACGCTGCTGCGTCGCCGATCTGGCTGAACGCGTCGTGCATCTTCACCGCACCGTGCGCGAGAAATTCCGGCGTGTCGGGCGGAATGTCGACGAAGCGCATACGGGTGCCGTGCTTCGGCGGCGGCAGCACGAGCGCGCCAACCGTGGGATCGACGCCGTTGTCCACGATGGCGGGGCTCGACGACGTGCTCCACACTTCGTGGAATACGGTGCCGGGAATCGCGGCGATTTCCACCACGGTTGGCAGACGACCGTCGGATGCGACGACTGCCCGACCGTCGGCATCGTGTCCGGTCACCACGCGACGAATCGCTGGAAAGCTCATGCTGCTGCCTCCACGTCGGTGTCGTCGAAAATCGCGACGGCGCGCGTCCACCCTGCCGACGCACCGCGAATCTTGTGCGGGAAGCAACTGATCGTGAAGCCGGTCGGCGGCAAGGCCGTGAGGTTGTGCAGCTTCTCCAGATGGCAATAGCCGATATCGCGCCCCGCCTTGTGCCCTTCCCAAATCAGCGACGTGTCGCCCGTTTCCGCGATCTTTTTCGCGGTATAGGAGAACGGTGCATCCCAGCTCCATGCATCCGTGCCGGTCAGGCGCACGCCACGCTCCAACAGGTACATGGTCGCTTCGTAGCCCATGCCGCAGCCCGCATTGACGTAGTCGTCGTGCCCGTAGCGCGATCCGGCCCGCGTGTTCACGACGACGATATCGAGCGGCTGCAGTTCATGGCCGATGCGCGCGAGTTCCGCCTCGATGTCGGCCGCCGTCGCGACGTAGCCGTCCGGAAAGTGCCGGAAATCGAGCTTCACGCCCGGCTGGAAGCACCATTCCAGCGGCACCTGATCGATCGTGATGGACGGTCGAGCCTCACCCAGGCTCGCATCCATCGTCGAGTGGAAATGCCAGGGCGCGTCGAGATGCGTGCCACTGTGGGTCGTCAGCGTGACCCACTCCGCGGCGGCAGCTTCACCGTCGGGATAGTCCTCGGGTTTTGTACCCGGCAGCATCGCCATGAATTCGGGCAGCGTGTCGCCGTGCTTCTGATAGCTGATCCTCGGCGCGAGCGGCGGCGGATCGGAGAGAACGTCGTTCTCGAGATAGATGGAGAGATCGACGAACCGTCGAACGGGTTTCATGTTCAGACTCCTTGGGATGGGGAACGGCGATCGAGCCGCGAGAAGCAGACTGCCGCAGCGGCGGCGATCAGCACTGCAGCGAACCCGAGGCTGCCGTAGCCGGACTGCTTGACGAGCGTGCCGCCGAGCACCGGGCCGATGGCGGCGCCCGTCATCAGCATCGCCGGCGTCGCGGCCACGGCGCGGCCGGTGCGGTCGATGCGCGCCAGCATGCCGAACGCGAAGGTGTGGGTGAAGATCATCACGGCGGCAAAGACCGAGGTGGCCGCCGCGTACGGCACGAACGCCGCGCTCTGCGTGATGACCAGCGCCAGCGCGGCCTGCACAACGGGGCCCGCCTGCACGACCTTGCGGCCCGGCACACGCGTTTCGAGCAGTCCCGCGACGGGAGCGGGAAAGAGGTTGACGAAGCCGAGCGCGATCAGCGTCGCGATCACGGCACTCAAACCGAATCCGCGATCGAGGCCGATACGCTGGACAAAACTGAACAGCATCGACTGCGTCAGCGCCATGCAGCCGACGCCTGCCATGCCGAACCAGACGACACGCTCGAAGCGAGGCTCGCCGCCGGCTGCCGCGCTGCCGCGCGCTTGAAGCGACGGAAACGCGAGCGCGCATGCGATCGCGGCAACGCCCATCACGCTCGCAAAAACGTGAAACAGCATCGGGCCGCCATGCGTTGCGATCAGTCCCGGCACGGTGCCGAGAAACGCGATAGCGAAGATGCCGAGCGCGAGGCCGGAGATCGCGAACAAACGATGCGGATTGCGGCTGCGCCCGACGGTGCCGTGCGTGAAGCTCAGGCCGCATCCGACAGCGACGCCCGCGACGGCATGCAGCGTCGCCAACATCAGGTAGCGATCAACCGGCACGGACGTGATGCCGACGAACGCGCCCGCCGCGATGCCGAAGCCGACGGTCGACATCGCGCGCGCCGGCAGGCGATTCAAGCGCGGCGAGAAAAAGACGCTGCTCAGTACGGCACCCGCCAGGAACAGCGTGGCGAGCAGGCCCGCCTTCTGGGGATCGAGCCGATACGCACCGATCAACGTGCCGACCCAAACCGGCAAGGCCACCAGATCGACCATGCCGGCGCAATGCGCGAGCATCAACGCAACGGTGCCGAACGCGCCAAGCCGCGTCGTGTCGGTCGATATCGACCGGTCGGCAGGTGCCGGCGTCGTGGGGGAAAGGTTCGTCTCCATCGTGCCTCCGCTTGCGTCAGATAGGCCGCGCGAGACTCATATGCGTCTCGTGCATGATGCGCCGGTGTTCCTCCTTGTCGCCGCCGCCAATCTCGATCTCGCCAAGCCGCCCGGAGTTTTCCACCACCATGCGGCAGCGCTCCCAACGACGCGCCTGGAATGCCTGCAAGGCAGCCTCCACCGTCGCACCGCGCCCCAGCTCTTCGGCAAGCACGATCGCATCCTCGATGCCGATGCCCGCGCCCGCCGCCATATGCGGCGTGGTCGCGTGCACCGCATCACCGACGAGCACCACCCGTGAGCTGAACCAGGGCGCCGGCAGCAGCAGGCTTTCCAGCGGACGGTAGTTGACGTGCGATTCGGTGCCGATCTGCGCGCGGATGGACCGGATCAGCGGCACGTCGAACATGGCCAGCAACTCGGACAGCATGCGCGGCCATTCGGCGGGATCGATGTAGTCGTTGGTCGGCCTGTCCTCGGTGACGAAGACGTACATTTCCTCCCGGGAAACCGGATTGACACCCGCCTTGATCCGGTGCCCCAGCCACATCGTCGCGCAAGCGATCTCCGCCGGTCGCGGCACCACGGCGCGCCACACGCCCTGGCCGGTATAGCGCGGCTTCGGCGCATCGGGAAACGTAGCGGCGCGCACTTTCGAGTAGAGGCCGTCCGCGCCCACCACGAGGTCGTACGTCCCGTGCGTGCCGTCCGTGAACGCCACGTCCACTTGTTCGCCGCGCGGCTCGATCCGCGAGAAGGTGCAGCCGAGCTTCACGCGCACGCCTGCGGCGCGTGTCGCCTTGGCGAGAATATCGGCCAGCACCGGGCGCATGATCGCGCCGCCGCCAGGAACGTCCTCGCCGGCCACTCGCGGAGTCGGCAGCACGCCGATCGACTGGCCGCCGGCCGTGTACAGATTCACGCCGTCGCCGCCGTGGCCGCCCTCGAAGAAGGCGTCGAGCACGCCGATCGTGCGCAGCGCGCGCAACGTGGGCCCGCCAATGCTGATGCCGGCGCCGTACGAGCGCCAGCCCTGGTCGATCTCGACGAGGTCGACAGTGAGGCCGAGCTTCGCGCACTGGATCGCCGTCGCCATACCGGAAAATCCGCCGCCTATGACGAGGACGTGTTGAAGAGGGGCTGCCATCTGGATGTCTCCTGGTTATGTCTGGTGTGGGTGTGTCATGTCGCGATCAGCACGATGGTGCCGTCGCGCGTCACGTCGATCTCGACGGGTGTCAGCCGCTGACCGAGGCACGGGCCGAGTACGCACTCACCGCTTGCGATGTCGAACTGCGCCCCGTGCGCGTGGCAGACGATTCGGGTGCCGTCGCCGTTCAGGTAGGCATCCTTGCGCCAGGCCATCTGCGTTTCGCCGAAAAAGTGCGGGCACGCATCGCGATACGCACGAACCTGCGCGCCGTACCGCACGACAAAAAGCGTGTCGTGCCCCTGCCCATCGGGATCGAAGCCGCGCGCGCCGGGATCGGGCAGATCGTCGACGTTTGCGAGACGGATGCGATCGGGATATGTCTCGGACATGATGAAACGATGCTCGCCGTCAATCCGACTTCGCCGCGGCCGCCCCCGGCGGAGGACCGCCCGGCGCCCACTTGTCGCGATGCTGGAACAGGAACAGTTGCGACGCGTCGGCGCCCATCGGCGCCTCGCGCGCGTTCCATGCATCGTCGTGCAGATCCATGTCGGCGTCGTACTCCACGTGACAGCCGAGCGGGCTGTTGAAATACCAGAACCAGTTCGAGCCGAACCGATGACGCCCCGGCCCCCAGAACGACTGGTAGCCCTTCGCGACGAAACGCGTGCCCGCCTGCAGCACTTCGGTCGGTCCGCCCATATGGAACGTGAAATGCTCGCAACCCTTCATGAAAGGCGGCGTCTGAATCATGAACAGCGTGTGATGGTCGAGCGTGCCGGCCGGCTGCAGAAACGGCCCGACGCCCGTGAATCGGTCGGTGCAGCGAAAGCCGAGGCGCTCCACATAAAACGCTTCGGCCTTCGCCGCATCCGGCACGAAGTAGACGACGTGCGAGAGCGTGCGCGGAGTCAGCACCGCATCGTCGCTCACGGCCACGATGTTCGGCGCGCGCTGCGCAGGCGCGCCCGGCGCATTCACGGGTTCGGCGGCCAAGGCGAGCGGACGGCGCCTGGTGACCTGGAAGCCGATCGCAAAACCCATGTCGTCGAGCGATTCGATCGATCCGTCGGCGAGCGTGCGCACTTCGCGGTCGCGGCACAGTTCCGCCGCGATCGCGTCGATCGTCGCGGCATCGGCGACGCCGTAAATCGTCTTGCGCAGCATGCTTGCCGTGCCGAGCGCAGGCGGCAACGCCGGATCGTCGCGACGCGCGATGTCGATGCCCGTTCCGTCGAGTGCCTCGAAACGGCCGCCGGTGTCGTCGCTGCGCACCGGCAGCAGCCCGTAGTCAAGCAGATATTGGCTGCAGGCGGCGACGTCGTCCACGCCGAAGACCAGCGTATCGGGTCCGATGATATTCATGAGATGTACGTACTTGAGATGGGTGAATGAGTCAGAGCGAGGTGCGTCCGCCAAGCGTTTCGGCGATCCAGTCGGCGATGAAGTGCCCCGCGTTGATCGAGTTGTCGAAGCTCGAGTGCTGGACGCCGCCTTCGCGCTCGGTGAAGATCTTGAGCTCGCGCTTGGGGCTGTTCACGAGTTGCTCGTACGTGCGATGAGCCCAGGCGACCGGGATCTGCGAATCCTGCGAACCATGCGTGACGAGGAACGGCACTTTGATACGATCGAGCACACCGTCGAGATGCACGTCTTCGGCGATGCGCATGAAGTCGTCGATATCCTTCGCGCCCCAGACCCAGCAGACATGCTTCCAGTAGTGCGGCACCGGGAAGTTGCCTTCGCGCTGCAGGCGTCTTTTCTGGACGTCGCGCCAGTCGTGGTTGGCGCCCCACACCACACCGCAGGCGAAACGCGGCTCGAACGCGACTGCGCGCGGGCAGTAGTAGCCGCCGAGCGACACGCCCTCCATGCCGATCCGCTTCGGATCGACGTCGTCCCGGCCTTCGAGCCAGTCGACGATCTTGCTCGCCCAGACTTCCGAGTTGTATACGGCATTCAGGCCGTGCAGCCGCAACGCTTCGCCGGTACCGGGCTGGTCGACAATCAACGACGACACGCCGCGCGCGGCCAGCCAGGCCGGCAAGCCCACGAAGTACTTCATTTCCTTGGTCGAGTCGAGCCCGTTGACCTGCACGAGCAGCGGGCTGCGCGCATCGGCATTCTTCGCTTTCACAAGGAGTCCGGACAGATGCGTGTCGCCGTACGGAATGGCGACGCGCTCGCAGTTGTCGCCGGAGCGTGCGATGCCATCGTCGAACGTATCGAGCGAGCGTTGGTAAAGCTCGATACGTCCCGGGGCATCGTGCGCGAGCATGCGCTCGGCCGTGATCAGATAGATCGCGGCACGCTTGTACTTCTCGCCCGCCGACCGCCGCCGCCCCCGGGCCTCGTCGTCCTGCGCGAGATCGCAAAGGCGATCGGCCTTCTCGACCCACGCTTCGCGAAACGCACGCGTGCCGTCGGCGTCCGGTTGCCTGGCCGCTTCCTGGAGCGGCCCGCACATCTCCTCGATTTCACCGATGCGCGCGCCCATTTCGATGGCGAGATTGACGGACAGATTCCAGACGTAGTTGGTAGGAAAGTATCGGAACATGCTGATTGCCTTGATTGAAATTGCGTATTGCTCGATGACGGCGCCGATGACCGGTTCTCGCGCGCAGTCCGGCGCGCGACACGATGCTCAGCCCTTGTGCCCGAAGCCGGCCCACAACGGGATGGCGATGTTCAGCCACACGCTGCTGCTCTTCGCCGTGTTTGCGGCATAGATGCCTTGCTGATAATTGAGGTTGACGTTCCAGCTTCTCGCGTCGTACACGATCGACGGACCGATGCCGAAGGTCCGCATGCGATTGCCCACGCTCACGCCGCCGGCCTTGTCGTCGCTGAACTGGTTCAGGTACGCGCCGACCACGCCGAGTTTCCACGGGCCGAAGTTCCAGCCTGCGTTGAACTCCGCGACGTAACCGTCGCCCGAGCTGTAGTCCGTCGTGCCGTTCTTCAGATTGAGCAGGAAGCGGTTTGCGAGCGCGACGTCGATTCCGTTGGGAACGTTGTAGCGAATCGAGATCACCGGCTGCACCGAGGTGTAGCCCACCGCGACACTCGACTTGACCGGGCTATAGGAACCCGTCTCGAATGCAACGTCGATGCCCGACGCAATCGCCAGGTTCGGCGAGAGATTCCATTGCAACAACACGGGCGTCAGCGTGATGTTGGAGAGGCCGTTCTGCGTGCTCGACTGCCCGAACACGGTGCTGTGCAATGACACAACGGGAATGACCAGCTGCGTATAGACGTTTGCGCCGAGCAGATGGAACGGATACGCCGCCAGCAGACGCGTGGTTTCCGAAAACACCGACGTATGGAACGGAATCGGCAGTTTCTTGCCGTCGTTGCCATAGAGGCCGTTCGCAAAGCTGTAGTTGAACTGTTCGAGTGCGAACAGGCCGGGGATCGGCGGCAGGTTGGCGATGTTCGTCCCCACCGCGCCGGCCGGATACGGTGAAACGCCGCCTTCGAACGCCTGTGCATCCTTCATCGAACCCGTCGCCAACACGGCGCAACCGACAACGGCTGCGATCAGTTTCGTGGACATGCTGTCTCCTCTTCCTGGAGGCGCGTTTGCGCCGCCTGGCATCTCTTTTAGTAGTGGAAAGCGCGGTGCAGACGGCCGAGGTACAGCGGTACGTTCGATCCGAAAATGACCTGACGCTGGCCTCCCGATACGATGCGCGGGCTGCCGTCGCGTCGAGATGTGGCTAGGTTAGGACAGGCTGATGTATGCTAAAAATGGATTCGATCCATTGCCGCTATCGACGGCATCAATACTTTCAGGTTAAACCCTGATATCGCATACGGCGCGGCCACGCGGTAGCGAAGAGGAGAACGGAGACAGCGCGCATGCGGTTCAACAAGCTCGACCTCAACTTGCTCGTGGCGCTCGACGCGCTCCTGAGCGAACAGAACATCAGCCGTGCGGCCGAAAAGATCCACCTGAGCCAGTCGGCGATGAGCAACGCGCTTTCGCGGTTGCGCGAATACTTCAACGACGAACTGCTCGTGCAGGTCGGTCGCAAGATGGAGCCGACGCCGCGCGCCGATGCGCTCAAAGACGCCGTGCGCGACATCCTTGTGCGCGTCGACGCGACGGTGGCGGCTCAGCCCGAATTCGTGCCGGCGCACGCGAACCGGCTGTTCCGCCTGTTCGTTTCGGACTACACGATGACGACGCTCATGCCGCACCTGTTCGCGCTCGCTTACAAGGCAGCACCCGGCATCCGCTTCGAGCTGCGCCCGCAAATCGCGTATCCCCACCGCTTGCTCGAACGCGGTGAAGCGGATCTGCTGATCATCCCCAAGGAGTATTGCTCGACCGAGCATCCGGCCGAGGTATTGCTCGAGGAAACCTACTGCTGTGTGATGTGGCGCGACAGCCCCCTCGCGCAAGGCGAGATGACGAACGAACGCTACATGGCGGCCGGGCACGTCGTCGTGCAGGTCGGCGACGCACAGGCGGCGATCGAAGACTGGTTCATGCAGCGGCTCGGCGTTGTGAGGCGGGTCGAGGCGAGCACGTACAGCTTCGTGTCGCCGGCGCACCTGCTGGCCGGCACGAACCGGATCGCCACCATGCACCGGCGGCTCGCCGAAGAAGCCGCGCGCAGCCTGCCGATCGTGCTGCGCGAGGTACCGGTGCCGGTCCCGACGATGGAGCAGGCGATGCAATGGCACAAGCACCGGACCTCGGACCCCGGGCTCACCTGGTTGCGCGGGCTGCTGAAAGAGGCTGTCGCGAAGATGGACGAAGGTCGCCATGACGCTCGCTGAGCCGGCTCACGCCGGCCTGGCTTCGGCGAGAACGAAGGGATCCCCGTGATTGGCTGCGTATCGACGCGGCGCAGATGCCTGCAACCGCCCTTGTTCACGCTCGACGGCGGTTGGCGTACGGAAGTGATGCTGGCTGCGTCCACCGAGAGATAGGGCACGACAACCACTACCGCATGGGAGCCGTCTCGCTCGCCTTGGATGCCGATCCGCTCTGCCTTAGCGACAAACGACACCGGCGTGCCCATGGCCGCTCGAAAATACGCGTTTACGGAAGCTATGCAAAAATCTTTCGACCCGTAAACGTATGACCACAGCCATGAGCGACACGCTGCAGGAACAGCACGCAGCGGCAGATCATGCAATGCGCAACTGGACCTTCGAGAGGCAAGGTCCGGTCCGGATCGGTTCCGACGCGCACATGCAGATGTTCTGCCGCATGCTGCTCGACACACACAACCCGTACAAGCCGGCGGTGATCGACTGGCCGGCGCTCACGCCCGCCGAGCTCAAACGGCTCACGTCGCTGCCGATCTGGGACATCGCAGTGCAGACCGAAGGCCGCGCATCGATCCGCGTGGCCACCTATGCGGCGACGATCGGCGATCCGCTGCTGCGCCGCGCACTCGAGATGGACGGCGGCGAGGAAGCGCGCCACAAGGTCGTGCTGTCGAAGCTCGTCGAGGCATACGGCATCCGGCTCGCCCCCGAGCCGGCCTACCCTGCGCCGAAAGATCCCGAGTGGTGGTGGATCGTCACGGGCTTCAGCGAATGCATCGACAGCTTCTTCGCGTTCGGCCTGTTCCGTTCCGCGCAGCGCTCCGGCTATTTCCCGCCCGAACTCGTCGACACCTTCGAGCCCGTGATCCAGGAAGAAGGCCGCCATATCCTGTTCTTCGTGAACTGGTACGCGTGGTACTGGCGCTCGCTCCCGTGGTGGCGCCGGCCGTGGTTCTTCGCGCGGGTCGCGGCCGTATGGGTGCATTTGATCCGGGAGCGCATCGGCATCGCGCGCGGCATCGATTCCGACGGCGTCGCACGTGACGCGAACTTCCCGGCGACCGGCACCGCCGATATCGGCGATGCACTCAATCCGCGCGAGCTGATCGAACTGTGTCTCGCCGAGAACGACCGGCGGATGGCCGGCTACGACAAGCGCCTGCTGCGCCCGATGTTTGTGCCGCGCATGGCGCGGCTTGCGCTGCGGTTTCTCAAGAAGTAAAGGCCACCGCGCCGGGCGGAAGTCCGGTTGGCCCGGTTGTCCGGTCGGGCAACCGGGCAACGCCTTCGTCGACGCTCAAAACCTCGGGCCGCCGAATTCAACCGGGATCCGGGCGTCGGCAACGGCATCGCCAGCATCCGGCCGTGCAACAAGCGATACGCGACGATCGACGCATCCGTCCCGTTCGGTGGCCCGCTCCCGGGGCGCGTTCGAACTTCGCTGCGGGGTCGTTGCACTTCCATGGCGAGCCGCGTTACTGGGCTACCCCGTCCGCCGTCCGCTCGAGGCCGCCCCATCGCATCCGGTGTGGAACCTTGCCGACTGCAGAGCCCTGCCGGATGTGGCGCGCCGGACACACTCACTCCCGCCCTTTTTTCTTCGGCGCTTGGGCGCACGCGGACAAATTGTCACACCCAGGATTTGACGATTCGGGGACATGGCCGACGGCACCGGACAGCCTCTTTAACAACCTGTCGCCGCCAGACGCACCATCGACGCAGATCACGCCTGCCTGACGGATTTGCCCCGTCGCTGAACCCCATTCGATTGTCACAGTCGCGGAAATAGTCAATAGGACAAATTCGAAAGGTGAATGCTGACGATCCGGTCCACCGCCTTGTAGCACTTTTTTACAAATTCGACGCACCGACCGGCCCGAAACGCCCGTCACGCGGGCCATCGCAGCGGACCGGACGCGCAAATCAGCACAGCCCGATGTTCGACATTTCAAATTAAATTGATTTAAAGATAATCCTAAAAATCAATCAAAAGCCAACACATAAATAGTCAATTAACAAGTTAACAAGATGGAGATCGCATTATTAAACCTCGTACCAAGAAACATTACAATCTCGAAACTTTCGCCCGCTCCGCAAACGTTTGCTATTTCATTTGTCTTACAATTCGGCGATTCTGTTGTGTGACCCACCGCACAAAATAGACATAACACATTGATTTTTATACGAAAAACCATGAAAGTCGCCGCAGTTCAAAACCATTCACTAAACACTCTTACGTCTTACAAATACATTCTGAGTCAATGCATCAAAACACGACCCATTAACCATCCTTTAACTTTCCAAACGCTCTATTTATCACTTTTTATCAATCTGAAAAATCCGCCTCCAATAAACTCCGCCCATCAATTTTGAGATTCGCGCGAGCGCACGGAGTATTCCTCTAACAAAAGAGACCGGTGTGTGGCGTGCATATTTGGAGGTAGCAGGACATGAACCGCACATACCGCTCGATCTGGAACGAGGCTCTTGGCGCATGGGTCGCCGCATCGGAAATCGACTCGGCACGGGGCAAGCCGAACAAGTCGGCTGTTGCCGCCGCCGTGCTCGTCGCGCTGGCCGCACTGCCTTCATTCGCGAGCGCCAATACGTTCATACCAGGAACGACCAACGGCACCCAGTTCACAGTGTCGTCATGTACGTCGGGTGGCGGCAGCGGTACGGTTGGCCGCACGACGACCGGCAACACCAATGCGTATCCGGTCGACGGATCAGGCACCTATTCCACGGTCGGTGGCTGTAACGCCTCCGGCAACAACAACCTGGCGGCGACCGCTTACGGTGCGTTCGCGCAGGTCACCGGTACCGGCGGTACGGCAACGGGCTTTCTGTCGTCTGCCGGGCTGTGGGGCACGTCCGCCGGCCTCGAGTCGACGGCCAGCGGCGCGGGTGCCACGGCGCTCGGCTTCGGCGCAACGGCCAACGCGCTGAATTCGGTCGCCATCGGCGGCGCAGCCGGCAATGGCACGACCCCGCTTTCTTACGCAAACTCGACCATCGCTTCGGGTGCCGGCGCGGTTGCGATCGGCAGCAATGCAACGAAGGGAGCGCAGTCGGCCGCTTCGGACGGCATCGCGATCGGCGGGCAGTCGTCGGTGGCTTCGAGCGCCACGTCGGGGATCGCAGTCGGCCGCGGCGCGGCCGTCAATGGCGCATACGGCATCGCGCAAGGCGACGGTGTCACCTCCGGCGCGACGGGCCAGAACGTGGCGATCGGCTCGTCCGGCACCACCGCGAACGGCGCCACGGCAGGCGGCGGCGCGGTCGCGATCGGTCGAGGCCAGGTCGCAAGCGGTGACGGCGCCGTTGCGATCGGCGATCCGAACAGCGCAACCGGCACGGGTGCACTGGCGATCGGCGCGAACAACACGTCGAATGGTTCCGGGGCCCTTGCGCTCGGCAACGGCAATTCCGCGAGCGGCACCGGCTCCGTCGCGCTGGGCAACAGCAGCACGGCAAGCAACAGCGCGGTAGCAATCGGCAGCTCCGCGAACGCGACGGGCACGAACGGCGCCGTCGCAATCGGCAATTCGGCAACCGCAACGGGCATCGGCGCGATTGCACTCGGCACCGTCGGCAGCTTCGCCGCCACCACGCGTGCGACGGGCGCAGACGCCATTGCGCTCGGCAACGGCTCGACAGCCAGCGGCGCGTCCGGCGCGGTCGCCGTCGGCTCCTCCGCCGTGGCCTCGAACAACTATGCGACGGCCTTCGGCTCGAACTCGACTGCGTCGGGTTCGGGTTCGGTCGCGTTCGCCCAAAACGCGAATGCAACGGCCTCGAACGCCATCGCCATCGGCGTCGGCTCGACCGCAAACGTCGCAAACTCGGTTGCGCTCGGCAGCAGCTCGGTAACGAACAGCACCGCGTCGGCGACGACGGGCGGCAACACCGCCGTCAACAGCACCACGATCGGCGGCCAGACGTTCGGCACCTACCAAGCCGGGACGCCGACGGGCGGCATCGTCAGCGTCGGTCAGGTTAACGCGGAACGTCGAATCCAGAACGTCGCCGCGGGCCTCGTCAGCGCGACCAGCACCGATGCGATCAACGGCAGCCAGCTCTACGCAGTGGCGAGCACGACGACGTCGAACATCACGAGCCTGTCGACGTCGGCATCGACCGGTTTGTCGTCGGCTAACAGCTCGATCACGTCGCTCTCGACCTCGACGTCGACGGGTCTCTCGTCGGCCAACAGCTCCATCGGCTCGCTGTCGACCGGCCTCTCGTCGACCAATAGCTCGGTCACCTCGCTGTCGACCTCGACGTCGACCGGTCTCTCATCGGCCAACAGCTAGATCGGCTCTCTG
>NZ_SCNZ01000034.1:0-92925 GCF_005502655.1 Burkholderia sp. 4NA327C6 | reverse complement strand
CCGGCAGCGCTGCGTTTTCAGCAGCAGAGAAGTGAGATTATGAACCGTATTTCGCAGTTCGTCAACAACTTTTTACACTACATCGTTGCGACTGCGGGGCTCAACTTCCAGGCTAGCGGCGCGCTTCAGACTCCAGCACACCGCCAACCCTGCTTCCCTCTTCCGCGCCGTGTTTCCGTTAGCGCGAAAGAGGCGTGATTCTAAGCACGCACCCCCGACTACGCAAGCCCCTTTGTGAAAATATTTTGAAAAAGCCCCCGTGCGCTGACGCGCACGGGGGCTTGGGGCTCGACGGGCCGCGTAACGCAACGCGAGCCATCCTCTATTGATGTGACATATATCCGTCGTCTCCCAATACAGGAGGTCGCGGAACGAGCAAGGAATCGGGTGCCGTCGAGTATCATGCCGCGACCGAACCACGCACTCATATCCACGATGGACAGCACCACTCAACCCGGCGACGCCGACCTTCGCGCCGAATATGCCGCGCTGCGCGAGCGCGCCATCATCCTGGAAGAACAGGCTCCCCCGCTTCTGCAACGCATCTCGGATGTATTGCCGCGGATCAGCGGCGAATCCGAACTGGCGGACGAGCACCGCGAACGACTCGTCGGCGCGCGCAACGCGGCGATGGTCTCGATCGAAAACTATCAGCAGGCGATTCCTTTCCTGCAGACGGCCGACTCGATCATCGAGCAACTGGACAAGACGCCCGAGCGCGACGAAGACATCGAATGGCGTGAATCGCTGCTGCAACGGCTCGACGAGCTGATCGACGTCGCCGTCGTGATGATCGACGATGCCGAAGGCTACTTCGAACAGGCTCAAGCCTGCGACCTGTCCAGCGTGCCGAAAGCCATCCTCGAGGATTAAGTCACACCGCTCGGGCTCGCGTCGCGCACCGGCGTCATGTCGTGTGCGCCAGCCATCCCGATGCTTGCCAGCCGAAAGTCGCAGCCCGAGATGCGTGAGTCGTCACACCGACCAGCAGGCCAGGCCCCTCCCGCAAAAGCTCACCTTTTCGCTACGCCCGTCGCCCGGGCCGCGCGACGCGACTACAGCGCGTCGAGAACGATCGTCTCGCTCACGATCGGCACGCGGATATATCCGCCCTCCGCATCGCCATACGCGTGCGCATTCCCGTCGATGACGCATTGCGCCGTCAACGCGCAAAGGGTCGCGTCTCGCGCATCGACGGACTTCAGCGTCGACACGTCGACTCCCAGTCGTTCCAGCAACTGCCGGCGCTGGTTGCGTTTCTGCTTCGCCGATGCGACGGCCCTGCCCAGCATCGCGCAGGTGATCGCATAAGGATAGGTTTCGAAGCTCGCGCGCCCGCCCGCATAGCGGGCGCTGGTCAGCAGCGGATAGGCATCCGCGAGCGCGCGGTAGACACGCTCTCCCATGAACATCCAGTCGAAGAAGCCTGACGTGCTCGCCACCGCCTGCTCCCGCGACGGCGTCGGAAAGCACGAGATCCGTTCGCGCGCGAGCGCCTGTTCGGCCGCCCGGCGCCCGCTCCCCGTCCACCACAGGCTCGGTGCGTCGACACCCACGGCCACGACGTCATGGGCGAGGCACAGCGCAGGCACCGCCTCGGGCGCGATACGTTCCTCGCGGTAGACGACAGTCGGCCCGCGCAGGATCACGAGATCGCACTGCTTCTTTTCGCCACCCACATCGACCCCCGCCACGGCCGGCGATTGCCGCGCGGCGGATCCGACGGATCGAACCGGTCGCATGCGGGCGCCTCAGTCCGCCGGCCGTGCGTCGTACGCGGCGTCGAAGATCGCCTCGAGACCGGGATGTACGCCGCGCATCGGATCGACGACCGACTTCGCCCAGTCGAAGTACGCCTGCTTGCGTTCGAGCGGCCAATCCGCGGGCGGATGCCGCGCGATGTCGCGCAAGTTGCAGATCTTGTCGGCCAGCTTCACGAGCTTCGCGCGCCGGCTGATGGTCGCCGCATGCTCGACCTGCAGGCGCTTGCGCTCCTCCTTCGGCAGCGACTTGTCGTCGGTGACTTCCATCACGATGTCCGCCACGTCCTTGCCGAACAGCCGCAGCAATTCCTGCTCGGTCGTCTCGGTATCCTCGACCGTGTCGTGCAGCACGGCCGCGACGATCACGCGCTCGTCCTCGACGCCGGCCTCGTTGGCCAGCACGTCGGCGAGTGCGATCGGATGATTGATGTACGGCGACGCTTCTTCGTCCTTGCGCCGCTGATTGCGATGCTTGTCCGCCGCGAACGCGATGGCGGCTACCAGCTTTTTCATATTCCCCCCTCGTGTGGCCTGACCCGCGACCGGCAGAACCGGCCGCGTGCATTTCGGAACCGCACATACTACCTGTTCGCGATGACCCCGCCCGTGCGCCAGCATCCACGCACGCCCCGCGTCACGCACCGGCCGGCGCGCGCTGCAGTTCGACCACGTTGACTCGCGCGCCGAATACATCCCTCACGAGCGGCAGCAGATGGTCGTGGTGCGTCAGGAACAGCACCTGGGTTCGCGTCGACAGATCGCGCAGCGCATCGAGGCCAGCCTTCGCACGCGCGTCGTCGAAATTGATGAACAGGTCGTCGGCGACGAACGGCAGTGCAGTCCGGCTACCGAGCTGCAGTTCCAGCGCCGCGATCCGCAGCGCGAGGAACAACTGGTCTCGCGTTCCTTCGCTCAAACCGGCGACCTCGACCGATGCCCCCTTCGTCCGTCGTGCATACAGGGCGGGCGGCGTCCGTTCGGTATCGACGGTCAACCGCGCGAATTCGCCCAGCGTGAGCCCGGCGAAAATCTCGCCCGCGCGCCTGAGCATCGGCCCCTGCTTCTGGTCGCGGTAGCGATCCGTCGCCCACTTCAGCAACCGGCTCGCCGTGGCCGCCTCCAAATACTGTTCGGCTGCTTCGCCCATCGCCGCCAGCGCTTCCTGTCGTTTCGACTCCGCAACGGCCGCGTTCGACTGACCGTCGATCGCGCTGAACGCCTGATCGGCCACGACCTGCTGCTGTGAAAGCTCGTTCAGCCGCTTGCCGACGTCACTGAGCGACTGCTTCACTGCTTCGAGGTGCGCCGGTACGTCGGCGATGTCCTGTTCCGCGACTTCCGCTTCGACGGCGGACCGGGACAGGCCGTCACCATCGCGCACCAGCGCCTCGTGGGCGGCATCGACCGCCTGCCGAAGCTGGCGCCGGCGATCCGAGCGTTCGGCCAGCGGCAGGGCCTCGTCGATCGACACGACGCCGGCCAGTTGCAGCAGCGGCTGGATGCGCGCATCGGCACCGGCCACCGCGGCGGCCGCGTCCGCGACCTTGCCGTCGGCCTGCCGAACAGCGTCGTCGGCACGACCGATCGCGCGCGCGATTTCCCTGGCAGCCGCGAGGCGCATCGTCAGCCGGCGCGCGACGTCCGGCCAGTCGCCGCTCGCCAGCCATTCCGGCGCGAGCGCTTCGGCAAGCCGCCTCGCGCCCGCCTCCAGCGCGGCCAGTTCGGCGCGGATCGCGGCGATCCGGTTGCGCGGCGCATCGGCATCGGCCAGTTCGGCCGTCACCGTGTTGGCGAGCTCGAGCGCGCCCTCCGCCGCAGCCAGCGTCGCCGCGCTTGCGGACAGCTTGGCGTCGGCCAGTGCGTCGCGCCATTGCGCATGCCACGCATCGTAGGCCGACTGCGCGTGGCCGGCACGCGACTGTGCCGTCGCGCATCCGCGTTCCGCCTCCCGCGCGCGATCCTCCAGGCTGTCCTGCTGCGCGAGCGCTTTCTCGGCCGACTGTACGAAAGTCTCGGCGATCGCGACGAGCGCCGCCAGGCCATCCGACTCACCGCCTCGCGACACGGTACGCAGTGCCGTGCGCAGCGTGGTTTCGGCACCCGCGCGCGCGGCGCGAATCGTGTCGAATTCGCGGCGCAGCCGGTCAAGGTCGGCCTGCGCGGCGAACACCGTGTCGCGCTTTGCAAGCCAGTCACCCATCGCCGCCAGCGGCATGCCGGGCACCGCGGCCGTCGTCGCGAGCGCAGCCCATGCGTCGCGATGCGCGGCGAGCTCACGCTCGCGCTCGTCCAGTGCGGCCTGCCTGCGTGTCACGCCGGCACGTGCGGATTCGACCTGCTGACGCAACGACTGCAATGTCGCGGCCGCCTGCGTCGCGCCGAGCTGTGCGTCGACGAGTTCGTCCGCAAGGCGGATAGCGTCGTCGACCGCAGGTGCGCCCGTTGCGAGATCGACCGCGCCGCTGCGGATATCGCCCCACGCGCCGTCGCGTCGCGCGCGCGCCGCCAGCACGTCGGCGGTCGTGACGACCTTGTGGTTCTCCGCGAAGTGCTTTTCCTGCAGTTCGAGCCGCTCGAGCTCCTCGAGCGCGCCGTCCCGCGCGTCGCGTGCAGCAGCGACCGCGCTCGCGCGTTCGCTGTCCTCCTTCAGCAGCGTGCCGAGCCGCGCCGCCGACGGCACGTCGAGCGCACGCAGCGTATCGACCGGCATGCGCCACTGGCCGAGCGCATCGAGTGCACCGGACAACGTGCGTTCGGCGGCGGCGATTTCTTGTTCGAGTGCCTGCTCGCGCTGGCCACTGTTGCGAAAGCCCTGTGCATCGGCCAACGCCGCACGCAGCGCCTCCGGCACATCGACGGTCGGCAGGCGCGCCTGTTGTTCCCTCACCTGCGCAAGCTCGCGCGTACGTTCGTCGAGCGATTCGCGCGCGCCGGCAAGCGCCTGGTGCAGCGCACCGTGTTCGCGCAACAGGTTTGCAACCGTCTTCAGCGACAACGCGGTCGGCAGCGACGCGCGCAGCGACGCTTCGTCCGTCGGCCAGTCGAGCTGGCCGGCCGCTGCAAACGCGGCCGACAGGTGCCGCTCGACATCCGCGCCGAGCAGCAGCAGATCCTGCGCATGATTCATGCACGCGCCGCGCAGCCGATCGAGCGCTTCAATGTCGGCTTCGAGCGCCAGCGTGTCGGCGTCGGCTTCGATCGCATCGCGCGCCTGCCGTTTCGCGAGCAGGTCGGCACGCCGCTCCTCGAGCACCTTCTGTTCGGCCGCGAGATCGCCCTGCGCCTTCAGCAGATCCGCATACGCGGTGGGCGGCAACTCGACGACCGGCCCCAACTCCGCCAGCGCCGCGTCCTTGACCGTCAGCTCCTTCAGGTATGGCGCCAGCCGTCGCACCCGTTCGAGCTTCGAGCGCAGCGCTTCGAGCCGACGCTGTTCCGCGCGTGCCTGCTCGATCTGCTGTTCGACCGCTTCGCGCGCCTCCTTGCGTTCGACCCAGTCGCGCGTGCGCACCTGGACCGTCTTCAGTTCGGTCACGGCTTCGTTGAACGACGATTCCGCGAGCGCAAACGCGCTGCCGCTGCGGCGCGGCGCCCAGAGCTCGACGGAACGCGCATCGAGCTCCTCACGCACCGGCCCGAGACTGCCGACACCGGCAGCCGATTCGAACAGCACCTGGCCGAGCTTGTCGGATGCGTCGAGAATGCTCCGGCCGCCGTCGACCAGACGCCCGTGATCGAGCCCGAACATCTGCTCGAAGAATTCGCGCGTGGCGCCGTCGAGGACGGCTGCCAGATAGTCGTCGGGCAGCTTGTCGTCGGCGGGTGTGCGCAGCGGACTGCGCCCGCGCGCACGGTGGAACGCGAGTTCGCCCGTAGCGCTCTCCAGCACGCCGCCGATCCGCAGTTCGGGCGTGCTGTGCAGGAAATCGAGCGGGGTCTGCAGCTTCATCCCGAACAGCAGCTCGGACACGGCCGTGCGGATCGTAGACTTGCCGGCCTCGTTCGGCCCCACGATCACATGGAAATCCTCGCCGGCCGACGGGAATCGCAGCGTCTCGTCGGTGAACTTGCCGTACTTGATCAGATCGAGCCGGTTGATCCGCATCGCTTACTCCCCCCTCGCCAGCCGCGCGAGCAACGCAGGCCCGACTTGCTCGACGAGTGCGGTAAGTTCGCCCGCGCGCGCCATCGTCAACAACGGCACCTCTTCCTTCACGTCGCTGCGCACCTTGCCGACGAACGGCTTCAGGTCGCGTTCGAGCAGTTCGAGGAAATCCGGATCGCGCGCAGCGTCGGCCAGGATCTGCTTCAGGTCCTCCAGCGCTTCGAGCTGCTCGCTTTCGCCCGACTGGTGATCGGCTGCGGACGTCGCGAGCCGAACCTTCTCGAGCCACAGCCGCTCGTTGCCGATCATGCCGATCTGGTTCAGCACCTCCGCGCGCAACTGCGGCGCACGGCCGAAAAAGAGGCCATGCGCGGGTGTGCGCCCCGTGACCGTCACGCGCACCGCGCGCGGCACATGGCCGTCGACGGCCAGCAGCGCTTCCAGCGACTGACCGACCTTTCTGGACAGGTCTGCGACGGTGAAGCAATCCGACGCGTCGACCGTCACGGCTTCCCAGCGCAGCACGTCGAGATACAGCCGCTCGACCTGCGTGCGGCCCTGCTCGACCGTCACCAGCACCGCGCCGCGGCGGCCCGTCTCGCGGATATGGCGCCCCTGCAGGTTGCCGGGAAACACCACCGTGGACGGCCCCGACCATTGCTGGAATTCGTGCACGTGGCCAAGCGCCCAGTAGTCGTAGCCTTTCGCGTGGAGTTCGGCCAGCGTGCACGGCGCGTAGTTCGCGTGCGCCGCATAGCCTTCGAGCGCCGTGTGCAGCACGCCGATGTTGTAGTAACCGGGCACCGGATCCGGATAGCCGATCGCGAGATTGTCGACGACGGCCTTGTCCTTGAAGCTCTGCCCGTGCAGCGCGACGTCGAATTCAGGCAGCGTGTGGGTTTCCGCCTTGCGGTGGCCGAACACGGTGACGTTGTCGGGCAGCGTCAGCTTCTTCGTCATCTCGCTTTCGGCATCGTGGTTGCCGCCGAGGACGAACGCGCGGATGCCGGCCTTGCGCAGGCGCCCCATCTGCTGGCCGAAGAAGATGCCCGTGTTGTGGTCCTTCCAGTCGCCGTCGTACAGGTCGCCGGCGATCACGAGGAACGCGACTTCCTCTTCGATCGCACGATCCACGAGTTGCCGCAGCGCCTCGCGCGACGCGTTGCGCAACTGCGCGGCCGGCGCGTCGGGATACGCGCTCAGGCCATGCAACGGGCTGTCAAGGTGTATGTCTGCCGCGTGGATGAACTTCACGAAGATTCCTTTGTTTCATGACGAGGGGGCCGGCGATCGCCGTGCAATGCCGCCAGCCGGGCCATCAATCGCAATCCTGGTAGCCGCCGAGTTCGCCGCAATGGATACAGCGAAACATATACGCTGTCGGCGAGCCATCCTTGTCGAGTACGGCGAAGAAGCGCTCCCACTCGGCACCCTCGTCGAGTCCGGTCGATTCCCGAATCGACACAATAGCCTGCGGGCCGAGCGCGGTCAGTTCGCCGGCACCCGCACGGCCGATGAACTGCCCGCCATCGCCGCAATGCGTCCACCACCGTTCCTGCTGCCAGCCCTGAAAGCCCGGCGTGCGACAGGCGATTTCGTCGACGACCGCGTCGGGCACTTCATCCCATTCGCCGCCGCCGATGCCGTACGTATCGGTAAAGACTGCGTCGAGCCGCGCGTGCGCCGAGCCGTCGGCGATGCACCACGGGCAGATGCATTGCTCATACTCGTCGACCGCATACACAGGGCCGGCGTACACGTACCCACGCGCATCGCCGCAACATACGCAGCGCGCGTCCGAGCGGATCACGCTGCCCGTTGCCAGCGGGTCGGGATGGTACCTGAAAGCGGGTAACGACATAAGGCGCTCCGTCGATCCGGATGGTGGGGACGCACGCGATGCGAATTCGAACGGCCATTGTGCCGCAGCCCGGCCGCGTTACTGCGGAATCTCGTTCTCGACAAACGTGCCGTTCACGAAACGATAGACGCGATGCGTTGCACCGCCGTGCGCGAGAGATTCCCACCGGATGTCGAGGCCGACCGGGTCGTCGCGCCATGCGATCGCCAGGTAGGGCATTCGATCTCGTGACCGTTGGCGAGCCGCACCGATTCAGGTGTCGGCGTTTCGGCGAAGGAAACGGCCGCATTCGAGGCCAGCAGCGCCAGCGCCGCGAGCTTCAACGCAATCGATTTCGTCGGAATGATCCGTGTCCGCATGAATCGCGCAGGATGGTCGTGAAGTTCATTGCGTGCGCCGGCGTGGTGTCCGGACAGCCCCGATCCAGGATCACCCCGCGCGGTGCCGTCATTCGCCGCGCGGCACTGGCGGCGGTGCATAGCCGTTGTCGTTGCCGGGGAACGGATTCGCGTTGCGGCGCAGCGCCTCCTCTTCGTTCTCCTTCTGCGCGAACACCGCGACGCCGATCACGCCGACATTCGCGGCATCGCCGTACTTCGAATTCGCGACATAGCTGTCGGGCACCGCCGCGAAGCGGAACGCGGCGACTTCGTCGCGGCTCTTGCGGAAACCCTCGATCGTCAGCGTGCGGCCCGGATACAGCACGTAACCGCCGTTCGTATAGCTGCCGGGCCGCCCCGACAGCACGTCGAGCCCGTCGACGCTCGACACGATCTCGAACGTACGGCGCCCCTGGTTGCGCAGCACGATCATGTAGCGCGAACCTTCGATGCCCGCCATGTGCCAGCGGCCGTCGTTGCGCGCGAGACGCAGCGGCGCGCCCTTTTCGTCCGTGAACGACAGCGCGATGTCGCCGTTGGCGAGCGCGACGCGGGTCGGCAACCGGCGAACCTGGGACGCGGAAAGATGTCCGGGCAACGCATCGTTGTAGTAGATCGATGCGAGATCCGTCGGCTTCGCCGGATCCGCGCGTTCGAATTCAACCTGACGGGTTTCGGATCGCACCGACTCGCCCCATGCAGTGCCGAGCCCGCGGCGTTCGCTGGCGTCCGGCGCGGCGGCGGATGCGCTGGTACTGCCGGACGGCGGGGGCGGCGCTGCGCAGGCAGCCAGCCAGCCAGAGCGCGCAGGCGAGCGCGAGAAGACGGAACAGGATGGTCATGACGTGAGGCCTCGGAATGTTATCGGGCCGCACCGGACTGGCCGGAACGGCGTTTTGGTGTCGTCTGTCGTCACGATGTCGATCGGACATGCTGGCCCGAATCGGCCGGCGCCGCGATCGCGGCGGCCCGGCAACGGGGAGCCTCGCTATTTAAGCATGGCGGGAGGGCGATGGGCAGGGGGCACGCACGCCGCACGCCGCCGGTTCGTGCCGGCGGGCATCAGGCTCGTCGCGGCGCCGGATGGGTGGCGAACGCCGACGCATCCCCGTATCGAGGACGGGATGAACGACGCGCCGCGCGCCAATAAAAACGGCCCGGCCCGCGTCGAAGCGGGCCGGGCCGTGTCGGGAAGCGTAACGCTTACAGCGCGCCGCCTTGCGCCGACGCCGAACCCTTCACGCCGACCGATGCACCGCCCTGCACCGCGTTCGTCGTGCCTTCGAGCGCCTCGCCGGCCTTCGCCTTCGCGCCGCCGGCTACGTCGCCCACGGTCGACACCGCGCCTTGCGCGTGGCTCTTCGCCGTGCCTGCGACGTGCTTCACGTGCGATTTCGTCGAGTGGACGGCCGACGCTGCGGCATCCTTCGCCGTGCCCGCTGCCGAACCGACTGCATGCGTCGCGCCGCCAACCGCGTCGCCGGCTGCCGAGCCCACGCCGCCGACCGTCTTGCCGACGCCGCTCAGCGCGCCGCCGACGGCGTTGCCCGCGCCCGAACCCGAGCCTGCCGCATTCGCGCCGGCGCCGGCCTGCACGCCCACGCCGCCGCCGAGCAGCGGCGTCTGAACCTGCGCGCCGACACCTGCGGAACCCTGGGCGCCGGTCTGGGCCGTCTGTGCGAACGCAGCCGAAGTCGCCATCGCCGTCAGTGCAGCACCCAGCAGAATCGTACGAATCTTGTTCATGGTCATTCTCCCCAAAGACGTTGTTGCTGCGGGCCGCCTTCGTGCGGCTTGTCGCATGCCTTGCCGCGACATGCGGCAGGTGGAGCTAATGTAGCGGCGCGGCCGAGCAAAACGACTGATTTGCGGGGACTGTTACTTCCGTTGCAAATGCTGACGATTGCCTCACATAGTTTGACAATCGGGGGCTTGCAACGGGATTGACCAGTGGACGGCGTGACGCTGGAGACGTGCCGCGCGGGGCATTACACGACGGAGAAGCGACGGATCGCTGCGCATCGCGGCGGATCGGGAAACCAGGCAGACAAAACGGCTAGCAGGGAAACCGGCCGCTTCGATAAGCATTCCAGAGAAAGTGTATCGGCCAACCGTCGGTGCGGCCCGACAACCGGCTCCTCGCGATGAGTTCGATATCGTCGGATACGCAAGCCGCCACACCGGCGTTCCCCGCGGCACCGAACGCAAGCTTGAACGCTTTTTCCCTCAGCGCGCTCACGGCCGGCCGGTCGACGGCTGCGCCTGGATCGCCGTCGACTTCGTCGAACGACGCCATCCACTGCGCATCGAACGGCTCGGCATCGCGACTGTCCAGTGCGCGATCGCAATCCAGGTCGGCGAGGAAATCGAAAAAGCCCGGCGCCGACAGGATGGCGTCCATTTCAAGCAGATGCGCGTTCGTCATTGCGACTCCTTCACGATGCGCGGCCCCGACCGCCCGATGATGCATACAGGCAGTTCGGGGCCGCGCGCCCTGCCCGGTTACGGTCGGAACGTATCGCCGAGCACGACGCCTTCACGCCGCGGATCGGTGCCGCCCTGCAACGCGGGCGACTGGCCGACCGTTACGCGCATCACGGTATTGACGCCGCTCGCCTGCGCGGACGTCGATACCTTGTGCCCGAGCGCGAGCAGCCCCGCGATCAGCGGATCGTTCGCTCCGTTGTTCGTCGTGTTGACGTTCGGATGCTCGCCGCCGATCGTGGTCGTCGGGCTGTTGCTCGCGCCGAAGTCGACGAGCCCCGCCGACTGCTGCGCGTCGAGCCCCCAGTCGAGCGCACCGACGAGCGTCTTGACCACGTACTGCGGAATCGTGCCGCCGCCAGGCGAACCGGTCGCCATCACGAAATCGCCACGCGAGCCGTCCGCGGCCTGCCCGAACACGATCGTCGGCGCCATCGAGCTGCGCGGCCGCTTGCCCGGCTGCAGGCGGTTGGCCACCGGATTGCCCGCGCTATCGACCGGGTTCGCCGAAAAATCGGTCAACTGGTTGTTCAGCAGGAAGCCATGGGTCATGTGGAACGAACCCATGCTCGATTCGACCGTCGTCGTCGCGCTCAGCACGTTGCCGTCGCCGTCGACGATCGTGAACTGGTTCGTGCCGTGCTCGATCAGCGTCGTGTCGACACCGAGCGGCACCGCGCCGAGGTTGCCGGGCTGTGCGGTGCCCATGCTCCTGGCCGGATCGATCAGCGCCGCGCGCGATTTCAGGTACGGCTTGTTCAGCAGCGTATTCCACGTGCCGCCCGGCAGCGGTACGAAATCCGTATCGGCCACGTATTTGTCGCGGTCGGCATACGCGAGCCGTTCCGCCTCGGTGACGAGGTGCACGCCCGCGACGGTCGGCTTGCCGCCTTCGAGATCGATCGCCGTCGGCTTCAGCGACTTCAGGTCGTAATTCTCGAGCATGCCGAGCGCCGACGCGACCGCGATGCCGCCCGACGACGGCGGCGGCATCCCGCATACCCAGTAGCTGCGATAGGTCGTGCACACCGGCTCGCGGCGCTTCGCCTGGTACGCGGCCAGGTCGGCTACGGTCGTCTTGCCCGGCGTGAGCGTCGACCCGTCCGCGCCCTTCGTCGTCGCGATCTTGGAAACGATGTCCTGCGCGATCTGCCCCGTGTACAGCGCGTTCGCACCCGACTGCGCCATCAGCGTCAGCGTGCGCGCATAGGCCGGATTCTTCAGCACGGTGCCGAGCGTCTTCGGCGTCCCGTCGGCGTTCAGGAAATACGCGGCGGCCTCGGGGTCGCGCTTCAGGTTCGCGGCGTTCGCCGCGATCGCGTCGGCGAGCCGGCCACCGATCGGGAAGCCGTTGGTCGCGAGCGTGATCGCATCGCCGAACAGGTTCTGCCACGGCAGGCGGCCGTGATCCTGCTGCAGTGCCTCGATCAGCCTCGGCACGCCGATCGTGCCGATCGAGCGGCCACTCGCGCGTGCGTTCGGCAGCGGCGCGGACCGGTCGGTCGCGTCATCGACGTAGCGCAGATAGTTCTCCGTCGCGGCCGCCGGCGCGGTTTCCCGGCCGTCGTACGCCTGCAGCGTCTTGCCGCGCGCATCGTAGTAGAGCAGCACGCCGCCGGACCCGAGGCCCGTCGCCTCGGGCACGGTCAGGCCGAGCACCGCCTGTACGGCGACCGCCGCGTCGGCGGCCGTACCGCCCTTCTTCAGCACCGCGCAGCCGGCCGCGCTCGCGTACGCGTTCGACGTGGCCACCAGATAGGTCTTCGCATAAACCGGCTTCATCCCGGTGCGATAGCCCGACGACGCTTCCGGCAGCGACGGGTCGCCCGGCTGGTTCGAGCCCACCACGACCGTCGCGCCGCTGTTGTCGACTGCGAGGCAACTCGCATCGGTGGAGGATGTCGGCGTGCGACCTGCTTCGCTCTCGACGTCGCCGCCGCACGCCGTCAACAGGGCAGCCGCGAGCAATGCGGACGCATACGGAAAAATCGCTGTTCTGTTCATTGTCTGCCGATGTTCTTGTAGGTCGTTGCGATGGACATCACGCCGCCTGCGCCCCCTCGGTGCGCCGGCAACGCGTTCGATAGTCCCACGAACAGAATTTTTTCCGCAATAAGGGAATGGCGTTGCGCGGCCGTATGTTGTGTATGCAACGTCACCGATTTCGCACGCGGGTTCGCGTGCTGCACTGCATCGCAGTGCGATGCACTCGCGCGCCCGATGTCGCGACGCCGTTACCTTGGTGCCCGACGGCGCTTGCCGGCTGGCCGGCCGTCGCGCGCGAAGCCGCTCTCCATCGCCTCGATCGCCTCGGAGAAGAACTCGAGGAACATCGTCATCGCGACGGTCGCGCTCATATCGGCCCGTTGATAGATGCAGCTGAACGAGCGCGCGCCCGCATCGGCAAGCGGCGTCCATGCAAGCCGGCCGGCGGCCACGTCGTCCGCGACGTTCTCGGCGATCAGGAAGCCGACGCCCGCGCCTTCGGCCGCGAGGCGCCGCACCATCGGCACCGAACCCGTCTCGACCAGCGGCCGCACGTTGCGCGGCTGTCGCGCATCGATCTGGTCGAACATCGCACGCAGCTCCGTGTCGGGCGTCATCAGGATCAGCGGCTGCGCGAAGCAGTCGCGCAGCCGCACCTTGCCGCCTGACGCCGCAAGCGGATGGCCGGGCGCCGTGACGACACCCAGCGGCTGAGCGAACGCGCGCACCTCGACGACACCCGCCGACGTGCGCCGGCGCAGCGCATAGCCGATGTCGGCTTCGCCCGTCTCGACCCAGCGCACGATGCTCTCGCCGTTTCCCGAACGCACGCTGTACGTGACACCCGGATAGCGCTGCATCGCGGCGAGGATCGCGTCGGGCACGAGCTTTTCCGCGGTCGACGCGGGCACCGCCAGGTTCACGTGCCCGCGCCGCAGCGCGCGCAGGTCCTCGACCTGCGTGAGCGCATTGTCGAAATCGCGCTGGCCGCGCCGCACGGCCGCGATCACGATCTCGCCGGCGAGCGTCAACTGCATGCCGCGCGGCAGCCGGTCGAACAGCGGGACGCCGACCTGCTCCTCGAGATTGCGGATCTGCTGGTGCACCGCCGCAGCGGTCAGGTGCAGCGCGTCGGCTGCCTTGCGAATCGAGCCGCGCCTGGCGACTTCGTCGAAACAGCGGAATGTCTGCGATATCGAACGCATGAAGGATCCGTTAGATTTTTCCGAACAGGCCGTCAAGAATAATCCGATTTTACTGACCGTCCGGATCGTCTAGATTCCGCTGCATACCCGTACCCGATTCGAATGGAGACCGCAGTGACAACCGTCGACCAGATTACCCAGCGCCGCCGTGGCGTCGGCCTCATCGCCCACGATCGCGCACTTTCCGCGGGCGGCTATACGCTCATCGCGCCGCAGACGGCCGGTGGCAACGTCTATCTCGTCGGCATCGACGGCGAAGTCGTGCATCAGTGGAAGATGCCAGTGCGCCCCGGCCGCCATGCGGTGATCCTCCCGAATGGCAACCTCGGCTACAACGGCAACCATCCGCAATCCGAATCGCGTTATGCGCCGTGGTCGATGTGGCATGGCGGCGACTTCTACGAAGTCACGCCGGAAGGCGAAACCGTATGGCGCTACGAGGATCCCGCGCACCATCACGATGCGCAATGGCTGCCGAACGGCAACCTGCTCTACGCCGCATGCGAACCGGTCGACGCCGCGTTCGCGCAGCGCGTGCCGGGCGGCACGCCGCACGGCGACGACGAGGTGATGTATGCGGACGTGATCCGCGAAGTGAACCGGGCCGGGCAGATCGTCTGGGAATGGCACGCGCGCGACCATCTGCAGCCCGAAGATTTCCCGATCGCGGCCGGCTTCGGGCGCTATCACTGGCCACTCGTCAACGGCCTCGCGGTCGATGCGAACGGCCGTGTGCTGATGAGCCTGCGCACGACGTCGGGCATCATCGGCGTGAACCGCGAAACCGGCCGCGTCGACCTGCACATCGGTCCTGACGTCGTGTCGCACCAGCATGCGCCGGTGCCGCTCGCGAACGGCAACATCCTCGCGTTCGACAACGGCAATTTCCGCCACGGCGCGCATGTGGTGTTCTCGCGTGTGGTCGAGATCGATCCTGCAACGCAGCGCGTCGTGTGGTCGTACGCGGACGACGTCGTGAACCTGTTCTACACGCCGTTCATGGGCAACGCGCAACGCTTGCCGAACGGCAACACGCACGTCACCGAATCGTCGACGGGGCGGCTTTTCGAAGTGACGCCCGCCGGCGAGGTCGTCTGGGAATACGTGATCCCGTGGTTCGCCGAATACCCGGACGAAGCCGCGCGCAAGACCGGCCCAGGCCAGTTGAACAGCGTGTTCCAGACGTTCCGCTACAGCGCCGAGCAACTGCCCTGGCTGCGGGCCTGACCTTCCGTTCACCGCCGTTTCCGGCGCTCGTCGCCGTTCGCATCCTGGGGGCCTGCCGTGTCGCACGATCCGATCTCACCGCCCGTCGACGCACGGCTGCCCGCCTGGCAGCTCGCGCTGTTCGGGCTGCAGCACGTGCTGTCGATGGCCGCGTCCCCGATCACGGCCGTGTTCCTGATCGCAAAAGTGCTCGCGCTGCCGGCGGACCTGACGGTCCAGCTGATCGGCGCGACGTTCTTCGCGTGCGGGATCGGCACGCTGCTCCAGTCGCTCGGCGCCGGGCCGATCGGCGCACGCATGCCGTTCGTGATGGTGCCCGGCGGCGCACCGACGATGCTGTTCGCCGGCATCGCCGCGCAATCGGGGCTGCCGACGGCAGCCGGCTCGGCGTTGCTCGCCAGCGCGTTCTACTGGGTGCTGTTGCCCGTCTTCACGCGCTGCCTGCGGCTCTTTCCACGCATCGTCGTCGGTGCGATGCTGCTGCTCGTGTCGGTCAACCTGATCCGGATCTACGCGACGATCGTCGTCGGCCAGCCCGGTTCGGCCGATTTCGCGCAGCCGCGCGCGCTGGGTCTTGCGCTGGCGACGATCGTCGCCACCGTCGTCGTGGCCGGTGCGTTCCGCGGCACACTCGGACGACTCGCGGTGCTGATCGGCCTGATGGCCGGCGCAACGCTCGGCTGGGCGCTCGATGCAATGCCGGCGCTCGCCGACGTGTGGCACGGCCCGCTGTTCACGCATCCGGTATGGCTGCCGTTCGGAATGCCCCGCTTCGACGTGCTGGCCGCGCTGCCGCTGTTGATCTTCACCGCGATCTCGATGGCCGAGGCCACCGCGCAGACGGTTGCCGTCGGCGAAACCTGCGGCAAGGCGATCTCGCTGTCGCGCGACGTGCCGAAGACGATACGCGGCGATGCACTGGCGTCGCTCGCCGGCGCGTTGTTCGGCACGCCGCTGATCGTAACCAGCGCCGAGAATATCGGTGTCGTGCAGACGACCGGCGTGCGCTCACGCTACGTAACGGCTGCGGCCGGCGCGATCCTGATCGTCATCGCGCTGTTCGCCCCGCTCGCGCGGCTCGCGTATGCGATTCCGGCCGCCGTGGTCGGCGGCACCGCGCTGGTCGTGTTCGCGATGATCGGCGTGATGGGCATCCGGCTGCTCGCCAGCATCGACCTGCACGCGCGCACCAACCAGTACACGCTCGCGGCCGCGCTCGTCGTCGGACTTGCACCGATCCTGGTGCCGAACCTGTATCGCCATTTCGGCTCACCGGTGCAGATCGTGCTCGGCAACGGCATGGCGGCCGGCACCCTCGCGGCCATCGCGACACAACTGGCGTTCGCTGCATTGGCGCGACTGAGCGGACAAACGGGAACGGCAGCGGCAACTGCGCCTTCGCGCGACGCATGACGGCGACGGCGACGGCCGGCAGTGCCCCCGCTTGACGACACTCGTGGTTCGACCGACAATCGCCGCTCCCTCCTGGCGCGGGCACTCGATCCAGCCGGCGCGTGCGTCTCCTCGACGCCGCCCCGGCTTCAGGTTTTCCAGTCCCGATCTCCGCGCCGCCGTGCCACGCACGCAAACCGCCGGCCCCGCCGGACACGCTCACGCAGGTATCGCCCCGAACGCCGGTTGATCGCCGCGCGGTCGCGCTTTCGCCTGCCCGTTCACTTCGGAGTCCATTATGATGGTTCGTCTTTCCAAGGCAGCCATGGTGCTTGCCATGGCCTTTTTCGCGTCGCTCGTCGCGTTCGGCAACATGACCGACTACGCGACGAATTTCGCGTTCGTGCATCACGTGTTCCTGATGGACACGACGTTCCCCGGCAACGGGATCATGTATCGCGCAATCGGCACGACGTGGGTTCATCACGCCGGCTATATCGGCATCATCTCGATGGAAACGCTGACGGCCGTGCTGTGCTGGATCGGCGGTGTCCGCCTGCTGCGCGCGCGACGCGGCGGCGATACGGCATTCCGCGCGGCCAAGGCGTATGCGATCGCCGGCCTGACGCTCGGCTTCCTCACGTGGCAGGTCGCCTTCATGTCGGTCGGCGGCGAGTGGTTCGGCATGTGGATGTCGAAGCAATGGAACGGCGTGCCGGACGCGTTCCGCTTCTTCATCACGCTGCTGCTCGTGCTGGTCTACCTGACGATGAACAACGACGGCATCGACGACGCGCGCACCGCGCACTGATACGTCGCTTGCAACGGGCCGGGCGGCCAACAGAACATCGTAGCGATTGCGGGCGTGACCGCGGCCGGCTATAAATCGTGCATGGACACGAATCGCTGGATTCACGACCCCGTTGGCACCTTCCGCGCGTGGCAGGAAACCACCGCGACCGGCGCCGATCGCCAGCCGTTCGCGCCGCGATCGGTCGTGCAGCACGTCGCGATGTTCGAACGGTTCCTGCGTTATCTGATCGCACAACGCGTGTCGCTGGCCACGTTCGGACCCGACCACGTCGCGGCCTTCCTGGCGGAACTCGATCGCACCTGCACGCCCGGCACGTCGACCCGCGTGCGCTACGCGAAACTGATCGACCGGCTGAGCCGGCACCTGGTCGAAGCCGGCGTGCGCACGATCCATCCGGCCGGCCGGACGACGCGCGATTTCGCGTGGCCGGACGGCGAGCCCGAGCCGTGCTATCTGCCGCCTGATGCCGACGCGGCGCTGCAGCGCCACGTGCAGCCGCGAGCAAACGACACACCCACCGACTGCCGGAATCGCGCGATCGTCGCGCTGCTGCTTGCGAGCGGCATCACATCGGCCGAAATACGAGCGACCACCTGCGACGCACCTGATCTCGACGCGCAGCCGCCTGCGCTCTCCGTGCCGCGCGATCGCGCGCGGCCGGCGCGCCGAATCACGCTCGCCGAGTTTGCACTGGCGCCGCTTGCCGCCTGGCGCGTGCGCTCGGCAGACACACCGCCCTCCGCGTTGCTGTTTCCCGCGCCGCGCGGCGGTGGCGCGATGAACGACATGTTCCTGCTGCTCGTGGTGCGCGACGCGCTGACCGCGATCGGCTTCCACGCGGCGGACATGAGCCCGCGCGTGCTGCGCAATACGTATGCGCGCCGCCAGTTGCTTGCAGGCCACGCGCATGCCGACGTCAGTGCAATGCTCGGTCTCGTCAGCACGCGAACGGTCACGCGGATCCGGCAGACGCTGCCGACCGATGCGGCCGCGGATCGCGCCGCACACGAGCGCTGATCCGGCCCGCGCTCGGCGCGGGCCGCGTGTGGTTCGGCGCCCTATTCGCCCGGCGGCGACTGGATCAGCCGCAGAATCCGGGTGTCGTACGGCGATTGCATGACTTCCGCGACACGGACCCCGGAAGCGGCCGGATGCAGCGGATTCAGCAGGAAGTTGTGCGCGTGCGGCACGACGACGCTCGGCACGCGCAGCAGCGCGCTCGGCTGCGTGTGCAGCCACTCGGTGCCGGCGCTGCGGGTCCAGTCGACGTTGGTTCGCCAGTCGTCAGGCGCGTCGCCCTCCGCAATTTCGGCGACATCGACCGAATCGGCCACCTCGATGCGAAGCAACTGGTAGCCGCTAGGCAATTGCGCGACCGTGGCGATTTCGAAATGAACGAGTGTCTCGAGCAGCGCGAGGGCCGGATGCTCGGCGAGATACACGACGGGCTGCCCGGCAAAATGCCAGCGCCCGCCGGCGCGCAACCCGCCGATGCCTTTCAGGTCGGCGAAATTGCTGATCCGCCACAGCGTCGTCAAGCGAAGTACCCCTCGTCGATCTGCGTGAGGACTTCCTCGACGAGCCGCGCGCCATGCTCGGTGCTCGCCATGTCGAGCGACGTGCGGCCGCCGAAGCGCTGAAGCCCGTTGCGCAGCCACGCCATCGCCTTCTCCTGGTCGCCGAACGTGGCCGTCGCCTGCGCGACGATGCGCGCGAGACGGATCGCCTTGTCGGATTCTTCCTGCGACAGGCGTTCGTGCGCCTGACGACGATGGCTCAGCGTGCGACGCGGAATGATGAAGGCCAGCTCGTCGGATTTCAGACCGCGCTCGGACAGCCGGTCGATCACCGAGACGTCGACGCGTGCGCTCGCCAGCTCGGCAAGATCGGCCCCCGATCGGACACGGATCGCCAGCAGCTGTTCGAGAATCGTGAATTCGGCCTGGCGCGGATGCGCGACGCCCGAAGGATGGAAAGCAATGGTGCTCATGACCTCTCCCGGCAATTTGCCCAATCATTATAGGCGTTTTGCCGTAAACATGCGGACATGGATGATGGGCGCGCGTGGGTGTTCGTCGGGGTACCTGAGAAGGCAGGGCGACATGCCCGTTCCACATGAAGACAAGCGTCCGTGGCCGCGAATCGAAGATTCGCCTCGGGGAACGGGTGCAATAATTCAGTATATAAAGTCGCGACGACGTCGCACGGTTGTCACGTAACAACTTTTTTAACTGCTTTCATTTGCGCCGATTTCGCCGGTTCATCCTTCGGGACAAAGTCGCGCGTTTCGATCACGGCTTGGATATGCTCTTCGAGCGTGCCCCTGTCATCCGGAACGCCGCTCCTGGCGATTCACCGTCCGTCGCGACGGAATCGCATCGCCGTGCACTCGTGCCGGATGCGTTCCCATATCGCGTGTTTATCGTCATCGTTCATGAAAACCCAGTGCGAGACCTCGTCGGCCGTTCGGCCGCATCCCTTGCAGACATCGTCGAACAACGTCGAGCACACACCGACGCAGGGACTGTCGGGTAAGTCATGAAGTGTGGAAGCCATTGAAACGCTCGTATCGGTTCAAAATCCGGCAGCGCAACGAATCACGCCCCCATAAACGGGTACCTTTCCATCGGCGACGCGGGCGATGCGACAACACCTACCCGCCCTGCTTGCCTCGACTCCGCCGCAAGCCGAATCTATGTCGTCTCGATGCACGCGCCATAAAGTCGGCCCGGACTTCGCACAGTTGTCGACTTGTCGCGAAGAATGACCTTCGACACCCCGACGATCTGACGCGCGCTGCTGTCCAACAACATCTGCCGGCCGCTAACCGTCGGGAAGCACGCAAACATCAACGTCTGCTCGCCGGCTGCCGAGACGGTTTCCGCCCTCGTGTATCGGCCGATCTCGTCCGTCACGGCAAACGTGTCGTACGCGCCGACACCCCTGGCGTGCATGCGCTGCGCCAAGATCACTGCGCGATCGCGCCAGACGTCCTGCAACGGTGCGGAGTCGCCCGGGCCGGCTTTCCGAATGATGGCGTTGTCGCCGGACAATGCGGCGTTCACGTGTGCCCGGGTTCGATCGCGCGGTTGGCATACACGGTCGAACCACTTGGTCATTCAGTAGCCACGATTCCCTATTCACGCACGACCTCCGCCCAATACCCGGGATCGTGCGCCATACCGCGAGCAATCAGCCGGCCCACGCGGACGACCGGATCACGCTGCAGAAATTGCCCGCGTGGAAATGCGGATCCTTGTCTGCGAGCACGTCGGCCTTCACGTTGCCGAACGTCGTGTCAGGCTTGTGCTTGATCCCGTCGTAGAACGCCTGAATGATGTCTTCCTTGAAGTGCGGCGTACGCGGATGCGCACGAACGACGGCCTCGCGCTCCACGTCGCTGTATTCCGGATACGTCAGGCCCAGCACGTCCATTTCGACGCCCGCGGTAACGAGCGCGATCACCGGGTGCATGTGCTGCGGAATGCCCGGCGTGGTATGCAGCGCGATCGAAGTCCAGACGACGTCGATATCCTGCTGCGAGATGCCCTTGCCCTTCAGGAAATCGCGGGCGGCATTGGCACCGTCGACCTCGAACCGCTCGCATGCGCTGCTGTGTTTGTGCGTGAGCCCCATGTCATGGAACATGCAGCCGCAGTAGAGCAGCTCGGGATCGTATTTCAGCCCGCGCCGCTGGCCCGCGAGCGCCGCGAAATAGAAGACTCGGCTGGAATGATGAAACAGCAACGGAGACGCGGTATCGCGAACGAGCTCGGTGATCTCGCGCGTCAATTGGCTATCGGGAATGGTGATGCCTGCAACGTTCTCAGTCATGATCGACCTCCATTGAAAACACCCTCGATTCTCCGGAACCCGATAGATGTCTTCAATAGACGTATTACGTCAAATTCTGCCATTTTGCGCGACGGACGGACACGGCGCCCGCGCGGCAAAAAGAACGCGGCAAACAGGCTCCACCACCCGCCTCGCGCACCGCTCACGCCTCTATACTGCTATCCGTCGCGTTCGACACAACACACAATCGATCATGCCGAAGATCGTGGGAATTTTCGCCGTTCCGGGCGTTCAACTGCTCGATGTCTCCGCACCGCTCGACGTCTTCGCGCAAGCGAACGTCGAATGCGGGAAGCCGTTCTATACGTTGCGGATCATTGCGAGCGAGTCGGGCCCGATCCGCAGTTCATCCGGTGCGCAATTGCTGCCTGACTGGATCGTTCCCGACATTCCGGAGCGCATCGACACGCTGCTGGTCGCCGGCGCGCCGAGCGCCGGCCGGATCTCGCTGCGCACCGACGTCCTCTCGTGGCTGCGAGCGACTGCCGTGCAGAGCAAGCGCTACGGCTCGATCTGCACCGGCGCGTTCATCCTCGCGGCCACCGGCCTGCTGAAAGGGCGTCACCTGACCACGCACTGGGCCGCGGCCGACGCGCTTGCCGAAGCCTATCCATCGCTCGCCGTCGACGCGGACGCGCTGTACGTGCGCGACGGCAAGCTGCGCACCGGCGCCGGCGTCACGGCCGGGCTCGATCTCGCACTCGCGCTGGTCGAGGAAGATCTCGGCCGCGAGATCGCGCGGCGCGTCGCCGCGCAACTGGTCATGTTCTTCAAGCGCCCGGGCGGACAACTCCAGTTCAGCCGCAAGGGCGAGGCGCGCCCCGCCGGACGTTCGGTACTGCAGGAGGTTCAGCGCTGGATCGCGGCGAATCCGGAACTCGAGCATTCGGTGGCGGAGATGGCGAAGCATGCGGGCATGAGCCCGCGCCACTTCGCACGGCTGTTCCGCGCGGAAGTCGGCATGACGCCGGCCGCATGGGTCGAGGCGACCCGCATTTCGGCCGCCCGCCACTTGCTCGAGAACGGCCACGACACGCCGAAACAGGTCGCCGCGAAATGCGGCTTCGCAAATGTCGATACGCTCAGGCGGTCGTTCACCCGACACGTCGGAATCACGCCTGCCGAATACCGGAAACGGCAGGCGGTCCTGGTCGAGTGACGCGGCAGTTCGCGTGATACCGAACGAACGATATCAACCGCCCCGCGCAGATACTTCGCAATCCGATTTAACTGATCGTTTTGTGGCGCCGACCGATCGACGACATCGCCCCGCACATAGCTCCGTCCGCAGTCCATATCGAGCGCCGGACGGCCGCATAATCATCAGACGAAATACCCGCCAACCCGGATCGTTTACCCAGTTGCAATAATTATTCGCTGGAACGCGTATTTCCGACCGGTAACGCGATCGCTACGATGCAATCAACCGCTGAACGCAACAAGCGAGGCGCGAAATCAATGAAACCGGAGGTCATCATGAAGTCGTTCATCTACGCTGTCGTCGCCGCAACCGCCCTGTCCGCGTCGTACGGTGCATTCGCACAGTCGAACCCGTCGGGCCAGCTGACGCGTGCCCAGGTGCGCGCGGAACTCGTCCAGCTCGAACAGGCCGGCTACAAGCCCGAAGTCTCCGACCAGTATTACCCGCGTGCGTTGCAGACCGCCCAGGCCCGCGTGACGAACGCCGATGAAACCGGCTACGGCGCGCAAGCCGCCGCCGGCGTGCGCGCCGGCCGTGCGATCGCGGTCAAGCAGGACGGCCGCGACTCCGTATATTTCGGCCAGTAAGCAGAGCACGCCCCACGCGTATTCCGATACGCACGCGGCAAACGAGACACCCCGCTCCCGTTCATCGGGGCGGGGTGTTTGCTTTCCGGACGACCGTCTCCGGAGCGGATCGCGCACCTCGATCGAAGCGATCTCGCAGATCGCGAGTCGCACGGCGCGCGTCACGCCGGCAGCCTGTGTTTGCGCATAGAATGGCCGCGTGGTCGGTGCCGGCCGAAACGAACGCGAGCGGAACCACGACGCCCGGCTTGCCCGATCGTCGCCGCGCCCGCAGGCCGGCCCCGATGCCGCACTCATCGCATTTTTCGAAAAGGAGCGGTTTCATGTCTCAAACATCCGGTTCCATGATCACGTTTCGACGCCCGGACGGCCAGGAACTGCAGGGCTATCTTGCCACGCCGGCCAAGACCGAAGGTGCGCCCGCGGTCGTCGTCATCCAGGAATGGTGGGGGCTGAACGACCAGATCCGCGGCGTCGCGGATCGCCTTGCGCGCTGTGGCTACTTCGCGCTCGTGCCCGACCTGTATCGCGGCAAATCGACGGTCGAGGAAGAGGAAGCACACCACCTGATGACCGGGCTCGATTTCGGCGACGCAGCTTCACAGGACATTCCGGGCGCCGTGACGCATCTGAAAACGCTCGCCTCGCGTGTCGCGGTGACGGGTTACTGCATGGGCGGCGCACTCACGCTGCTGTCGCTGCAGTTCGCCGATGCGGATGCGGGCGTCACGTGGTACGGCCTCCCGCCGCTCGACTACCTCGATCCGGCGAAGATCAAGGTGCCGCTGATGGGCCACTGGAGCACGCAGGACGCGTTCTTCGCGATCGACCAGGTCGATGCGCTCGAGAAGAAGCTGACCGATGCAAAGGTCAATGTCGAATTCCATCGCTATCTTGCGCATCACGCGTTCGCGAACGAGACGGCCGTCGGCCCCGGCCGCATCGCCGGCACACAGTTCGATCCGGTATGGTCGCAAATGGCGTGGGATCGCACGCTGACGTTCTTCGGCCGCACGCTTTGGGCGAAGCAGGGGTAACGTCACACCACGTTCGACGCACACTGCCGCCGCGCATGCGTCGGACAGCCGCACAAGGAAAAACGCCACGGACGAAAGTCCGTGGCGTTTTCGTTTTCGCATACGACTGGTATCGGGTAGCTGCTTCGCCCAACGGAAGCGGTCACCCGCTTCCGCGCTTCGTCTGGCTTACCCGTCCATTGCCGTTGCCGCCGCGTGCGCCGGAGCGGCCGCCTTGTCGTAGTCGACCGGCGTATCCGGCGCACGCGGCGTTTCGCCGGCCCGCTGAAGCCAGCCCCCACCCAGCGCACGGTACAAGTCGACCAGATTGGTCCAGCGTGCCAGACGTGCGCTGATCAGCGATTGCTGCGCCGAGTACAGGTCCGTCTGTGCGGTCAGCACCGACAGGTAGCTGTCGACGCCGTTCTTGTAACGCAGGTCCGACAGATCGAAGCGTCGCTGCTGCGCATGCTCGTTGCGCTCGAGCGCGGCGATCTGCTGGTCGTACGTGCCGCGTGCGGCGAGGCCATCCGACACTTCGCGGAATGCCGACTGGATCGCCTTCTCGTAGTTCGCGATCTCGATGCGCTTCTGCACGTGCGCGAGGTTCAGGTTCGCGATGTTCTGACCGCCTTCGAAGATCGGCATCGTGATCTGCGGCGCGAACGACCATGCGGCCGTGCCGGCCTTGAACAGGCCACCCAGCGTCGGGCTGCCGGTGCCGAACGCACCCGTCAGCGAGATCTTCGGGAAGAACGCCGCGCGGGCCGCACCGATGTTCGCGTTCGCGGCCAGCAGCGTCTGCTCGGCCTGCATCACGTCGGGGCGACGCGTCAGCAGATCCGACGGCAGGCCAGCGGGCACATCCGTCAGCAGGTTCTGCGCGTCGAGCGGCCTGCCCGCCGGCAGGTCGTCCGGCAGCGGCTCGCCGATCAGCAGCACCAGCGCATTCAACGCCTGCGCGCGTGCACGCGCCTGCGCCTGCTGGTTCGCGAGCGCCGTCTCGACCACCGTCTGCGCCTGACGCAGCTCGAGCTCGGAGCCCGTGCCGTTGTCGAATTGCAGCTTGGTCAGGTCGTACGACGCCTGCGCGGTCTTCAGCGTGTTCTCCGTGACCTTCAACAGATCGTCGGTCGACAGCAGCGTCAGGTACTGATCCGCCACCTGCGACACCAGCGAGATCTCCGACGCCTGCCGCGCATACGCGGTCGACAGGTACTGCGCGAGCGCCTGGTCCTTCAGGCTCTGCACGCGGCCGAACAGGTCGAGTTCCCACGACGCCGACAGGCCGACGTTGTAGGTCGTCGTGATGTTCCGGCCCGGCGCCACCGCCAGCGCATTCGGCAGGCGCTGACGGTTACCGGCACCCGTCGCATCGAGCGTCGGGAACAACCCCGCGCGCGTGATCTGGTACTGCGCACGCGCGGCCTCGATGTTCAGCACCGATACGCGCAGGTCGCGGTTGTTGTTCAGCGCGATCTCGATCAGCCGCTGCAGGCGCGGGTCGACGAAGAATTCGCGCCAGCCGATGGCGGTCGCAGCTTGCCCGTTCGCGCTGCGCGCGCCGGCCGCACCCGGCTGCGTCGCGTAGACGCCGCCGGCCGGGTACGCCTGCGCGACGGGCGCATCGGGCCGCTTGTAATGCGGCGCCATCGTGCACCCCGCGGCGAACAACGCGACAGCCAGGGCAGCCGCGGTTGCAGTCAAAGCGTGTTTTTGCATCGTTACTGCCCCTTCGAATCGTGTGCGTCGTCGTGACCGCGCTGCAGGTCGCCCTGCACGAGACGCCATGCGTCGTCGACGTTTTCCGTCTCGCCGCTGAAGATCGCGCGAACCCGCACGAAGAACATCGGGATCATGAAGATCGCGAGGAACGTTGCCGTGATCATCCCGCCGATCACGCCCGTACCGATCGCGTGCTGGCTCGCCGAGCCCGCGCCGTTGCTGATCGCAAGCGGCAGCACGCCCAGCATGAACGCGAGCGACGTCATCAGGATCGGACGCAGCCGCAGGCGCGCCGCCTCGATCGCCGCACGCACCGGCCCCATGTTCCCGCTCGCCTGCAACTCGCGCGCGAACTCGACGATCAGGATCGCGTTCTTCGCGGACAAGCCCACGGTAGTCAGCAGGCCGACCTGGAAGAACACGTCGTTCTCGAGGCCGCGCAGCATCGTTGCGAGCAGCGCGCCGACCACGCCGAGCGGCACGACCATGATCACCGAGAACGGGATCGACCAGCTTTCATACAGCGCCGCGAGACACAGGAACACGACGAGAATCGAGATCGCGTACAGGATCGGCGCCTGCGAGCCGGACTGGATTTCCTGGAACGACAGCCCCGTCCACGAGTAGCCAATACCCTCCGGCAACTTGCTCGCGAGCGCCTCCATCGCCGCCATCGCCTGCCCGGTCGACTTGCCTTCCGCGGCCTGCCCCTGGATCTCGATCGACGACACGCCGTTGTATCGTTCGAGCTTCGGCGAACCGTAGCTCCAGTGGCCGGTCGCGAATGCGCTGAACGGCACCATGCCGCCCGTGCTGTTGCGCACGTACCAGATGTTCAAGTCTTCCGGCGTCATCCGGAACGGCGCGTCCGACTGCACGTACACCTTCTTGATCCGGCCATCGGTATCCAGGAAGTTGTTCACGTACTGCGACGCCCACGCGATCGAGAACGTCTGGTCGATCGCGGCAGCGGTCACGCCGAGCGCGTTCGCCTTCTCGCGGTCGATGTCGACCTTGTACTGCGGCGTATCGTTCAGGCCGTTCGGGCGCACGAGTGCCAGCGCGGGATCCTTCGCGGCCATCCCGAGCAACTGCCCGCGCGCGGCCATCAGCGCTTCGTGGCCGAGGCCGGCGTTGTCCGTCAGCTCGAAGTCGAAGCCGGCAGCGGTGCCGAGTTCGGGAATCGACGGCGGGTTGAACGGGATCACCATCGCGTCCTTGTACTGCGCGTAGTGCGCGAAAGTCCGGCCGATCAGCGCCTGCACCTTCTGGTCCGAACGCTGGCGATGCTCGTACGGTTTCAGCTTCACGAACACGAGACCGGCGTTCTGGCCGCGGCCGGCGAAGCTGAAGCCGTTGACCGTGAACACCGAGTCGACCACATCCTTCTCGGTGGTGGTCAGGTACGTGTTGATGTTGTCGAGCGTCTTGCCGGTCGTTTCCTGCGTGGAGCCCGACGGCGTCTGCACGATCATGAACATGTAGCCCTGGTCTTCATCCGGCAGGAACGACTTCGGCAGGCGCACGAACATCACGCCGACCGCGATGAACACGGCCAGGTAGATCACGAGCCAGCGGCCCGAGCGCCGGATCACGTGGTTCACGCCGCCCGTATAGCGATCGCGACTGCGGTCGAAGGTCCGGTTGAACCAGCCGAAGAAGCCCTTCTTCTCTTCATGATGGCCTTGCGGGATCGGCTTGAGGATCGTCGCGCACAATGCCGGCGTCAGAATCAACGCGACGAGCACCGACAGCACCATCGCCGACACGATCGTCAGCGAGAACTGACGATAGATCGCGCCGACCGAGCCACCCGAGAATGCCACCGGCACGAACACTGCCGACAGCACGAGCGCCACGCCGACGAGTGCGCCGGTGATCTGGCCCATCGCCTTGCGGGTCGCCTCCTTCGGTGACAGGCCCTCTTCCGCCATCACCCGCTCGACGTTCTCCACGACCACGATCGCGTCGTCGACAAGCAGGCCGATGGCGAGCACGAGGCCGAACATCGACAGCGTGTTGATCGAGAAGCCTGCGAGGCCCATGATCGCGAACGTGCCGAGCAGCACCACCGGCACCGCGATCGTCGGGATGATCGTCGCCCGCAGGTTCTGCAGGAACAGATACATCACGAGGAACACGAGCACGATGCCTTCGAGCAGCGTCTTGACCACTTCCTCGATCGACAGGCGCACGAACGGCGTCGTGTCGTACGGATAGTGGACGACGAGACCGTGCGGGAAGTACTTCGACAGTTCGTCGATCTTGGCCCGCAACGCCGTCGCAGTGGCGAGCGCGTTCGCGCCGGTCGCGAGCTGGATGCCGAGGCCGGCCGTCGGCTGCCCCATGTACTTCGTGTCGAACGTGTAGTTCTCGGAGCCGAGCGCCGCACGGCCGACATCCTTCAGGCGCACCTGCGAGCCGTCCTGGTTGACCTTCAGCAGGATGTTGCCGAACTGCTCGGGCGTGCGCAGCAGCGTCGACTCGGTGATCGTCGCCTGCAGCATCGTGCCAGGCTTCGCCGGCGTGCCGCCGATCTGGCCGCCCGCGATCTGCACGTTCTGCTGCGTGATCGCGGCAGTCACGTCGGTCGGCGTGAGGCTGTAGTTGGTCAGCTTGACCGGGTCGAGCCAGATGCGCATCGAAAACTGCGAACCGAGCAGCAGCGTCTGGCCGACGCCGTTCACTCGGCTGAGCGGATCGAGCACGTGCGACGCCACGTAGTTCGTCAGGTCCTCCTTCGACATGCTGCCGTCCTCGGAGTTGAACGCGAACCACATCAGCCAGTTGCTGCTCGACTTCGTGACCTGCATGCCGAGCTGCTGCACGACCTGCGGCAGGTTCGGCGTCGCGAGCGACAGCTTGTTCTGCACCTGCACCTGCGCGACGTCCGGATTCGTGCCCGGCGAGAAGGTCAGCGTGATCGTCGCGTTACCCGAGTCATCGCTGGTCGACGACATGTACAGGAAGTTGTCGAGACCGCTCATCTGCTGCTCGATCACCTGCGTCACCGTGTCTTCCACCGTCTTCGCGGAAGCGCCCGGATAGTTCGCCTGGATCTGGATCGTCGGCGGTGCGATCGTCGGATACTGCGCGATCGGCATCTTGAAGATCGATGCGACGCCGGCCAGCATCAGCACGATCGCGATCACCCACGCAAAGATCGGGCGATCGATAAAGAACTTGGCCATGAAACGGACTCCTTGTTATTGCGCGGACGACGCAGCGGTCGAATGCGCGGCAGCATTGGCGACGGTGCTCGCCGGTGCGGCGCCGGATGCATTCGCGGCGCTTGCCGGTGTGCCGGACGCAGCGTCCGGCGCAAGTGCGGGCTGCGCCGCGACGGTCTTCACGGTCGCACCCGGGCGTACCTTGTCGACGCCCTGCACGATCACGTGGTCGCCCGCTTGCAGGCCGCCTTCGACGATCCAGTTCGGGCCGTACGTGCCGGCCGTCGTCAACGGGCGCGTCTCGACCTTGTTGGCCGCGTTCACGACCAGTGCGATCGCCTGGCCCTTCTGGTCATGCGTCACGCCGATCTGCGGCACCAGGAATGCGTTCTCGTTCACGCCTTCCTCGATCCGCGCACGCACGAACATGCCCGGCAGCAGCACGCGGCCCGGGTTCGGGAAGATCGCGCGAATCGTTACCGAGCCGGTGGCCTGGTCGACCGTCACGTCCGAGAACTGCAGCTTGCCGGCTTCCGAATAGGTCTTGCCGTCTTCCAGGATCAGCGACACCTTCGCGGCACCCGGGCCGCTCGTTTTCAGCTTGCCGCTCTGCACGTCCTGGCGCAGCTTCAGCCCGTCGAGGCTCGACTGCGTGAGGTCGACGTACACCGGATCGAGCTGCTGCACCGTCGACAGCAACGTCGCCTGGCTCGCCTGCACGTAGGCGCCCGGCGTCACTTGCGAGATGCCGACGCGGCCGGTGATCGGCGACACGACGTCGGTGTAGCCGAGGTTGATCTGCGCGGTATCGACCGCCGCCTTGCCGGCCGCGACGTCCGCCGCGGCCTGGCCTTGCGTGGCCACTGCGTTGTCGTAATCCTGCTTGCTGACCGCGTTCGCGGCCACCAGCACCTTGTAGCGCGCGACCAGTGCGTTCTGCGTGACGAGGTTCGCCTGCGCCTTCGCGAGCGTCGCCTTCGCGCTGTTCAGCGCGGCGATGTACGGTGCCGGGTCGATCTTGTAGAGGCGCTGACCGGCCTTCACGTCGGTGCCTTCGGTGAATTCGCGGCGCAGCACGATGCCGTCGACCCGCGCGCGCACCTGCGCGACGAGGAACGCGCTGGTGCGGCCCGGCAGTTCGGTCACCGCCGGCACAGCCTGCGGCTGGACGGTGACGACGCCGACTTCCGGCGTTTGCGGCGGCGGTGCCGATTCTTTTTTCCCGCACGCGGCCAGGAAAACGGCAGCCGTTGCAGCAGTGATTAAGCGGTATGGAACCCGTTCGACGCGCATGGAGCGACCTCTCACAAATAGACGACCTTCAATGGGAATCACCAGATCTCCTCGTGACCTGCACGCGCGGCCGGAATGCTGTCGCTTCCCGTTTGCTGCGGATGCGGTCGCGTATTTCGGGCGTGCGTTGCGCCCTGCGGAGCGTTCGTTCGTCGAACTGCTTCCGAGGAAAAAACGTGAGCCCGCAGCACGGGCGGGCGGGCGTTGCTGCGGCGACCAACCGGCCTGCTAGCTCGCGGGCCGGAACGCGGCGCCGGCGAATTCGATGAATGCGCGTGCAGCGGCCGGCAGATGCACAGTGCGTGCATGCGCGAGCTTCAGCGTGACGGGCGCGAGCGGGCGGACCGGAGCAACGCGCACCAGCGTGCCGGCCGCCAGATCGGCTTCGACGAGATACGCGGGCAGCACCGCGGCGCCCATGCCGGCCACGGCCAGCCGCCGTGCCATCTCGAGATGGCCGACGCCCGGGCTGCCGCCGGGCGCCGCGTCGGGTCGAAATGCCGCCGCATCGTCATCGCCGGCCGCCGGCAGATCGAGCCGCACGGCCGTGATGTCCGGCCAGTCGCCCGACGCAGCCGCGCCGCCGTGCGCGTCGACATAACCCGGCGCCGCGACGCGCACGGATTCGTACGCGGCCAGCGTGTGCAGCGCGTGCGCGCCCGTCACCGGCATGCCGTCGGTCAAAAACGCGACATCGATGTCTTCGGATGTCAGGTCGACATGGGCATCGGTCAGCGTCACGGTCGGTCGCACGTCCGGAAACCGGTGCACGAAGCGATCGAGCAATGCGCTCAACTGGCTGAGCCCGAACGCCACCGGCGCGGCAATGCGCAATACGCCTTCCGGCTTGCTGCCCATCGCGACGAAACGACCGTCGATCTCGTCGATCGCACCGAGAATCTGCTCGACGCGCGCGAGATACAGCTCGCCGATTTCCGTCAACGACTGGTGGCAGGTGCTGCGTTGAAGCAGGCGTGCGCCGAGGCGCGTCTCGAGCGCATCGACCAGCCGGCTCGCCATCGCCGTCGACACGCGCAGCCGCGTCGCCGCCCGGCGAAACCCGCCTTCCCTTGCCACCGTCACGAATGCCCGAATCGATTGAAGTTGGTCCATTTGTCCGGATTCCCCTGCGCGGTTGACTGCCTTGACGCGCCGCTTCGTGGCCGCGTCGCGACCGAAATGAAACGGCCCGACCAATGCGGCGGCACCGACGCCGGCTACGCGGGGTCGGTCGGCACGCTCGCGCCAGACGCGCGCCGGCATGCAACGGACGCAAGCCGGCCTCGGCTGGCCCGATGCATGAATATTCGAATAGCAGTCCTGAGTCTTTTCCAGTGATTCGCCACGACAACACCGGCAGCGTCCGCCGGCCATGCGACGGTCATGCCCGCATCGCCCGAGCGCACTGGATCACGTTTGTTTCAGCAGGTGCAATGGTATGAAAACGGCCGGAAAATGGCTTGCCCGATCCTGCGATTGTTTTGCCTTAATTTCCGAATTTGTGCGCTGCACACCGCGCAGCAACCAGCGATGTGGTCGCCGGCCATGCAGATCCGGATGATCGGGCTAATTTCCCACAGGTTTAGGCAATCACGTGCACGCGACTCGCCGTACGATGTGACCGCCGTGCCGGCACCCCTGCCGGGACACCAACAGGGAATCGCAGCCGCGCACCTTGCAGTGACTACTCCGCCATCCGCTCACGCACTATGGAAATCGACGCCCGAACGCCGCAGCTAAAGCGCATCACGCCCGATCACGCCGCTCGGTTGCCGGCCCCGTCGCCCACGGCCCGGCTCGCTACGCTGATCGCCGCTTATGCACCGCACGACGGCACGTTCGAACTCCCGGTACGCGGCATGCGCATCGGCCGTGCCTCCGCGTCTCCGCCGCACTGGAACCACGGCGTGCACCACGCGTGCCTGAGCATCGTCGGGCAAGGCGCGAAATCGACGCGGGTCGGCGACGACACCTACGTGACCGACGAATCGCGAATGATGGTCGCGACCGCGGACCTGCCCGTCACCGGCCGCGTGATACGCGCGAACCCGGCCGAGCCGTTCCTTTACGTGCAACTCGATCTCGCCCCGGACCGCATCGCGGCACTCACGCCGCGCGTGTTTCCGCACGGGCTGCCGAAGGCGGTCGACTACGGCGCGCTCGACACGCACGATACGCCGCCGGAAATCGTCGACGCCATCGCGCGCCTGATGCAGTTGATCGCGCAACCGGACGACATCGACCTGCTCGCGCCGCTGATCGTCGACGAGATCCTCATCCGGCTGCTGCGCGGCCCGTCGGGCGCGCGCGTCGCGCAGGTCGGCGTGGCAGATTCGGCGACGCAGCGCATCTCGCGCGCCGTCGCCTGGATTCGCGACCACTACCTCGACCCGATGACGGTCGAATCGCTCGCGCGGCAGGTCGACATGAGCCCGTCGACTTTCCATCACCACTTCCGTGCGGTCACGTCGATGAGCCCGTTGCAATGCCAGAAGGTATTGCGGCTGCAGGAGGCACGGCGCCTCATGTGCCTGTCGGCAATGGATGCGCGGCAGGCGTGCCGCAGTGTCGGCTATGTGAGTGCGTCGCAGTTCAGCCGCGAATACGCACGCCTGTTCGGCGATGCGCCGGGCCGCGACGTGCTGAAGCTGCGCGACGAAGCCGTGCCGCTATCCCGCGTCGCGCCATAGGCCGGCTGGACGTGTGCCCGATTGCGGACGGTGTGGCACAGCCATTGCGCCGTTGAGCCGTTGCGTGGCCGGCGGGACCGTCAAGCGGATGCAGCTTTGCGCACGCATGCGATGAAGCCGGTCGAACCGATTCCAGGGGGGTGGCTCCACACACCGAACCAACGATGCTCGATATCGAAAGCAAGCGCTTTCATAAGGGCACGCCGGTTGCCTGGGCATCATTGCCCGGGTCGGTCATGAGGACGTGGCCGATATCCGCGTCAAATACAGAACTGCATATTATTGACGCAATCGACCGCAACTTCGTACTCACATGCCGAAGGTTCGACTTCAGGACTTGCAGGAAGCATGCAGCGCGGCTTCGTCGGCGGCCAGCATTTCGGGCACGCACTCGCGCAGGAAATCGACGAACGTACGGATCTTCGCATCGAGATACTGGCGCGATGCATACAGCGTGTAGACCGTCAGTTTCTGCAACCGGTAGTCGGGCAGCACGCGCACCAGCGAGCCGCTCGCCAGCGCGGGCAACGCCGACGACATCGGCAACGAACCGATGCCGAGGCCGGCGCGCAGCGCGGCGCCGAGCGCATCGGCGATGTTCACCTGGAAATCCGGCAATGGCAGGTCGAACGTCTCGGGGCCGTCGGGACCGTCGAGATGCCAGCGGTCGCGTGGAAACACGGGCGTGACGATCTGCAGGCACGCATGGCCATCGAGATCGCGCACCGTGCGCGGCGTACCGCGCTCCTTCAGATATGCGGGCGACGCACACAGCACGCTGTGCACCTCGCCGAGCCGCTGCGACACGAGCCCCGAATCGGGCAACTCCGTCGCGCTCAACTGCAACGACACGTCGTAGCCTTCGTCGATGATGTCGGGCACGTGCTGCGACAGCGTCAGCTCGACCGCGACCGATGGATAGCGCTGCCGGTAGCGCACGACCGCGGGCACCACGTAGGCCTGGCCGAAGCTCGTCGTCGCATGGACATGCAGCCTCCCGGACGGCTTTGCCTGTGCGTCGGCCGCCTCGGATTCCGCTTCTTCGATATAACCGAGGATGCGCTGGCAGCGGTCGAGATAGCGCTGCCCGGCGTCGGTCAGCGCGATGCGGCGCGTGCTGCGGTTGAGCAGGCGCGTGCGCAGGTGCGTTTCGAGCTGCGCGACCGACCGCGATGCGTAAGCCGTCGTGATGTCCAGGCGCTGGGCTGCGCTCGTGAAGCTGCCCTCTTCCGCCACCCGGACGAAAATGCGCATCATCTGTAACGTGTCCATCGACCTGTCCCCGGGATTGAGATCACGTCGCGCCACCGCGCGACGATGGTGCCGGCAGCGCCGGCGCAGGCCGGTCTGGCGCGAATTGTGCGGAACAGTACAGCAGCAGTGCAGACGTGTCCAGTTCGCCGTATGCGGCGTGATCCGGATGCCGAATCGTCTCGCCGAGTCGCCGTGCGCACGGTGTACGGACCGGGCGCATACGCGCGTTGTCGAACCGGCACACGACCGGCATCGGCTCGGCAAAAACTACGTGCCAACCACGATGCCGCGACGCGATTCACGGCATGTATGACGTATCAAGCCTCGGCGGCCGCATCGAACGGATTACGCAACACGATCGTGTCGTCGCGCTCCGCGCCGGTGGTAATCATCGATACCGGTGCGCCGGCGACCGCTTCGACGCGCGCAATGAACTCCTGCGCGGCGCGCGGCAGCGCCGCACGTTCACGTACCCCCTTCACGGTGCCGTGCCAGCCGTCGAACCGCTCGTACACCGGCTTGGCGCGCGACTGCGCATCGAGGCTCGCCGGCAGATGATCCACCCGCACGCCATCGAGTTCGTATCCGACGCACAGCGCGATCGACTCGAAACCGTCGAGCACGTCCAGCTTCGTAAGCGCCAGCGAATCGATGCCGGAGATCCTGACCGCCTGACGCAATTGCGCGGCATCGAGCCATCCGCAGCGGCGCGGTCGGCCGGTATTCACGCCGAACTCCTGCCCGCGCGCACGCAGCGTTTCGCCGGTCGCGTCGGACAGCTCGGTGAGGAACGGGCCGCCGCCGACCCGCGTCGCATACGCCTTCGTGACGCCCAGCACGTGGCCGAGCTTCGACGCACCGAGCCCTGTACCGGCCGCTGCCGCCGAGGCAACGGTGCCGGACGACGTCACGAACGGATACGTGCCCCAGTCGATGTCCAGCATCACGGCTTGAGACCCTTCGAACAGGATGCGCTCGCCGCGGTCGGTCGCGTCGTTGAGATCGACCCAGACGGGACGTACGAACGGCAGGATCCGCGGCGCAAGGTCGACCAGCGTCGCCAGCATCGCGTCGCGGGAATACTCGTCGAGCCCCAGGCCGCGGAACCACGCGTTGTGATGGTCGACGAGCACATCCAGTTTGGCCGCGAGCTGGCCGGGTTCCGCGAGATCGCCGACGCGCAGCCCGCGACGCCCGACCTTGTCCTCGTAGGCCGGCCCGATCCCGCGCAGCGTGGTGCCGATCGGCTCGCGGCGCAGACGCTCCTGAGCCTGGTCGATCGCGCGGTGGATCGGCAGCACCAGCGTTGCGTTCTCGGCAATCGACAGGTTATCCGGCGTCACCGACAGCCCGAGTTCGGCCATTCGCCCGATTTCCGCGAGCAGCGCTTCCGGATCGAGCGCCACGCCGTTGCCGATCACGCCGCGCTTGCCGCGCACGACACCGCTCGGCAGCAGCGCGAGCTTGTACGTCTTGCCGCCCACGACCAGCGTATGACCCGCGTTGTGGCCGCCGTTGTAGCGTGCGACGAGATCGGCCTGTGCCGCCAGCCAGTCCACGACGCGCCCCTTCCCTTCGTCGCCCCATTGGGCGCCCACGACCACCACGTTCGGCATGCTCCGCACTCCATGTGAGAAATTCAGACAGTCACTCGGCCGAGCCGGCCGTTTGTGTGCCATATTGGCGGAGCTTGAGCACCCGATCAAACGATTAAACCTGAACTGTCGTGTGAATAAATATCACACGAAAGATGCAATGGCCCGACGACTCCCTCCGCTGAATTCGCTGCGTGCGTTCGAAGCCGCGGCGCGCCTCGGCAGTTTCACGCTGGCCGCGGACGAACTTTGTGTGACCCACGGCGCGATCAGCCGGCACGTGCAACAGCTGGAAGCCTGGCTCGGGCGGCCGCTGTTCGAACGCCATAACCGGCGGGTCGAGCTGACCGACCCGGGCCGCGCGTATCTCGCGGAGGTCGGCGCGTCGTTCGACCGGATCGCGCTCGCCACCGCGCAGCATTTCGGCCACGCGCAGCAGCGCGTGTTGCGCGTAAGCGCGCCCGCGACGTTTTCGTTGCGCTGGCTGGTGCCGAAGCTGTCGTCGTTCCAGGTCGCCCATCCGGCCATCGAGGTGCGGCTGTCGACGTCGAACGAGCCGATCGACAAGCTGCGCGACAAGGTCGACCTGATCGTTCGCGGCGGCCCGCAGGCCGTCGACGGCTACGTTGCCGAGGAATTCCTGTCCGAGGTCCGGCTGCCGGTGTGTGCGCCGAAGCTGCTGGAGGGCCGGCCGTTGCATACGCCTGCCGATCTGGCCGGCTTCACGTTACTGCACGCTGCCACCTATCCCGGCATGTGGCCTGAATGGCTCGCGGCAGCCGGACAGCCGAATCTCGTGCCGCGCCACTCGCTCACGCTCGAGCACTTCTACCTGACGCTGCAAGGTGCACTCGACGGGCTCGGCGTCGCAATGGGGCCGATCGCGCTCGTCGCGGACGACATCGCAGAAGGTCGGCTGGTGCAGCCGTTCAGCGAACCGGCACTGCCGCCGTGGCGCTACTTTACGTACGTGGCCTCGGCACGCGCGAACGACGAAGCGGTGCGGGCGTTCAAGGATTGGTTGAAGGTGGCGGGAAATACGGTCGCGCCGCGGGTGCGGAACTGACTGCGTCGGTCTGCGGAGAGCGTGCCGAGACATACAGGAATGCGAAACAAATAACGCAAGCGCCTGGATCGCGTATTGCCTTCATCGATACGGGGAATGCTGGTTTCGATGTGCGCCGCGAAGACGCGACGCACGCGGCAAGCCGCGGATCGAACCGTGGCTTGCCGCCGGCCGGCGCTTACTGACTAGCGCCGGCGGCTTTCTTCTCCGCGTTCTGCAGGTTTTGCGGATAGTTCGGATCATTGGCCGCGGGCTTGTAACCAGCGTCTTCGAGTTTCTTCAGCTCGGCGTTGTTCTTCGCACGCGCTGCCTTGTGCTCTGCCTTGCGTTGGGCCCGGGCCGCCTTGCGTGCCTGGCTCTTCGCTGCCTTTGCGTCCTGTGCCGCGGGTGCGCTGGCGTCGGTCTGCGCAAACGCAGGAACTGCCGAGCCGAACAGGAACGCGGCTGCGGTAGCAGCCAGCGCGAGTTTTCTGATCTGGATTTGCATCGCTGAACTCTCTTTTCTGGTTTATCACGGATTGAAAGACCATCGAGATACCGCCCCTGCCCCGATCGGTTGTCATGCAGAGCTCGGGACCTGTGCATCATAACCGCGCCGAGAAAAATGTGGCGCCAACGTGGGAACAGAATTGGGGATACACGTATGGGAGAACACGTGGATGCCGGTCGACTGTCTCGGACAGGACGAACTGTGTGGCGCGCGTCGATACGTGGGGCGATCGCGCTGCGGCGGAGACAGGAAGCGGTCGGTGTACCCGCGATCCAGCGCCGAGGATGGACCATCTATGCGCGGTGCAGTGCGATGTGAGTTACCCAGGACTGTTTCATAGGTGGAGTTGCCGGCACGCTCATGCCTGACGTGACTGTTACCGGGCCAGTCATGATCACAGCATCAGCAGTCGAACTGCGTGCCGCGTTGCCAGTCGACGCGGTTCAAGCGACGGTTCCTCCCATAAACGACCACGATTCGGTTATACGGCGATCAAGGCATGCACGATTGCATCGCCACGGCGTTCAGCATTCGGTCCCGCAACCAATCGCCGCACTGTGAGGCCGAGGCGTTACCTGAGCCGGTACGACGCGTCACCGCGTGGTTCTGTGGTCCGTATGACGAATGGCGTGAACACATCGCGTGCGGTGAAGACATCGCGTGCGGTGAAGACATCGGCGGGATTCACTTCACGGCTGCACCGACGGTGCCGCACCGATGTCGCTGCGCTCGTCCGGCGACCGTGGCACGCCGGTTGCGATGTCGCGGCCACGCTTGTGATCCGCCCGATTCTGCTCAGGAAAGCATCGCGCTGCGCGCGCGAATCACAGGTTTTTCATTCTGCAGCTTGGGTCGCCCAGCATCCAGACGGGGCGCCGCTGCCTGCACAGAGTGTCGAGTCGTACGGCTACGCCTGTTTGGTGAGCTTTTACAGGATTCGGAACTATTGGAAGGTGAGCATGTTCGGGATCATCGTTCGAATTTGATTGCGGTGAGCTTCCTGGTCGCCGACATCTTCACGTTGGTTCGCAACGTGCCCTGGATCGCTCCAGAAGCCGGCGATGGGACAGATCGCGCGGGCACACCCCGTTCATCTGCCGGAAGCCGTTCCCGAGCCTCGCCTTGTGACCCTGGCGCACAGCATTGCACTTCGGTTGGTTGCTCCAAAGGTAGAAAGTTGGAAGACCATGGAGGCAGCAACGCGAGCGGCATCGATTTCCTCTGTCCACAGTCCACAGGCTAAATTTGACGAGAGACGCGCATGAGCAAACGGAAAAACTTGTCCATGGCCAGGGACGCATGAGTGCAAAAAACCCTTCGGCTGCCGTCCTGGATGATTTCAAACTGCTGTGAACGAAACCAAAGAGATTCGTGTTTCCGGATTGTTGATCGGCTTTGCGGGTCGCCAACGAGCGCTGCCGAGGTCACGGAGCGGGTTTTTTGATCCCATAGATGGGAACCTGTGCCTGGAAACGGGGCTTTCTTCCCGTTTTTCTCCCATAGGTTTCTACGTTTCAGGCCTATGTGAGTGTGTGCTCACCTCTCCCGAGAGCCTTGTCAGGCCTGGAAGCTGTGCAGAACAGGTAGCCAAGCGACTGATTCCAGGCTCGAATCGATGGTTCGAGGTGCCAGCAACCCCATAGAAGGCTCCCATTGGTAGCGGTTTATGGGGTTCGTCTTTCTGCGGAAGCGCACGTGTGTTTACATCTTTTGTAAACCACGTTTACTTCTTTAACTACCTTTAGACGGCTCACAGCCTTATCTGACAAGGCTTTGATGGGTGTTCGGTACCCATTTATGGGAGCATAGGTGTAAGGGCTTGGGAGTTTAGGTCTGTGGATTTGGGGATTGGGGTACCGGGTTGTGGGGAATCGGGGTTGTGGATATGGGGCAAGCGTACCCGGTTATGGGAAATCGGCCCGGAAACGCGTTGGGTAGCCGTCTATGGGAACGCCCGAGGGTAGCCGTTTATGGGGCGCTTTTTTTTGATCAATGACCGCTGGGTCGCACAGTGATTTTTCTCGGTAGCCGGTTATGGGGCGCGCCAAAGGTAGCCACTTATGGGTCCCATTTGGGGCGGCTCGATTGCCTGTCTCCAGGATTTCCCGTGGTGGATTCCCATGGACAGGATCGATGGCATCGACAGGTAACCTTTTATGGGGAAACCAATAGGTTGCCGTTTATGGGAGCGATCTTTGCCTTCAGCGCTGAAATCGATGCAGCCGACACAGCTCAAGTGGGTCGAAAGGTACCCTCCTGTGGGAATCCGCAAAGGTAGCGAGTTATGGGAAGAAAGGAGGTCTGTGCTGCAGAGCACCACGAATTCGCCCAACGATCTCGATTCTCCGCGTTTGCTTCCCATGGATGGTTACCTTGCCGAGGGCAAGTCTCATGCCGGGTTTCTGCGTCCGGGCATGAAAGGTAGCGGCTTGTGGGAAGCATTTTTGTCGAAAGGTAGCTGGATATGGGGTTCCGCAAATATCCTCTGAATGTAAATTTTCCTTTTATATCGGTAGGTTAGAAGCGAGAGTGCAAGTAAAGCTGGAGCAAGGCCGTTGCTCGTCGACGCGAAAAGGTATAAAGTCCGCTTTCAACAAGGTCACCTTATCCGGACATTACGATGCCGCGCAAGCCCGCAAGCAAAGGCTCAGACAAACAGGTTTCGCTGTTTCAGACACCAGAGCCTCCCGACTTGCTGCGCAAGGCGGTCCAGGCGATTCATATCGCGCCCAAGTCCGGAAAGATCGGTCTGCAGCAGCGCAAGATGTTCAGCTCACTGATCAAGAACGCGCTTCGACAGGAGGCGTTCGAGCCGGGCCGGACGAGTTTCTCGATCTCGCTTGCGTCGCTTTCGCACGAGAGCGGGTTGAACAGCAACAATACGAAGTACGTGAAAGACACGGTCAACTCGCTGATCAGTACCGTCGTCAACTGGGACTATCTGGCCGCGGATCGGTCGACGGTCTGGAAAGCGTCGGGCCTGCTCGCCGGCGCGGAGCTCGAGCAATCGGTGCTGAAGTACAGCTTCTCCGACCAGATTCGCAGCGAGTTGCTCAACCCCGAGATCTACGCACTGATCGATATGCGGATCGCCCGCGAGTTCCGGCGGTCGCACTCGCTCGCGTTGTGGGAAAACACGGTGCGCTACGAAGGGATCGGCATCACCGCGAAGATCCCGCTGCCGAAATTTCGTGACCTCATTCTCGGGCAGGACAAGGCGTCGCAGTCGTACAAGGAATACAAGCTGTTCAAGAGCAAGGTCCTGGTGCCGTGCATTCAGGAGGTGAACGAAGTTTCGGATCACACGCTCGAGTTGATCGAACACAAGTCCGGCCGGAGCGTGGAGGCGGTTCAGTTCAAGGTGACGCGCAAGCAAAGCACCGATACGGTGGAGGACGGCGACGTCAAGAACGAAGCGCTGGTCGAGGAGGTCGCCAAGTTCGGCATCCCGCGCTCGGAAGCGCGCCGGCTGATCACGCAATATGGCGTGCAGCGCATCAAGGCGGCGATTGCCTATACGCTCAATCGGACTACGAAGAAGAATGCGGCCCCGGTCGACAACGTGGCAGCGTATTTCCGCAAGGCGTTGACGCACGGCTACACGCTGTCCGACGGGCAGGGAACGGAAGCGGCGGCCCCGGCGAAGGAATCCGCGCAGAGCAAGCAGGAACAGATTCGCGACAAATATCTGGCGGCGAAGGTCGAGGAAGCCGGCGCGTATTTCCGCGAACTGGAGATCGACGACCAGACCAAGCTGATCGAGCGCTACAACGAGACGGTGGCAGGCTCGAAGGACTTGACGCTGTCGCCGAAGAAGAAGGCGAGCAAGCTCGCGCAGACCAGCTTCTTCCGATGGCTCGCGCTGGATACGTGGGGCGAACCGACCTCGGACGACTTGCTGGAATTCCTGCTGAAAAGCAGTCTCGCCGGCAACTGAACGAAGGCCTCGCAGCCGGAGGTGCGTCGCGCGCCGGACATCGTCGTCCGGCTTCGCGGTGCAACACGGATGCGAGGCCTTCTGCTTTACGCGCGTTACTGTTGCATGGCCGTTGCCAGTTCGGCAACGTACGCGTCGATGACGGTCTTGAGCTTGTCGGCAAGCGCTTCCTGGTGCGATGCGTCGACGCCCTTGAGCTGCAGATCCAGACGTCCGTCCGGATAGGTTTTCAACTGGCCGATCGCTCGCGATTCGAGCGCGAAGTCATGGCGAACGCTGTAACGCGTACGTCCCGCTTTCTTGCTGCCGTCGCTTTGTGCACGCAGGAAATTCTCCAGATCACGAACCGACTTTTTCCGGTCGATCACGGCCGTCAACAACCGGTCGGCAGTCGGCTCGCCCAGGCGTTCGAAGATCAGCTTCAGGAAGTACGCCGCCTGCAGGCCGACCACGTCGTTCGCGCTCGCCATCCGTTCCAGGAGTGTGTTCGGGAGCGCGTTGAGCGACAGCGTCTTGCTGATCGATGCCTTGTCCTTGCCGATCTTTTCCGCCAGCGTGTTCTGGTCGGAAAAGACCTTCTCGTCGAGGAGACGCTTCCAAGCGACCGCATCGTCGAAGATCGTCTGGCGTTCGTGGTCGTGGTTCGCGCGATACGCGATCGTGTAGAGCTGCTCAGGCGTGTGATCCGTGCGGAACGTGGCGTTGATGGTTTCATCGCCGTTGATGCTCGTCGCGCGGAGCCGGCGTTGCCCGTCGATCACCACGAGCTTGCCGGGAAACTCCGGGAGCCGCGTAACCTTGATCGGCTCGATCTGCCCTTCCCGTTTCAGTGTCAGAGCGAGCTCGTGCAGACTCGACTCCGAGTAGAACACGCGCGGATTGAACGGGTTCGGAATGCAATCCTTGACGAACACCTTCTGAGGCGCGCCAAGATCCGGCGTGCCGGCCGGCGAGGCTGCGGCCGGAGCGCTGGCGGGTGCCGTTTCGCCGACGACATTCGGTGCAGCCGCCGGTTCGGGCAACCGCGTTTCGAGTGCCGCATTCTCCTGCGCGAGTCCGCGCAGCAGGCCGGCTGCGAGATGCAGGTTGCCGGTCGGCTTCTTGTCTTTCGATGTGTCCTTAGCCATGGGCGGCTCCGGTAGCGCGCGTCGACGCGATGTATTGGGCCATTTCCGTGACCAGCTTTTCGATTTCCGCGCGGGCTTCTTTCAGGCCCTTCAGATATCGATTGTGGTGATGGATCGTGGTGCCGAGCGCAAACGTCTGACGGTAGACCTCGCGCTGCGCGATCTGGCTGTCGAGCAGATGCTCCCCTATTTCTTCAGCCCTTAGAATTTTTAAAATTTCTTCACGCATTTTAGTTTTTCCATTAACACTATTCAGCATTAATGCGGAAGAAAGATTCGGGTTACGGACGGACCGCATCGACTCGATCATGCGGATCATCGCAACCGTGCTGTAGAGATCGGCTGGCGATGGTGACAGCGGCACGAGGCAGAAGTCGGCGACCTCGAGTACGGAGGCGATTCGCGGGTCTTCGAGGTTGCCAGGACAGTCGACAACGATCACGTCGAAGTTCGCGTCCTGTTTCTTGATCTCGGCGCCGATGCCGCGACCGGCAGGGGCCAGAGAAAGCACCGTCATCGGCAGCGTGTTCTCGCCGCTCGTCACCCATCGGACGGACGTGCCTTGAGGGTCGGCATCGATCAGGGCGACCTTGTTGCCGCCGGCTTCGAAAGCAGCGGCGATATTGACGGAGATGGTTGTCTTTCCAGTTCCACCTTTTTGATTGCTGACGGCGATCTTGAAAGCCATTAAATTCCTCCACGGAGTTTTGCGTAATATATGCAGTTATTATCAAAATGTCCAGAAAATCCTTCGACGCGATGTAGGGCTTACGGATCTGCGTGGTTGTCACGTGACAAGTGGGCCGAATGGCTAACGAATCAGTCGCGCTTGGCGATCGAATAAAAATAAAATAGCTATCACGATCAAAATGAACGACCAAAGATCGAGAGAAAATTCGTCAGATTTCAATGTCGATGGCAGCGCTAGCGAATGAAGACGAATCGCTCCAGGTCGTAGTGTTCCCGACTGAGCTTGCCTCAGTCTTCGTTGGTTAATTCATGGCCATCCCCGGGAAACTTGTTGTCACGTGACAAGTGGCGGTGATTCGCTCCGGCTCAACCCAATCCGGTGCCGGAAAATCTTTGAATTGATCACTCTCATAGCTATGGACGAGTCATTCGACGCTCGAAATCGGATCTGGGGTTTGGCGTGACGCGTCTCGCTCGACGAGTTGTCAGGTGACAATCGATTCGGAGTGGAAGGTAACGTCGGCGCCGAATCGTCCGTCAGAAGGTGTTGTGATGGGACTCCTAGGGTATGAACACATGGAGCGCTAAGGAGAGGATTCGCCTCGCTGTCTCGTCGCGACAGGCAGTTTCCTGGGCGAATTGGCTGGGGCGTTGTCACGTGACAACCGGAGTGCTGTATCGGGGGCTTGCCTTGCGTGGCGTTGGATTGGCCGCTTGTAGGACGGGGGCGCCTATGCCGACGAGCCTTAGACATCAATAGGCCTGCAAACACGGGGCTACGGCGCAGGCTATTCGCAACGACGTGCTTGAAGAACGATGCTGTTCAGCTTGCGGAACTGCGCTCACAAACGGGTATCATGAGCGTCATTGATATGGCCCCATTTAATGGGGGTGTTCAGATCAACATTGCGCTTGGGTTGTACGGAAGGGGAGGGTACGGGCCTCGCCGCGTGTGCGCTGGAGTTACGACCAGTACACTCGAGAGCTTCTGCGCACCGGTCAGGCGTTCGAGGCTCCGATTTGCGACGAACTTGGGGGTTGAAGGCCCGACAACGGCTCAAACGGGCCGGATCGTGAAACATTTCCAAGAAATTCGGTGTTCGGGGAAATCCTTGTCTGGCAATGGGTTGCGCTATATTCTTCATGTTGTTTCACGCAAAATCGCCGAGATCGATCGTGTAAATAGGGGCGTATGGCTATTTTACGTTCCTCAAGCCAGAGGCGGTGTGAACATACCTGGAGTTGTATTATAAGATACGTATTTTGTCGTATTTGAAACGATTTAAGTCGGCCTGACGCAGAGATACATCGAAGTGAGGCTAATCAGATACATCTCGACACGGCGCCCAGGCCCTTCCTGGTGCCTGCGCCGATCAATCTTCGAGAGTTGTCACGTGACAACGCGTAAATCGGTAGTCGCAGCGTGACGCGAGACTCACGGCACTGCAGAGTTTGTGGTCGAGTGTCCGGAGGGTACCGAGACGACTTGGTTGCGGAGACGGCAAAATCCTCATCAGTTCATGAGGTCGGTATGAGACGTCTTGCCTCTGGCCGATGAATGCTTGCGAGTTCGGATACGGGTTCGACGCTGCGAGGTGCCCACGCCCCGCTCGATACATAATTTGAATTCGTGGTGGGCTGCCGAGCATTCCGCGGATACCACCACGCAAGGTATCTCGCATCTCCAGTACCGTCCCGGTGATCAATACGTCGCCGCCACCGAAAGAACGACATCCGTTCCGCTTCGCAGGCTATCGATATCTCGCCTCGGAGAATTTCCGAACAACCGGCTGTATTCGCGATTGAACTGAGTCGGGCTCGCATATCCGACCCTGAACGAGGCCGATGTGGCGTCGAGCCGCTCGGACAGCATCAGTCGACGCGCCTCATTGAGCCGTATCCATTTCTGGTACTGCAGTGGACTCATGCCGGTGAGTTGGCGGAAGTGGTGGTGGAAGGTCGAACTGCTCATTTGTACCTGCGCCGCCAGATCGTCGACCCGAAGCGACTCGTCGTAATGGGTCCGCAACCATTGGATCGCCCGCGATACGCGGTTGCCCTGACTGCCGGCGGACGCAATCTGACGCAGACGGGCACCCTGGTCGCTCGTCAGCAGCCGGTAATAGATTTCCCGCTCGACGTACGGTGCAAGAACTGCAATGGCATTCGGATCATCCAGCAACGCCAGCAACCGGTTCACTGCGTCGTACAGCGGTTCGTTCATATCGCCGACGACGAGGCCGCGGCCGGCCGGGGCTTCCTCGTGATCCGCTGCGACCTGTGCCATCAGTTCGGCCATGACGCGAAAATCAAGCTTGAGCCCGATTCCGAGAAACGGCCTTTCGCGGCTGGCCTCGATGACCTGCGTCGAACCGGGCAGGTCGAGGGACGTGATCAGAAAGCGGTTGGCGTCGCAGAGATATACATCGCCGCTCTGAATGAGTCGCTTCGTGCCCTGGACGACGAGACCGAAGCTCGGCTCGACCATGCAGTCCATCGGCTGCGTTGTCGCCTCCCTTCGATGGAAGCTCAGGTTCGGAATGGCCGTGGTGAGGTGATCGACGCCTTCCGTCCATCTCGCGACACGCTCCGCGAGCGTCTGCCGCAGGTCGTTCTCTCGGCTATCGCGCGTCGATCGGGACATTGCCGGGTTGAATGCGGCGATGGTGGCGTCTTCGATGGGTTGGCCGGGTGCCGGATGCATGACTTCTCTACTCAGGAATCGGGTCTACAGACAGCCGGTCGACGTGCGGGTACGCCGGCAACGCGCCTGCCGGAGTCGCGGCATTGCCGCGCTCCGGGGAAAAATGGACAACGGTCGGAGGGTCTTACTTCGTGGCCTGCGACGCGCAAAGCGTCCAGCGGCGCGATTTCGCGGCAACGGACGTCACGCGCTCGTCGACCGTGCGCCACCACCGCTCGCCGCGATGCGGCTCGTCGAGTGCAAGGCGCTCGCCGATCCTGGGCGTCGACAGATCGACGCCGCGCACGATCGCCAGTGCCGTGACGCGCTCGAATGGTTCCTGCCAGCGATGCATCGCGAGATCGAACGTGCCGTTGTGAATCGGGACCAGCCAGCGTCCGCGCAAATCGATGTGCGCCTGCACGGTCTCTTCCGGCTGCATGTGCACGTACGGCCATTGCGCGTCGTATGCGCCTGTTTCGATCAGCGTGACATCGAACGGCCCGAGGCGCTCGCCGATCGTCCGGAAGCCGTCGAAGTAGCCGGTGTCGCCGCTGAAGAACACGCGCAAGTCGTCGTCGACGATGACCCAGGACGCCCACAGCGTGCTGTTGCCGTCGAACAAGCTGCGCCCGGAAAAGTGCTGGGCAGGTGTCGCGGTCAGCGTCAGGCCGGTCACGTCGACGCTTTGCCACCAGTCGAGCTGGCGGACTTTCTTCGCGTCGATGCCCCATTCGATCAGGCGGTCGCCGACACCCAGCGTTGTCACGAACACGTCGGTGGTTGCCGCGAGCGCGAGCACCGTGTCGCGGTCGAGATGATCGTAGTGATCGTGCGACAGGATCACGCCGCGCAGCGGCGGAAGATCTTCAAGCGAGATTGGGGGCGCATGGAAGCGCTTCGGGCCGACGCGCCGGAACGGCGATGCGCGCTCGGCAAACACGGGATCGGTCAGCCAGAATTCGCCGCGCAGCTTGAGCAGCAGCGTCGAATGACCAAGCCGGTACAGGCTGCGATCGGGGGCCGCGTCGAGTTCCGCGCGCGTCAGCGAATCGACGGGCAGTGCCCCCGCCGGCACGGTATTGCGCGGCTTGTTGAACAGCATGTTCCAGGCGATCCCGAGCGTCTTGCCGAGCCCCTCGACCGGACGAGGCGCGACATTGCTGAAGCGCTCGCCATTGTGCTGCGGCGAGCCGCCGGACAGCGTGCGGCCGCGCCGGGCGGCCGCAAAACCCAGTATGCGATGAATCAAAACGAGAGGCGATGCCATATCGGTTCGTCCGGAAAATAAAGTACACTAAACAGTGTAGTTTATTTTTGGGATAAGTAAACTGCCCGGTGTAAAATTTCTCCATGGATACCAGTACTCCCCCTCAGCGCCTGACCGATCGAAAGCGCGCGGCCATCGTCGATGCGGCCATCGAGGAATTTCTCGCGTCGGGTTACGACGCGACCAGCATGGACCGCATCGCGGCGCGTGCGGACGTGTCGAAGCGCACGGTCTACAACCACTTCCCGGGCAAGGAGGCATTGTTCGCCGCAATCCTGCAAAAATTGTGGGATGCGACCCGGACAGGCAGTTCGCCAGCCTATCGTGCCGATGTGCCGCTGCGCGAGCAGTTGCTCGCATTGCTGGATCGCAAAATGCGCCTGCTCGGCGACGAGGCATTTCTGTCGCTCGCACGTGTCGCGATCGGTGCGGCCATCCATTCGCCGGAACGCGCGCGTGACATGGTCGAGCGTCTCGGCGAGCGCGAGGAAGACATGACGGTCTGGGTGCGGACGGCCGCGGCGGCCGGGCGCCTGTCCGTCACGGATCCGGTGTTTGCCGCGAATCAGTTGCACGGTGTCGTGAAGGCATTCGCGTTCTGGCCGCAGATAACGATGGGCCAGCCGCCGCTCGCGGAGCCGGCGCAACAAAAAGTCGCTGAATCCGCTGCCGACATGTTTCTCGCGTACTACTCGCAACCGGAACACACCGACGCACCGCGCGACGTAACGGACTGATCGTGGTGTATACGGTCGAACTTGCGTGAATCGAGCCTGGCGCAACGTGCAAGCTCTGTACGTGCCTCGCAACGTCGAGCCGGCAAACCGGCAGATCCGCGGGAGCGAATGCGGATTGCCGCATCGGATCTCCGGCCATTCGGCGGAAATCGGCGATGCCGTCTGCGCACCTGAAACCGAACGTGAGTAACGACGAATGAAGACGCTGTTGATCGTCTATCACACGATGACCGGAGGCACGCAACAGATGGCCGAAGCGGCCGCCGGCGCTGCGCGCGAGCAAACCGGCGTCGACGTGAGGCTGCAGCGCGCCGATGCGACGAGCGCGGCCGACGTGCTGGCCGCCGACGCCTATCTGTTCGCCACGCCGGAGAATCTCGCGGCAATGTCCGGGCTGATGAAGGATTTCTTCGACCGCTGCTACTACGCGGCGCTCGATCGTGTGAACGGCCGCCCGTATGCGGTGATGATCTGCGCGGGAAGCGATGGGCAGAACGCGCTGCGCCAGATCGACCGGATCGCGACCGGGTGGCGGTTGAAGAACGTGGCGCCGGGCCTGATCGTCTGTACGCACGCGCAGACGCCGGAACGCATCCTCGCGGCGAAGACGATCGACGGCGACGATCTCGCGCGCTGCGCCGAATTGGGCGCAGGTCTCGCAGCGGGACTCGCACTGGGCGTTTTTTGATCGCCGGCGCTGCGGCTGCGATGACCGGTCGACGCACGTTTGTGCACGTGACGCGCGCTCTTGAGCAGCACCGATCGCGTGGTGCGCGGGGCTGGCCGAATGCTCGTCCCTCAGCCGCCCTTTGTCGTCTCGGAAGGCCGGTGATATTCGGGCCAAAGACGTTTCACGAGATCGCGCGATGCGCCATAGGCATGGCAGCTGTCGATCTTGAGCGGCTTCCCGTCGCTGTCGCGCGCCTCGAGCGACGACTTCCGCATGCCGACCATCGTTTGATAGGCCGTGGTGGCGATCGGGCCGAGCAACTCCTTCAGGTGCGTGCACGTATCGCAGGACGGCAGGCGCTTGCGAATCTCGCTGTTCCAGCCCGCGCCGATGCTCAGTCCGACGAGCGCCTGCAGCGAGTCGCCGCCGCCCGGACACTGTGCATACGGATGCGACCGGAGGAAAGTGGACACGGCGCGGACGACCATGTCGGCGTCGAAGACCAGCGTCACGCCGAGGTCGTGGATCGGCGACAGCGCAGCGACCGTCCGCGTGCCGCCCGGCGGCGTGAAATCAAAGGTTTTGCGATCCGAGAGGCAGGCCGTTACTTCGAACAGGCCGTCGCTGCGCCGATAGCCGCGCATGTCGATCTGCCGATGGTGAATTTCCTCGCGCGTGACGCCGTCGTGCGGGATGTCGTGTGGGGGAACCATGTATCTGCTCCGTTTCGTGCAACCGGTTCGTTCTTCTGGCAGGCAAGCGGGATGTCGGCGGCTCGCCGGTCGGGCGCGGCGAAACGGGCTGAGGCACGCTGCTGACGACATCGATCCGGCCATACTACGCACTTTTCTGCCTCTTCGTGCGCTACAGGATGGATGCGGACGCAACGAGTCGTGTGCGGGCACCGACGCTGTTGAATGGGTACGGCTCTTGCGCCGATTCATCGCCGTGATCGTTGATTCGCTCGCAGCCGACGCCGCTTCCCGGGATGCAGCAGGACGCAGAATCGCAGCCGGGGCCCGCGACGCACCGATGCGGCGGGATCGCGTTCGACGTTCCGAGGCGGGATACCACGGGTCGGGCGTCGATCGATACCGCCGAGGCAAACGCAGTACGGAGGATGGCCCCGATTTCCGCCAACGAGAGTGAACGGCGTGACTTCCGGAAACGTATCCCTATAATGCGCAACACGACCGCATGGACGCATTTCCGGTACCCCGAATCGGGCCAAGGCAGACCAGTGAGTCAACCGGCCGCCGCGCGTACCGGTATACTTCCACTCCTGCCTTGTCCGGCATCGTGGCCGGGTGCCTGAAAACAGAGTGGCGTGCGCGATGCGGCCCCGTAGTATTCCGCATCGGCGGCAGACGGGTCGCACGCATGGCGGCGAAGCTCGTGCGCCGCGCGGCATGGCCGCACGAACCACACCTTATATTCCTGGTGGATTGAATTTATGGGTTTTGAACAACTTGCCGAATTGCGGGCGCAGCTCGCAGCGAAGGCCAAGCAGGAGCGCAACGCGAAGCGGCCGGCAGCGCCGGCGGACACCGGCGCGAAGCCGAAGTCCGGCGACCAGCCGCAGCGTGGTGCCAAGCCGGCTGCGGCCGGCGGCAAAGCAGCGCACCGCGCGAAGCCGGCTTCGGCGAAGCCGGCGGCGCCGGTCGATCCGGTCATCGTTGCGATCGGCAAACTGCAGCGTAAGTTTCCGCGTGCGTTCCCGAAGAATCCGGCCCCCAAAGTGCCGCTCAAGGTCGGTATCTGGGACGACCTCGCACGTGAAGCACAGGCCGTCGGGCTCAACGAAGCCGAACTGCGTGACGCGATGTCGACGTGGTGCCGTGGCAACCGTTACTGGTCGTGCCTCGTCGAAGACGCCGTGCGGGTCGATCTGCAGGGTAACGAAGCAGGGCGTGTCACGCATGACGACGCAGCGCGGGCACGCCGGCTGAAGGCGCGCCGCCCCGGCAAGGGCGCGGCACAAGGGGCCAAGGGCGCGCAGCAGCAGCCGAAGGCCGAACAGCCGGCCGAGGCCGCCGAGCCGCAACCGGCAAACGTGGAAGCGCAAGCCGACGCCGCGCCGCAGGTCGAGCAGCAAACGGCCGGAAACGAGTAATCCGCACCGCGCCGCTGCATACCGCACGGCGCTGTCCCGCAGTCACGACGCCTGCGGTGAATGCACGACAGACTGACCTGCCTCGACCGAGGCAGGTCAGGACTGCTCCCACCGGTGCTCGACGCGCCGGGCGCTTACCTATCCCACCTCGAACAGACCACGCGACCGGACGAAGAAAGTTCGCCGATCAGTGCTGCACGCGCGTTGTTTCGACTTTGTCGTTTGCGCATGGACGTCACGCACTCCCCGAACACTGCAACGCTTCGTTCAATTAATTCGTTTTCCTAAGATAAAGGCATGCCGAAACCATTGATTGGCGCGTGAACGTTCGTGTCCTGTCATCGTGACATGATGACGCGCGATAATCTCGCCGAGGTCGTCGGGTCGCGAGCAAGCCGGCCGGCTGCGATGCAGCTTGCAATGTGAAAGGCACGAAAAGCTCACCGCGACGCAACCCGCTGCGACGGCCAGCGCCTTTCAACGTCAATTCAAACCGGATCATGCACTCGAGACATTCCGCGATTCTCGTTGCGCTCACCGCTGCCGCGCTGTTCGGCGCCGCGACACCGCTCGCCAAGGCGCTGATCGGCGCGATGTCGCCGTTCATGGTCGCCGGCCTGTTCTATCTCGGCAGCGGCGTCGGGCTCGGTATCGGGATCCTCCTTCGCCGCCTGCACAACCGTCGTGCACCGACCGCACACGCCGCGCCGCTGCAACGTGCAGACCTGCCGTGGCTCGCCGGCGCGATTGCGGCAGGCGGGGTGGCAGGCCCGGCGTTGCTGATGCTCGGGCTATCGAGCACGCCGGCAGCGACGAGCGCGTTGATGCTCAATCTCGAGGGCGTGCTGACGGCTGTCATCGCGTGGGTCGTGTTTCGCGAGAACGTGGATTCGCAGGTGTTCCTCGGAATGGTCGCGATCGTCGCCGGCGGCACGCTGCTGTCGTGGACGCCGGGCCACGCGGGCGTGCCGATCGGCGCGTTGTTGATCGTCGGCGCATGCCTGTGCTGGGCGGTCGACAACAACCTGACCCGCAAGGTGGCCGCAAACGACGCGATGGTCATCGCGTGCGCGAAGGGGCTGATCGCCGGACCCGTGAACATCGGCATCGCGCTGGCGACCGGCGCGACGCTGCCGGCTGTCCCGGTCACGGCTGCCGCGATGCTGACGGGGCTCGGCGGCTACGGGGTCAGCCTCGTGCTGTTCGTCGTCGCACTGCGCCATCTCGGCAGCGCGCGCACGGGCGCGTATTTCTCGATCGCGCCGCTGTTCGGCGTCGTGCTGTCGCTGCTGATCTGGCCCGCGCTGCCGCCCGCGACGTTCTGGATCGCTGCGGTGCTGATGGCGCTCGGCATCTGGCTGCACGTTCGCGAACGGCATGAACATACGCATACGCACGAGCCGCTCGAGCACACGCATCGGCATCGGCACGACGAACATCACCAGCATGCGCACGATTTCGCGTACGACGGCAACGAACCGCACTCGCATCCGCACGTGCATTTGCCGATCACGCACAGCCATGCGCATTTTCCGGACATTCATCACCGGCACCGGCATTGACCGCGTCATGACCAGCAGGCGATACGGTTCACAAGGTAACCGTTTATGGGGCATGCGTCGCATCGTGCACGCATCTGCTTCCAGCGTCGCCTGAGCGCGACCGCAGCAGCGGTGCGAGCCTGGTCTTCGGTCTGGATCAACCGGATCAGCGAACCGGCCGGATCGATCAGTGCACCGACCGTGCCGTCCCAGGCTTCGCGAGTCGAATGGGCAGCCCGGTCACCGCGGTGGTTATCGTGCGTGAGGAAAGCAGAAGCCGAAATCCTCGCAGCCCGGGCACCCGGGGGCGGGGCCCGCCGGCACATCAAGCGAGGCGGCCACTTCCTGTGCGAGGAATTTCTTCCAGCGCAGGTGAGCGACGTTGCGCGCGGCAAGCGCGGGGAAATAGCGATCGAGCATCGCGGATACCGCATCACGCCCATCAAGCCCGAGATCGCGCCACAGATGATCGGGGCGCAGGCAGGCGTGCGCGATGATCGACGCGAGACAGGCGGCATCGTCTCGGTCGGCGGCGGGATTCGCGTCGTCCATCAGCCGCGTGTGCAGCGTTGTAACGAACGCCGCGTGAGTGGATGGCAGCACTGCCATCACGGCTGTTGGCGCGAGCGCTGCGACATCGGCAGCAGGCAGGTGCGGAAACTGCCGCGTCAGCAGGCCGGCCAGCTGCGGATGAGACAGGCCGAGCAGCCCGAGCTCGTTGCGCTGCGCGCGTGCCGCAACGAGTGCGCCGAACAAGCGTGCGTCGGGTGTGTCGGCACTGGCCGCGGCGGACAGCAACGACTGCAGCGCCCGTTGCCGAGCGGGATCGAACGCGGTTGTCATCGCACGCATCCGGCCGGCACCCGCACGGCGCGATTCGTGTGAATGCGCGGTGCCAAACGGATCACTATCGCGATCGTCACGCGTTCACTCGACGCCGACGATCACGCTCGATGCCTTGAAGATCGCGGACGCAGCCGTGCCGCTCGCGAGGCCGAGTCGATCGACGCTGTCGTTGGTGACGATCGCGACGATCTCGGCGCCGCCCGCGGCCTTGATCACGACTTCCGAATTGACCGCGCCTTTCGCGACCGACGAAACGGTGCCCGCGACGCAGTTGCGGGCCGACACCTTGCTGCTGTCGACGTCGACCATCACGATCACCGACGACGCCTTCACGAGCGCGAATGCCTTCGAGCCGGCCGCGAGGCCCAGCGAAGCCGCGCTGCCGTGGGTGATCACGGCGACGATGTCGAGGCCGCCCTGCGTGCGGAGCGTGATTTCGTCGTTGACGGCACCGGCCTTGACGGCGCTGACCTGGCCAGGGAAATGGTTGCGGGCGCTGGTTCGCATGATGGATCTCCGGGTGGATGCTGCTGGGAGTTCGGCGGCGAGAGATGAATGGAAATGCAGCGGCCAGTTTACCGTCAACGTGGGTGTTCGTCGTCATTTCGGCGCTACGGCGCGAATCAGGAAAGGCCGCCGCCACCGAGCGTTTCGCCAGGTACCCGTGGTGCACTGAAGATGACGGCGCTGCCGTGATTACTTGCTGGTCGCGGGTGTCGCGGCGGCGCGTGTGGCGTCGCGGCGGGCGTCCGGTGCGGCCGTCGTACCGTCGGATTCCCACCCGCCGCCGAGCGCGAGGAAGAGTCGAACCTGATCGGTCGCGACCTGGCCTTCGGCTGCCGCCACCTGCGCCTGCGCGCTCGTCAGCGTGCGCGTCGCATCGAGATCGGAGATGAACGACTCGCGGCCGGCCAGATAGAGGCGATGCGTTTCGTCGGCGGAATTGCGTGCCGATTCATACGCGGTGCGCAGCGCTTCCATGCGCTGCACGTCGGCTGCATAGGTCGCGAGGCTCGACTGTGTTTCGCGCAGCGCGTTCAGCACGACGCCGTCGAAGTGCGCGAGCGCGCCACCCGTCGCGGCTTCGGCCTCGCGCACGCGTGCTCGCTGGCCGTTGACCGGGAACGACCAGCTGATCAGCGGGCCGATCGACCAGCGATTCGTCGTGGACGAGAACAGATCCGCGGCGACACCGACCGAGCCGGCCGACGCGCCGATGCTGATCGACGGGTACAGCGCGGCGGTCGCCACGCCGATCCGCGCGGTCGCGGCCGCGAGTTGCCGCTCGGCCGCGCGCACGTCGGGGCGGCGGCGCAGCAGCGCAGCGCCGTCGCCGATCGGAATCGGCTGGCGCAGCTTCGGCAGGCGCTCGCATTCGGCGACGGCCTTCGGCAGGTCGGCGGGCGAGCGCGCGAGCAGCGCGGCGAGCTGGTATTGCGCGACTTTACGGCGGCCTTCGAAGCGCGGGATATCGGCGGCGAGGGTGCGCACCTGCGTCACGCCACGCGTCACGTCGGTCTGGTTGCCCCGCCCGGCATCGCGCAGCCGCTGCGACAGCGAGACGCGCTGCTTCTGCAGCGCGAGCGACTGCTTCGCGACGGCCAGCTCGTCGCCGGCCGAACACGATTCGACGTATGCGCGCACGACGTCGGCGACGACTGTGATGCGCGCCAGGTCGCCGGCTGCCTGGACGGACTCGCTGTCCGCGCGCGCGGCTTCGACGCCGCGCCGCAGCTTGCCGAACAGGTCGATTTCGTACGACACGTTGATGCCGACCGCGCCTTCGTTGACGACCGGCAGCTTGTTCTCGAGCAGGTATTGCTCGGCCGATTCCTGGGCGCGCTGCACGCCGGCTTCCGCGCGGCCCGAGAAGCCGCCCTGCTGGCTTGCGACTTCCAGCGCTGCGCGCGAGCGCGCGAGGTTGGCCGCGGCGACGCGCAGGTCGGTGTTCGACTTCAGTGCGTCGCGCACGAGTGCGTCGAGCACGGGATCGTCGTAGAGCTGCCACCAGTTGCCGGGCACGGCGTCGCGCGACACGAGCGTGCCGTTCGCATCGTCGAGCGCATGGTTCGCGAGCGGCGCATTCACGTACGCCTGCTGCGGCAGCGTGTAATCGGGGCCGACGGACTTGCACGCGCCGAGTGCGAGCGCAAGCGGCGCGAGCGTCGCGGCGAGGCGCAGACCGTGGCGCTTCATTGCGATGCTCCTGCTGCGCCGGCGGCCGTGCCGGAAGCCGTCGATACCGATGTGACGGCCGACGAAGTGCCGGCGGCGGCGGCTGACGGGTTCGGGTTGTCTTTGCGGCGCGTATCGGCTTCGCGCATCGAGACGGTCGCGGTACGGCCCGCGATCATCCGGAAATCGTCGGGTACTTCGTCGAGCACGACGCGCACCGGCACGCGCTGCGCGAGCCGTACCCAGCTGAATGCCGGGTTCACGTTCGGCAGCAGGTTCGCGCCCTGCGTGCGGTCGCGATCCTCGATCGCGGCGACGATGCTCTGCACGTGGCCGCGCAGCGCATGCGGCTCGCCCATCACGATGATGTCGACCGGCTGGCCGATGTGGATGCCGCGCAGCTTGGTTTCCTCGAAGTAGCCGTCGACGCGGAACGAATTGCGGTCGACGACCGACAGCACCGCGCGGCCGGCCGGCACGTATTCGCCGACACGCGGCGCGCGGTCGTTCAGGTAGCCGTCTACGGGACTGACGATCGTCGTGCGCTGCAGGTTCAGCTTCGCGGTGTCGAGCGACACCTGCGCATCGGCGACCGCGGCTTCGCCCTGTTCGACGCGCGTGCGGCTTTCCTCGACCTGTTCGCTCGCGACCAGGTTGCCGAGTTGCAGGTTGCGGGCGTACTCGCGCTTCGCCTGGGCGAGCGTCGCGCGGCGCTGCGCGAGCGTGGCTTCGGCGAGCCGTTCCGCGAGCGTGTAGCGGGCCTGGTCGATCACGAACAGCACCTGGCCGCGCTTGACCTCCTGGTTGTCGGCGACCTGCACGGACGTGATGAGGCCCGCCACGTCCGGCGCGACCTGGATCACGTCGGCGCGCACGTGACCGTCGCGGGTCCACGGCGAGAACATGTAGTAGTTGACGATGCGCCACAGCACGATGGCAGCCACGACGACGACGATCAGGGTGAGCAGGATCTGCCCTGCCGAGAGCCAGGTTTTTTTCACGTTAGGTAGCCACGAGGTGGTGGGAAACGATGACGACGGCGGCCAACACGAATACGTAGATACCGAGGTCGAAGATCGAACGGTGCCAGACGAGGCGGTAGAAGCCGACGCGCTCGAGCACGGCGCGCACGACGATGTTGATCAGGTAGGCGATCAGCATCAGCACGAGCGGAGCCGGCACGAATACGCCGAAGATGTCGATTTCGCCGATCATGGTTGCGGTCGGAAGGACGGATGGGAAAGCGGGATCATGCGCGTGCTCCGTCCGGCGCCCGCGGCGGTTGCCCGGCCGCGGCCGGATACAGCGACAGGCGCAGGCCGACGAGCGCGTGCAGCGTGTCGCGCAGCCGGCGATGCGTGGCGGGCGTGGCCGGCGCGGCGGGCGCCGTGCCGTTTTCCGCCGGTGCGGCACCCGGCAGGTTGCGGCCCGCGACTCGGCGCAGCGCGTCGTCGATCGTCGCGAGCAGCGCGGGCGGCGCCGGCTGGCGCGCGTTCGCGGCGACGCAGCGTTCGTAGTGGTCGGTGACGCCGGCCAGCACGCGATCGATCGCGTCGGGCACGTCGCCGGACAGCCGGCGGCGCGAGCGGCGCAGGTCGAGCGCATTGAGCGCGATGCGCAGGTCGCGGAAGCTTTCGATCGACGGGTGGCGATGATCGTCGGACGCGCCGAGGCGCGGCAGCAGGTGCGTGACGCGGTCGAGCATCCGCGATGCGTGGTTGCGCTGGTCGTCGAGCGGTTGCGTCGACGCGGAGCGTGCGACGTCTTCCCAGCCCGAGCGCAGCAGGCGCCGCACCGCGAGTTCCGCGCCGAACGGCCGTGTCGCACGCGTCCATACATACGCGAACAGCAACCCGGCGACGCCCGCGAGGTTGCTGTTCAGGAACACGAAGAAATCGGCGTCGTACGCACCCTGGATGCTGATGAAGGTGGCCGTGTTCACGGCGACGAGCATCGTCACCATGTTGAACTGCGGGCGCGGCAGCAGCGTGCCGATCAGGATGAACGGGCCCGCGAACATCACGACGAGCATCGCGAAATCGTGCACGTGCGGCAGCACGACGAACAGGTACAGGCCCGCGAACACGACGCTCGCGGTCGTCGCGAGGAAGAACTTGAACACCAGCGGCGCCGGCTCGTCGAGCGCGGCGAAGAAGCTGCACGACACGGCCACGAGCGTGACGGCCGCGGCGCCGTCGTGCCAGCCGGACGCGATCCACAGCCAGCTCGCGAACACGATCGCGGCGGCGACGGTCAGCGTCGAGAACAGCATCATCCCGCGATCGAAGAAGCGTTCGGTGCCGCCGAGCCGCCAGTGCCGGTAGCGCGGCTGCCAGACGCCCGCTTCGTTGCCGATCAACGCGCGCAGCGAGCGGCAGTCCTGCCAGATGTCGATGACCTGGCGCAGCCGCCACAGCGCGTTCGACAGCAGCGCGCCGTCCCAGCTCGCGAGCGCCTCGTCGGCCGGCTGCAGCGCGGCGATGCGTTCGCGCAGGCGGTCCGCGACCGGGTCGTCGGCCATGTCGCCATCGGCGCCGGCACGCACGGCCGGCAGCGGCGCGTCGAACCACTTCGCGGCGTCGGCAAGCAACGCGTCGAGCCCGGGCGGCCGGATGTGCAGGTCGCGCATCAGCGCGATCAACGGATCGGCGAGCGACGACATCAGCGGCAGGAACAGCTGCATCCGGCCCGCGAGCGCCTGCGCGCGCGCGAGGATGCGCGGGTGCGCATGGTCGTAGCTCAGCTGGCTCAGCAGGAATTCGAGGCCCGTGATGGTCGCCGCGAGGCGTTGCCGGCACGCGGACAGCGCCTTCCCGGCGATGTGCCCGGACAGCGTCTCGCGGCCGTAGAACGCGGCGTCCTTGAACCACGCGTCGGTGCGCTCGATCAGCGTCGGCGCGAGCCGGTTCGGGAAGATCGCGCTGCCCACCACGCTCGCGCATACGATGCCGAGCACGATCTCCTCGGTGCGCGCGATCGCGACGTCGAACACGGTGGACGGATCGGTGACGGTCGGCAGCGCGATCAGCGGCATCGTATAGCCGGCGAGCATGAACACGTAGCTGCGCGCGGTGCGGTCGGAGATCGCGAGGTAGAGCAGCGTGCCGCACCAGGTGGCGACGATGATCGCGAACAGCAGCGGCGTCTCGACGAACGGCGGCACGAAGAAGATCGCGGCGGCCGCGCCGAGCGCGGTGCCGAGCGCACGATACAGCGCCTTCGAGCGCGTCGCGCCGACGAACGGGTTCGACACGATGTAGACGCTTGCCATCGCCCAGTACGGACGAGGCAACTGGAAATACAGGCCGAGATACAGCGCCAGCATCGACGCGGCGAACGTCTTGCCCGAGAAGAGCCAGTCGCGAAGGCTCGGATAGGTCATGACGTGGCGTCGCCGGTGTGGGAGGCGCGCGCGGCGGGCGTGTGAGACTCGAAGGCATTGAATGCGTCGAGCACGCGCAGCGTCGCTTCGAGATCGGCGCGCGTGACGCCCTTGAGCACCTGCGCGCGCAGCACGCGCAGGTCTTCCTCCATCTTCGCGGTGACCGCGCGGCCGGTGGCCGTCAGCGAAATCGTTTTCGCGCGGCGGTCGTGCGGATCCTCGTCGCGGCGCGCGAGGCCGGCCGCGCACAACTGGTCGAGCAGGCGCACGAGCGATGGCCCTTCGATGCCGACGTATTCGGCGAGCGTACCCTGGCGCACGCCTTCGCCGAGGCGCCCGGTGATCAGCAGCGGTGTCGCGCAGGCCTCGGACACGTTGTACGCGGTCAGCACGCCGTCACTCGTGCGGCGCCACTTGCGCGCGGACAGCACCAGCAGGCTGCTGACGGCGAGGCGGAGGTCGTGCAGATTGGTCATGGGCGAGATGATAGGGGCAAATTAATTCGATAGCAAACTATCGGTTTTGTCACCCGGATGACACGCCGCACGCGGTTCGCCCGCCCGCTTGAAGCAATTTAGGCGGCGTGCCGGCGATGGTCAAGCCGTAAGGTTTTGCCGGCACAGGAGGTGCGATCCGCGGCCGCGATCGAATGGTCAGACGAAAATGGTGCGGCTGGCCGCTCGGCAGGTCAGGCAGGTTCGAAGCCGGGGTTCGGGAAATCCGGCTTCGCGAAACAGCGCGCGGCGTGCATATTGAGGCCGTTGCAAGCCTCCCGGAGATTCCGCACGTGACCACTTCATCCCCGCAGCCTCCCGTCCCGACGTCGCTCGACGCGTGGCTCGGCAAGACCGAAACGCTCGGCGACGACATCACCGCGTTCCCGCTGAACGCGCTGGCGGCCACGCTCGACCGCCCGTCGCCCGGCGACTTCGTTCCGCCGATGTGGCACTGGCTCTATTTCCTGCCCGTCGCGCCGCTGGCCGAAGTCGGCCCCGATGGCCACCCGAAGCGCGGCGGCTTCCTGCCGCCCGTGCCGTTGCCGCGCCGCATGTGGGCCGGCGGCCGCCTGACGTTCCATGCGCCGCTGCGCACGGGCCGGCGCGCGACGCGCGAATCGACGATCGAGAACATCGAGGACAAGACGGGCCGCAGCGGCCGGCTCGTATTCGTGACGGTGCAGCACCGGATCGAGTGCGACGGCGCGTTGTGCGTCGAGGAAGAGCACGACATCGTCTATCGCGATGCGCCGCAGCCTGGCTCGCCGGCGCCGAAGCCGGTCGCGGCGCCGGAAGGCGAGACGTGGTCGCGCACGGTCGCGGCCGACGCCGTGATGCTGTTCCGCTATTCGGCGCTGACCTTCAACGGTCATCGCATCCACTACGACCGCAGCTACGTGACGCAGGATGAGGGCTATCCGGGGCTCGTCGTGCACGGCCCGCTGATCGCGACGCTGCTCGTCGATCTCGTGCACCGCGAACGGCCAGCTGCGACGCTCGCGAGCTTCGCGTTCCGCGCGGTGCGCCCGACGTTCGACGGGGAGCCGTTCACGCTGTGCGGCAAGCCGTCGGATGATGGCCAGACGATCGAGCTGTGGGCGAAGGATCGCGACGGCTGGCTGACGATGCAGGCCACCGCGACGCTTGCGTGACGGGCTCCGTGCCGGTCATCCGCGCGCGGCAGGATCCGTACGCGGTTGACCGTCGGCGCACGCGGCAAGCCGGCCGGACGCGCACTCTGCCAGCCCCGACGTTCGTCGCCAAACCCCTGTAAGCTGCTGGCAGGTCGCGTGCCGTTCGCCGGACCCGGCGATGCGCGGCCGGCCCGTCCCCCTTCCACGCAGCGCATCAGGAGCACGCATCTTGGCCACCTACATCGTGTTTACACGTGAAAGCATGCAGGACCAGCAGGAATTCGACCTCTACCAGAGCAAGGTCGGCGCAACGCTCGCCGGGCATCCGGTGAAAGTGCTCGCAGCCTATGGGCCGCAGGAAACGCTCGAAGGCGAAGGCCCGGAAGGCGTCGTGATCGTCGAATTCCCGTCGAAGGAAGCCGCGCACGCGTGGTATCACGGCCCCGAATACCAGGCCGTCGCCCAGCACCGCTTCAAGGGCGCGCGCTATCGCGCCGTGCTGGTCGAAGGCGTCTGAACGACGTGCATCAGGTGTGTCCGGCGGCGCGCCGCGACGCCGGACGCCCGGCCTTCGATCTTCATCCGATGTGTGCCTGCAACGCACGCAGCCAATACGACACCGCGACCGCGCCGCCGTCCGGCGTGCCGATCGCGCGTTCGCCGAGATAGCTCGCGCGCCCTGCGCGAGGCGTCATGCCTGCCGTTTCCTGCGCGCCGCGCTCGGCGGCTTCGACTGCCGCGGCCCACGCGCTCGCGGGATCGCGATCGTTGTCGAGCGCACGCTCGAATGCCGCGACGGCCGGCACCAGCGCATCGAGCATCGTGCGGTCGCCGGCGCGCGCGCCGCCGAGTTCGCTGATCGAATCCACCGCACCGCGGAACGCCGCGGCCCAGTCACGCGCCGACGGCTCGGCGATATCGGCCAGCCGGCGCGATGCGCGCAGCAGTGCGGTTGCATAGAACGGCCCCGAGCTGCCGGCGATCGCGCGGCGCAACGCGGCGCCGAGCGCCGAGAGTGCGCCGGCCGGCGTGCCGTATGCGGCTTCCGGCAACGCGAGGATCGCCTGCGCGGCGCGCAGCATGCTCGCGCCGAGATCGCCGTCGCCGGCCGCCGCATCGAGGTCCGTCAGCGTCTGCTCGTGATCGATCAGCGTCTGCGCGACCGCGTGCAGCGCCGGTTGCAGGCGCGCGGCCCACGCGCGGCCGGCCGCATCGAGCGGCGGCAACGGGGCTTCCGGCACAGCGGCCGAGGCCACGCGGATCTGCGTATTCACCGCGCCGCCGCCCGGCCATGCGCGCGCCTGCGTCGGCGCGTCGAGCAGCACCGCGCGTTCGTCGTTCAGCCGCAGCACCGAGATCGAGCAACCGGGCATGTTCAGCGCCGACAGGAACGTGCCGGCCCACGCGCGTGCGACGACGATGCCGCGCCGGTGCAGGTTGTCGTGCGCGGCGCGCAGCACGATCGCGAGTTCCATGTCCGGCGTCGCGCCGAGGCCGTTGACGAACAGCGCGACGCGCTCACCGCGGTCGAGCACGAGATCGGCGGCGATGCTCGACAGCAGCGTGTCGACCAGCGCATCGACCGGCAGCGGCGCGCGGCGTTCGACGCCTTTCTCGCCATGGATGCCGAGACCGAGTTCGATCTCGTGATCGCCGAGGCTGAAGCCCGACTTGTCGGCGCCCGGGATCGTGCAGCCGTCGAGCGCGACGCCCATCGTGCCGAGTTCGGCCGCCGCGTCGCGCGCGATCGCCGCGACGCGGGCGAGCGGCAGCCCGCGCGCGGCGGCCGCGCCGGCGAGCTTGTGGATCAGCACGGTGCCGGCGATCCCGCGCCGCTGGCCGCGCTCGACGCGGCCGCGCAGCGACACGTCGTCGGCAACGATGACCGTCTCGACCGGAATGCCTTCGGCGCGCGCGAGTTCGGCGGCCAGCCCGAAATTGAGCCGGTCGCCCGTGTAGTTCTTCACGATCAGCAACGCGCCGTTCGGGCCGGCGCTGGCACGGATCGCGGCGAGCACGGCGTCGGTGGACGGCGACGTGAACACTTCGCCGCAGACGGCCGCGCTCAGCATCCCTTCGCCGACGTAACCGCCGTGCGCGGGCTCGTGGCCGCTGCCGCCACCGGAGAGGACGGCGACGGGACGCTGCGCGGGCTCGGGCAGCGGCTGGCGGACGAGCACGTGCTCGTCGCCGAGGATCGCGACATGCGGCGACTGCCGTGCGATGCCTTCCAGCATTTCTCGCACGACATCGGACGGGCGGTTGACAAGCTTTTTCATGGCGACGGGTTCCGGACGGGTGAACGAGACTCGGCCGGGCCCACACGGGCGCCGGACGGCCGTTCGTGTTGCGGAGGATCATGCAGGCGCGCTGTCGCCGAGGGCAGGCGGTCATGTAATGGAGGACCTGCTGCAGGGGCGAAGCGACACGCTTCGCGTCACGATACATCAGGTTGGGACGTTGATGTATGGAATGGGGCGCGATCGCGCCGGAGCGGGGCGGCGGCGCGCCCCCATACGCGGCTACTTCACCGCCGCAATTTCCTTCGCGCGGATCAGCCGTGCGCGCAGCACGTTGCGGCTGATGCCGAGCAGCCGCGCGGCCTGGATCTGGTTGCGGTGGCTGAATTCGAACGCGACGCGCATCACGGTGTCCTCGATGCGTTCGAACAGGTTGCCGTGATCCTCGTCGAACAGGTCGCGCAGCGCGCGTTCGAGTGCGGCCTGCGCGCCGGCGGCCGGGTCGGGTTCCTGCTCCGGCGCGCGCACGGCGGCCGTCGGCACGCCGGGTGACGCGATATGCAGATCGGCCTCCTGCAGCGAATCGTGGCGACTCACGAGCAGCGCGTGATGGATCACGTTCTCGAGTTCGCGGATATTGCCGGGCCAGCCGTGTGCCTCGAGCCGGCGCTCGGCGCGCGGGTCGATGCTGCGCGGCCCGTAGCCGAGGCGGCTCCTGTAGTCGTCGAAGAAGTGGCGCGCGAGCGGCAGGATGTCGCCCGGGCGCTCGCGCAGCGTCGGCACCGCGAGCTGCACGACGTTGAGCCGGTAGAACAGGTCGCCGCGAAACTGCCCGTTCGCGACGGCCTGCTGCAGGTCCACGTTGGTCGCGGCAACCACGCGCACGTCGATCGGCACGCCGGTGCGCGAGCCGAGCCGCACGACCTCGCGCTCCTGCAGCACGCGTAGCAGCTTGACCTGCATCGATAGCGGCAGGTCGCCGATCTCGTCGAGAAACAGCGTGCCGCCGTTCGCGGCTTCGAACCAGCCGGGCTTCGCGCTGAACGCGCCGGTAAACGCGCCTTTCTCGTGGCCGAACAGCTCGCTCTCGACGAGCGTCTCGGAGAAGGCGCCGCAGTTCACCGCGATGAACGGCCCGTTGCTGCGGCGGCTGAGGCCATGCACGTGACGCGCGATCAGTTCCTTGCCGGTGCCGGTCTCGCCGACGATCAGCACGTTCGCGTCGCTCGGCGCGACCAGGCGAATCCGGTCGAGCAACGCGACCGAGCGCGGATCGACGAACACCTGCGCGCGGGCACGAATGGATGTCGCCAGCGCGGGCCGGTCGGGCAGCGTGAGGACGGGCGCGGCGTCGGGCCACGCATCGGAAGGAGTGTGGTTCACGAGTAGAAGCCCGGCGTCGGATAGGTTTGCTTGAGCGCCCATTCGCCGATCTCGCGAATCTTGTACGCGAGCGGGTCGTGGAGCGTGTGGGTGCGCAGGTTGCGCCAGTGCCGGTCGAGCCGCAGCGCGCCGTGCGTCGCGCGGGCACCGGCGACGTCGAACATGCGCGTGCAGAGATCGAGCCCGGTGCGCGCGGCCGACACCTTCGCGGCTGCCGTGGCGAGCGCGACCTGGCCGCGTTCCGCTTGGGTGAGCGCCGCATCGCGCGACCATGCGGCGTCGAGCCGGTCCGCCGCGCGGTCGGCGAGCACGCGCGCGGCCTCGAGCCCGACCCAGAATTCGCCGTACTGGCCGAGGATGTACGGATCGTCGCCGGTGCTTTCGACCTGCGCGCCGGGCCACGGCCGTGCCTCGTGCAGCGTGTAGTGCCGCGCATCGTTGAACGCGGCTTCGGCGATGCCGAGATACACGTTCGTCAGCACGAGCTGCGCGACGAGCGGGCGCAGGCACGCGAACGGCGTCGACAGCGGGCCGGGGTCCGTCAGCAGTTCGTGATCCTCGACGCGCACTTTCTCGAACGTGACCGTGCCGCTGTCGGTCTGGCGCTGGCCGATGTTGTTCCAGTCGTCGGCGATCGAGATGCCGCTGCGCTGCGTCGGCACGGCCGCGATCAGGAACGCGCGAGTCTGCGCATCGTGCGCGGACGCGATCAGCATCTGTGAATCGAGCGCCCCCGAGCAAAAGCTCTTCTGGCCGCTGAATTCATGCCATGCGCCGCGCGAGCGGCTGACCGTGCGCGCGTCGAGCGGGTTCAGTGCATTGCCCCAGAACCACTGCTGGCGCGCGGTGCGCTCGAACCACGATTCCCACTGCGCGGGCGCGCCGAACAGCCGCACTGTTGCGAGCATCAGGTGGTGGAAGCCGAACACGTGCGCGAGCGAACTGTCGGCCGCCGCGAGCACGCGGACGACGTCGAGTGTCGTGCGCCAACTCGCGCCGAGGCCACCGTAGGCGGCGGGGATGCTCAGCGCGAGCAGGCCGCTGTCGCGCAGCTGATCGCGCTCGGCCTTGGGCGTGCCGCCCTGCTGGTCGCGCTCGGCCGCGGTGCGCGCAAAGCCGGCCGCCAGGCGCTCGGCGGTTTGCAGCGCGTCCGGGGGCACAGGTTCGTCGCGGGATGGCGCGACGACGCGCAGGCCTTCCGCGCGGGGCGATACGGAAATGGATGTCATGGCGGTGAATGCGTCGGGTTGCTGCACGCGTGCGCTCAGGTCACACAGGGCGCTGCTGACCGGGTGCTGCGTGATCAGCAGAGTGTTCAACGTTTTACGCAACGCCGGAAACATCGATTTCTGATAACCAATGCGGGATTGCTGCGCTGGACGCAGCCGCACGTGGCGATGTCGCGCGGTGCGGCGATCCGCGGCACGCAAGGTGACGATGCAACAGCCATGTCGACGCTGCTGCAAGGATGCGACGCGCTGCACAGGCACATGAATGCGGAAAGTGGCCGCCAACGCGTGCGGAAGGGCGCCGCGCGCGTGCCGGAATCCGTGCCGAAGCGGAAATGCGCGCCTTCCGCACACCGTGTTGCTGATCACGCAGCAGTCCATCAGCAGCGCTGTTTCCCCGAGTTCATCGCGCTGCGGAATATGGTTGTGATGCCGTCGCGGGCACGCTTATCAACGTGCGGTGAACAACCGGGACGCCATGACAGGCCGTCGAGCGCGATGCATTTCGTCATGCAGACGATTGATCTCCCTGTCGATCATCGAAATGGCACGCTCCTTGCTGACCCATGACGCGACGGGTGCGTCGGCACCTGAATCGACAATGGGAATGCAATCGATGAGCAATGCAATCAACGTGGTCGCGATATCGGGCGGCCTGCAGCGACCGTCGCGCACGCTGGCGCTGACCGACGCGATCGTCGCGGCGCTCGGCGCCGCGCTGCCGATCGAAACACGGCTGATCGAACTCGGCGAGATCGGCGGCCGGCTGGCCGGTGCGCTGACGCGCGCGCAGGTGCCGGCAGACCTCGAGGCGCAGATCCGCGCGATCGAGACGGCCGATGCGCTCGTCGTCGCGAGCCCGGTGTATCGCGCGTCGTACACGGGCCTCTTCAAGCACCTGTTCGACCTCGTGCATCACGAAGCGCTGATCGACGTGCCGGTGCTGCTCGCGGCCACCGGCGGCAGCGAGCGTCATGCGCTCGTGATCGACCATCAGCTCCGTCCGCTGTTCAGTTTTTTCCAGGCCCGCACGCTGCCGATCGGCGTGTACGCGTCCGAAAGCGATTTCGACCAGTACCAGATCACGAACCCGGCGCTGCGCGCGCGTATCGCGCTCGCCGTCGATCGCGCGGTGCCGCAATTGCGCCCGCATGCGCTTTCCGTCGCGGCCGCGTAGGCCGTCTGTGATTTCTCTTCCGACCAGGACACACTCATGAGCCATACCGACCCTTCCGCCGACGGCGTCAAGTTCGCCTACTGGGTGCCGAACGTCAGCGGCGGCCTCGTCGTCAGCACGATCGAGCAGCGCACCGACTGGAGCCTCGAATACAACCAGCAGCTCGCGCGCACGGCCGAGGCGGCCGGCTTCGACTACGCGCTGAGCCAGATCCGCTTCACGGCCGGCTACGGCGCCGAATACCAGCACGAGTCGGTGTCGTTCAGCCAGGCGCTGCTGCATGCGACGACGAAGCTCAAGGTGCTCGCCGCGATCCTGCCGGGGCCGTGGCATCCGGCCGTGGTCGCGAAGCAGCTCGCGACGATCGACCACATCTCGAACGGGCGCATCGCGATCAACGTCGTGAGCGGCTGGTTCAAGGGCGAATTCACCGCGATCGGCGAGCCGTGGCTCGAGCACGACGAACGCTATCGGCGCTCGAAGGAATTCATCCAGGCGCTGAAGGGCATCTGGACGCAGGACAACTTCACGTTCAAGGGCGACTTCTACCGCTTCAACGACTACACGCTGAGCCCGAAGCCGGTGCAGAAGCCGCACCCGGAGATCTTCCAGGGCGGCAGCTCGCGTGCGGCGCGCGACAACGCGGCGAGCGTGTCGGACTGGTACTTCACGAACGGCAATACGCCGGAGAACCTGAAGGCGCAGATCGACGACATCCGCGCGAAGGCGGCGGCGAACAACCATCGCGTGCGCATCGGCGTCAACGCGTTCGTGATCGCGCGCGATACGGAGGAAGAGGCGAAGGCCGTGCTCGACGACATCATCCGGCACGCGCACGTCGAGGCCGTGCACGCATTCGGCGACGCGGTGAAGCAGGCGGGCAAGGCCTCGCCGGAAGGCGAGGGAAACTGGGCGAAATCGACGTTCGAGGATCTCGTGCAGTACAACGACGGCTTCCGCACGAACCTGATCGGCACGCCGCAGCAGATCGCAGAACGCATCGTCGCGCTGAAGGCGATCGGCGTCGACCTCGTGCTCGCGGGGTTCCTGCATTTCATCGAGGAAGTCGAATACTTCGGCCAGCGCGTGCTGCCGCTCGTGCGCGAGCTCGAGGCACAGCGGCAGGCGGTTGCCGCGTAATGCTAAGGCCGGCGTGCGGCGGGCAATCATGCATGCCGCGCGCGGGCCTTCCGAACGGGTGACGCCGATCGCGCTTGCGCGTCATTCCGATTCGACGTTTCGGATATCGAAACAGGAGGCTGGCGGAGGCTTCGCGGCACCGCCGGCCGGTTCATGAGTTTTGCCGGAAATCACATGTCCACGGAAATCATCGAAGAAAACGTGCAACCGCAAGCGGGCGCCACGCCCGTTCCCGTCATCGGCTCGGATGCCGAGGCACTCGACGTCGCGCATCAGGTCGCGGCACGATTGGCCGAGCACGCCGCGTTGCGCGACCGCGAGCGGAAGCTGCCGTTCGACGAGATCGAGCTGTTCTCGTCGAGCGGCCTGTGGGGCATTACCGTGCCGCGCGAGTACGGCGGCGCGGAGGTGTCGAACGTGACCCTCGCGGAAGTAATCGCGATCGTTTCGCAGGCGGACCCGTCGCTCGGCCAGATCCCGCAGAACCACTACTGCCTGATCGAGGATATCCGCCTCGAAGGCACCGATGCGCAGAAGCGCTTCTTCTTCGATCTCGTGCTGAAGGGCACCCGCTATGGGAATGCGTTCTCCGAAGCGGGTGGCAAGAACGTGCTCGACATCCAGACGCGGGTGCATCGCGACGGCGACGCGTTCGTGCTGAACGGCCGCAAGTTCTATTCGACCGGCACGCTGTTCGCGCACTGGATTCCGGTGCTCGCGCTCGACGAATCGGACCAGGCCGTGCTCGCTTTCGTGCGGCAGGGCGCGCCCGGTTTGACCGTCGTGGATGACTGGAGCGGCTTCGGGCAGCGCACGACCGCGAGCGGCACGGTGATCGTCGAGAACGTGCGGGTGAGCCCGTTCGAGATCTTCCACACGCAGCGTTCGTACGACCGCCCGACCTTCGCGGGGCCGTTCGCGCAGATCACGACCGCCGCGATCGATCTCGGCATTGCGCGCGCCGCGTTGCAGGACACGATCGCGTTCGTGCAGCAGCATGCGCGCCCGTGGATCGACAGTGGCGTCGAACGCGCGAGCGAGGACCCGCTGACGGTCGCGCAGATCGGCGACATCGCGTACCGCGTGCACGCGGCCGAAGCGCTGCTCGCGCGCTCGGGCCGCTTCGTCGACGCGGCGAAGCGCGAGCCGAGCGAGGAAACGGTGGCGCAGGCCGCGATCGCGGTGGGTGAGGCGAAGATCGCGACGACCGAGGTATCGCTACTCGCGGCGAGCAAGCTGTTCGAACTCGGCGGCAGCAAGTCGACGCTGGCGAAATACAACTTCGACCGCCACTGGCGCAACGCCCGCGTGCATACGCTGCACGACCCGGTGCGCTGGAAGTATCACGCGATCGGCAACTACTACCTCAATGGCGTGAAGCCCGCGCGCCATTCCTGGAATTGACCGGCCCCTGACGAGGTAATTCGATGAGTCATCCCGTAAGTTCCGCGCAGGCATTGCCTGCGCACAATGCCGTGCCGCCGGCGGGCGGCCTGCGACGCAACTACCTGAGCCTGCCCGAACTGATCGCGCAGTCGATCGGCCTCGTCGGCGTGTCGGGCGGGATCGGTGTGCTGATCCCCGCCGTCTTCGCGACGGCCGGTAACGGCACGTGGCTGGCCTACCTGTTCGCGATCGTCGCGCTGCTGTTCGCGTCGTGGAGCATCTCGGTGTTCGCGCGCGACTCGGCGTCGCCGGGCGCGCTGTATGCGTACGTGTCGGCCGGCATCGGGCCGGTCTGGGGCGCGATCTGCGGCTGGTCGCTGCTGATCGCCTATGCGGTGGCCGCCGCGGGCATCCTGCAGGGGACGATCAACACGTTTCTGGTGCTGGGCCGCGAAACCGGACTGCTCGGCAGCGCGACGCCGCTCGGCGCAGTGCTCGGGCTGACGGTCGTCACCGCGTTCGCCGCGTGGTACATCGCGTTTCGCGACATCCGGCTGTCCACGCGCTTCACGCTGTTCGTCGAACTCGCGACGCTGCTGCTGATCGCCGTCGTCGTGATCGGGACGATCGCGTTCGGCGGGCATCCGGTCGATCGCGCGCAGCTGACGCTGGAAGGCGTGAAACCGACGCAGCTGCAGCTCGGGATGGTGCTCGCGTTCTTCAGCTTCACGGGGTTCGAGAGTGCGACCGTGCTCGGCGCGGAAGCGCGTGACCCGTTCCGCGCGATTCCGCGCGCGGTGCTGATCAGCGTCGTCGGGCCGGCGATCCTGTTCGTGATCGGCGCGTACGGGATGGTGAGCGCGTTCCACGGGCAGACGCCGCCGCTCGATCAGGTCGACGGCCCGCTCGCGGTGCTCGCGCATCGGCTCGGGGCCGGCTGGGTCGGCGTGCTGATCGACGCGGGCGTGGCGCTGAGTTTCTTCGCGGCGTTCTTCTCGTCGATCAATGCGGCGGCGCGGATCGTCTATACGTTCGGGCGGCAGGGCGTGCTGCACGCGTCGACGGGCCAGGCGCACGAGCGCAATGCGACGCCCCACGTCGCGGTGGCGCTGATCGCGGTGTTGGCGCTGGCCACCGCACTGGTGTTCACCGCGCGCGGCACCGCGCTGCTCGATTCGTATGGCTATCTCAGTTCGATCGCGACGTACGGCTGGCTGCTTGCGTACGTGCTGGTGGCGATCGGCGCGCCGCTTTACTTGCGCCGGCAGGGCCGGCTGCACGTGCGGCATGTGGCGATCAGCGTCGTGGCGGTCGTGCTGCTCGCGATTCCGCTGGCCGGCAGCGTGTATCCGGTGCCGGCGGGCGTCTATGCGTGGCTGCCGTATGTGTTCGTCGCATTGCTGGCGATCGGGCTCGGGTGGTTCCTGGTGCTGCGCGTCCGGTTTCCGGAACGGTTGCGCGAGCTGGAGGCCGAGTTGCTGACGAAGTGACGGCTTGATATTGATCCGGATACCGAATCAGGCGGGTGATGTACGACGACACATCCGCGCGATGCTCACTCGGTGGCGTCGAAATCGTCCTCGCGGCCGTTCAGCATCGCGGTCAGCGTGCGTAGGCCGGCGTCGAGCTGATCCATGCTCGGCGCGGCCAGCGCGAGCCTGATCGCGTTCGGCGCATGGCCGGACGAAACGGCGAAGGTGGTCGACGGCGTCAGCCCGATGTCGCGCCGGGCCGCGGCTGCGACGAGGGCCTGCGAACGCCAGTGCGCCGGCAACGTCAGCCACAGGTGATAGCACTTGCCGTTGGTCCGGACATCGAAACCCGCCAGACGCTCGATCGCCAGCGCCTGACGTGCAATTGCGTCGATGCGTTTCAATCTCGCGAGTTCGGCCACGGTGCCGTCACGCATCAAGCGCTGAGCGGCTGCAAACGCGAACCCGGAAGCGGTCCATCCCCCCGAGCGTACCGACGCCATCACGCTTTCGCGCAGCCGCGGCGGCGGCACGATGAAGCCGAGGGTCAGGCCTGGCGTGACCCGCTTGGACAGGCTGTCGATCACGATGCAGGCGTCCGGGGCGAGTGCGGCCAGCGGCGGCTCGTCGCCGAGAAAGCCGTACACGTTGTCTTCGATGACCGGTATGTCGAGTTTGTCGACGACACGCAGCAGATCGGCGCGGCGAGCGGCGCTCATCGTCGTGCCGAGCGGATTCTGGATGGCTGGCTGAACGTAGATCGCCGACAGCCTGGCCTCGCGGTGGGCCTTTTGCACGGCGTCGGGCCGCACGCCGTCGTCGTCCATCGCCAGTGGCACCAGCGAGATCCCCAGCTTGGCCGCGATGCCCTTGATGAACGGGTAGGTCAATGCCTCCACGCCACAGCGTCCGCCGGTCGGCACGACCGCGGCAACGGCCGCGGCGATGCTTTGCCGCCCGTTGCCGGTAAACACGAGCTGGTCGGGCGATGGGGCCCATTCATGCTGCGCCAGATACGCGGCGGCAACGCTTCGGATGACCGGGGTCCCGGTACTCGTCGCCTCGCGTAACGCGGCGTCGAGCTCCGCAGGTCGGTGCAATCCGCGCAGGCTTCTGGTGATCAACGCGGTCTGGGCCGGGACGGTCGGGTAGTTGAACTCGAAATCGATCCGAACGCCGCGCGGCTCGCCCGGCGCAGCGGCCCCGCGTCGCGTCTCACCCGACACGAAAGTGCCTCGGCCGACTTCGCCGACCACAAGGCCGCGCCGTAACAGTTCCGCGTAAACCCGTCCCGCCGTCGATGCGGCGATCGCATGCTGGTCGGCGAAATGACGCTGCGGAGGCAGGCGGTCGCCCGGCCTGAGCGTGCCGTCGGCAATTTGGGCGGCGATCGCGTCGGCCAACTGCAGGTATTCGGAATTCGACATGGATTGCACCGATAACAATGAATATTGCACCGAGGTCAATGTTTTAATTGCACTGAGATAGACGGCGGTGCATTCTGCTTTCGTCAAGTCGATTGTACCGGGGCTGAAATGCTTGTGCGGCCCATGCGGCCTGCGGTGCGTTGGTGTACCGCATCGCCCCGGTACCTCATTGGAGAAGCAGCATGGGTGCAACGCGTTCAACCCGGATCCATCGTGCGGCGATGCCGCGCGTGCGACCCGCTCCGTGGCTGTCCGCCACGCCGCGATTCGAACCGGCATGGAGGTCGTGATGGCGACCCCTGCTGCGATGGGCCTGCAATTGACGCTGGCCACGATCCTGATCGCGTTTGCCGGCGTGTTCGTGATCGCGTTCATGCGCGGCGCGTTCGGTGGCGGATTCGCGATCATCGGCATTCCGCTGCTGTCCCTCGTGATGGACCCCGTGACGGCCGGCGGCTTGCTCGCCCCGCTGTTCATCGCGATGGACCTGTTCGCGCTGCGGTACTGGAAGCCGTCGACATGGTCGAAGCCCGACCTCGTGCTGCTCCTGCCGGGGCTGGTGGTCGGTATCGGGTTCGGTTACCTGGCTTTCCGCTTCCTCGACCATCGCGCCATCGAGCTTTTGATGGCGGTGGTCACGCTGGTCTTCGTCGGGCTGTGGGTGAGGGGCGGGGCGGAGCCGACGGTTCGTCCGCGTTCGTCGCCGAAGGCAGTCTCGGCCGGCCTTGCATCGGGCGTCACGACGATGGTCGCGCACTCGGGCGGGCCGCCGCTCGCGATGTATCTGCTGCCGCTTGGCCTCAGCAAGGAGATGTACGCGGGAACGACGAGCCTGTTCTTCACCGTGGGCAATGCGATCAAGGCAGTGCCATGGCTGCTGATCGTGCAGCCGACCGCGAACGTCTGGGCGTTGATGGCGGTGTGCCTGCTTGCCATTCCGGCCGGCGTGGTGTTCGGCTGGCGGCTTCACGGCAGGCTGGACCAGCGCCTGATCTACCGGAGCTGCTACGGATTGCTTGCGGTGACCGCATTGAAACTGCTCTGGGACGGCGTTTCCGGCTATCTCGCGTAAAACCGGCGCGGGGCTGTCATGGTTCCGGTTCCCGGTTCTCATGGGTGGCTGAAAATCAGTAGTGCTGAGATGAAAACCCTCGAAAACGGGAGCATCCATGCCAATCGATATCCTTCCCCCCGGCACCGTCGCGACGTCGATTCATGGGCGCGGCCGCAGCGGCCGCCATGGCGGGTTCGCTGAGTCGCCTTGCTTGTGCAGAAGCGGAAACGGCGCAGCCTGTCGCGGGCATTGCCCGATCGGCCCGCGGCGCCGGGGCCGCCGTGCGTCCGCTGCGGGTGCATGCGACCGACGCGCAGCTCGCCGATTTGCGGCGACGGATCGACGCGACGCGCTGGCTCGAACGGGAAACGGTCGCAGATGCATCACCCGCACGGGCATTTCGTCGGCCCGGCTGTACCGGGAGAGCAAGCTCAACTTCCTTGAGCCGAAGCACGTGGCCATTCCGGTGGCCGTGAGCGTGTTTGCGGACGAGATCTACGCGGCGCCGAAGCGCTGGGTGCAAAACGCGTATCCGAGGCTGATCCACTACAACCGCTTGCCCAAGGGCGGTCACTTTGCACCGTGGGAGCAGCCGCAGGCGCTTTCGGGTGCGCAGCGCGCGAGTTTCCACGCACTGCGTTGAACGGCATCCGCGCGGCGGCGTGATTGGCGCACTATGCCCCGCCCGCCATCTTCGCCGCATCGACCACCATCTGCACGCCGAGCCCGCCAAGAATGAGCCCCATTGCCCAGCGCTGCGCGAGCAGCAGCATCGGGCGCCCGTGCAGGAACGTCGCGATGCTGCTCGAACAGATCGCCACCAGCCCGTTCGCGGACGCGAACGCGACGATCAGCAGCGAACCGAGAAACAGCGATTGCCCGAGCACGCTGCCGTTCCGATAGTCGATGAACTGCGGCAGCAACGAAATGAACAGCATCGCGAGCTTCGGGTTCAGCACGCTGGTCGTCGCGCCCAGCGCGAGCAGCCGCAGGGGGCGCTCTCTCGGCAATGCCTGCACCTCGAACGGCGAGCGGCCACCGGGCCTGACGGCCTGCCAAGCGAGATACAGCAGATACGCCGCACCAACCACGGCCAGCCCGCTGCCTGCATAGGGCACGCTCATGAACAGCGTCGTGATCCCGAACGCCGCACCGAACATGTAGAACAGGTAGCCGATCATCACGCCGCCGAGTGAAATGAGCCCTGCCGTGCGTCCCTGCGCGATCGAGCGCGACATCACGTAGACCATGTTCGGCCCCGGCGTGACCGCGAGCATGCCGCCGATGACGAGAAATCCATAGAGCGATCCGGACGTATGCATGTCTGATGATTCCTGCAACGAGTAAGGGTTGACGGGATTCATTGTCCGACCGTGGAGGAGAACAGTAAAACGGGATAAACTGAATCGATTGATCAGTTTTTCTGAAGAAGATGAAGAAGCTCGACCTCGATGTGCTCGCGATGGTGGTGGCCGTGGCGGAATCCGGATCCTTTGCGCAGGGCGCGCAGGCGGTGCACCGGTCGCCGTCGGCGGTGAGCATGCAGATCAAGGCGCTGGAAGACGCGCTCGGCAAGCCGCTCTTCATCCGCGACACGCGCAACGTGACGCCGACCGACGACGGCACGATGCTCGCCGAATACGGCCGCCGGATGCTGGCGATGCGCGACGAGGCGTGGGCGTCGGTCGTGCGCCCGGAGGTCCGCGGCCGCGTGACGATCGGCGTGCCCGACGATTACATTTCGTCGCTGCTGCCGCAGGTGCTCGGCAAGTTCGCCGCGATGCATCCGCGCGTGGAAATACGCGTGATCGGCCAGCCGAGCAGCGCGCTCGTGCCGATGCTGAAGGACAACACGGTCGACCTCGCGTGCCTCACGCGGATCAAGGGGGTGACCGGCGAGCTGATCCGGCTCGAACCGCTCGTCTGGGTCGGGTCGCCGAAGCGCAACGTGTGGGAAGAGCGGCCGCTGCCGGTGGCCTTTTTCACGCACGGCGGCAGCATGGCGCGCGATCACGCGGTCAAGGCGCTGAACCGGCGGAAGATCCCGTACCGGATGTCGTACGAGAGCCCGAGCCACCTCGGCCTGCTCAGCATGGTGGAGGCGGGGCTCGCGGTTGCGCCGCTGGCGCGCTGCTGCATTCCCGATCACCTCGTGCAGCTGTCAGAAAGCCACGGGCTGCCGCCGCTCGGCGAAATGGAGGTCGTGCTCGCGCGCAGCGCGCAGTCCGCGCGCCCGCCGTGCGACTACCTGGCCGAGCAGATTCTCGGCGAATGGCGCACTTGAGCGGCCCGCCGCCGGCCGCGTTTCAGCAGGATTCCAGCAGCCATTCGCGGAACGCGACGAGCGACGGCAGCGTCTCGTTCCCCGGCGGATAGACGAGGTAGTAGCTGCGCTGGCTGGTGATCGCGTCGCCGATCGACACGAGTTCGCGCCGGCTCAGCTCGTCTTCCACCAGCACCTTCGGCACCAGCCCGATCCCCATCCCGGCCCGCACCGCCTGGATCAGGTGCGACGTCAGCTCGAAGCTCGGGCCGATGCGCATCTGCCGATGGTCGAGCCGATAGTGCGAAAACCATTCCGCCCACGCCTGCTGGTTGCTCGTCACGCCGAGCAGCGTCTGTTTCGCGGCCCATGCCGGCGTGCGTGCGTCGGCCTTGCGGCGGCTTGCGCTGCCCGCGTCCGGCGGCGCGATCGCGATCAGGAACTCGTTGTACAGCCGGTGAGCGTGCAGGCCCGGCCAGTCGCCCGCGCCGACGGTGATGGCCGCATCGAGGTCGTCGTTGAGGAAATCGATGGCGCCGATCCGCGAATGGAGGTGCACGGTCACGCCCGGATGCGCGGCGTAGAAGTCGTGCAGGTGCGGCAACAGCCATTTCGAGCCGAAGGTGGGCAGCGTCGCGAGCCGCAGCGTGCCGGCGCCCGCCTGGTGCGACATCGCCTGCAGTGTCGCGCCGCGGATGCGCCCCAGTGCGCCGCTCAGCTCGACGAAATAGCGGCGCCCGACTTCCGTCAGCTTCACCGAGCGGCCCTCGCGCCGGAACAGCGGCACGCCGAGCTGATCCTCCAGCGTCTGGACCTGCCGGCTGATCGCGCTCTGGCTCAGCGACAGCTCGTCGGCCGCGCGCGTGTAGCTTTCATGCCGCGCGGCGGCCTCGAACACCAGCAGCAGCGACATCGACGGGGTGAGGCGACGGTAATTCATGAGTTTTATGCAATATTCGCCGGAGCAGAATTCGTTTGTTCATCGCGGAATATCCAAAGATACTGGAATTCCCGGTCGCGTGGAAACTTGCTAAAAAATCATGTTTCGGCCACGCGAGCCGGCCGGTTCCACCCACACTGCCGCTTTTGCCCATGTCGATCGCCCCGTTGCCCCGTCCCGCCAGCCCGCCCGCGCATGCATACCGTGACTTTCTCGCCGCGCTGCAGGCCGCCGGATTCGCCGGGGAAATCCGCGCGGACCATGCGAACCGGACGGTGCAGGCCACCGACAATTCGATCTACCAGCGCCTGCCGCAAGCGGTGATCTGCCCCGCGCATGCGGACGACGTCCGGCTGCTGGCGCGGCTGCTCGCCGAGCCCGCGCATCGCGACGTCGCGGTGGCCGCGCGCGGCGGCGGCACGGGCACCAACGGGCAGTCGCTGACCGACGGCGTGGTGGTCGACCTGTCGCGCAACATGAACCGGATCCTCGAAATCGACGTCGAGCAGCGCTGGGTGCGCGTGCAGGCGGGCGTCGTCAAGGATCAGCTCAATGCGGCGCTGAAGCCGCACGGGCTGTTCTTCGCGCCGGAACTGTCGACGTCGAACCGCGCGACCGTCGGCGGGATGATCAACACCGACGCGAGCGGGCAGGGCAGCTGCACGTACGGCAAGACGCGTGACCACGTGCTCGAGCTCGAATTCGTGCTGATGGGCGGCGAGCAGCTGCACAGCGACGCGCTCGCGGACGACGAGCTCGAGCGCCGCTGCGCGCGCGAGGACCGCATCGGCAAGGTCTACCGCACCGCGCGACGCATCAGCGACGACAAGGCGGCGCTGATCGAAGCGAAGTTTCCGAAGCTCAACCGCTGCCTGACCGGCTACGATCTCGCGCATCTGCGCGAACGCGACGGCCGCTTCAACCTGAACAGCGTGCTGTGCGGCGCCGAAGGCTCGCTCGGCTTCGTCGTCGAAGCGAAGCTCAACGTGCTGCCGATCCCGAAGTATTCGGTGCTGGTGAACGTGCGCTACGCGGGCTTCATGGACGCGCTGCGCGACGCCCGCGCGCTGCTCGCGCACCAGCCGCTGTCGATCGAGACGGTCGACTCGAAGGTGCTGATGCTGGCGATGAAGGATTTCGTGTGGAGCAGCGTGGCCGAGTATTTCCCGCAGGACGACGCCCGGCCGACGCTCGGCATCAACCTGATCGAATTCAGCGGCGACGATGCGCAGGACGTCGATGCGCGCGTGAGCGCGTTCGTCGATCATCTGCGTAGCGACAAGAGCGTGGAGCGCCTGGGCCACACGCTCGCGGCCGGCGACGACGCGGTGAAGCGCGTGTATGCGATGCGCAAGCGCGCGGTCGGCCTGCTCGGCAACGTGCAGGGCGAGGCGCGCCCGCAGCCGTTCGTCGAGGATACCGCGGTGCCGCCCGAGAACCTTCCCGCGTACATCGCCGAATTCCGCGCGCTGCTCGACGCCCATGGGCTGCAATACGGGATGTTCGGGCACGTCGATGCGGGCGTGCTGCACGTGCGGCCGGCGCTCGACATGAAGGACCCGAAGCAGGCGGCGCTGGTGCGGCCGGTGTCGGATGCGGTGGCCGAACTCACGCAGCGCCACGGCGGCCTGTTGTGGGGCGAGCACGGCAAGGGCGTGCGCTCCGAATATGCGCCGGCGTTCTTCGGCGAACTGTATCCGTCGCTGCAGCAACTGAAGGCCGCGTTCGATCCGCACAACCAGTTCAACCCGGGCAAGATCGCGACGCCGCCGGAGCCCGCGATGCGGCTGCTGAAGATCGACGAAGTGCCGACGCGCGGCGACCACGACCGGCAGATCGACGAGCGTGTGTGGCAGAGCTACGGCACCGCGATGCACTGCAACGGCAACGGCGCGTGCTACAACTTCGATCCGGACGACGCGATGTGCCCGTCGTGGAAGGCGACGCGCGAACGCATGCAATCGCCGAAGGGGCGTGCGTCGCTGATGCGCGAATGGTTGCGCCTGCAAGGGCAGGCCGGCGTCGACGTCGTCGCGGCGGCGCGTGCGCGGCAGCCGTTCCTGGGCAGCCTTGCCACGCGCTGGCGCAACAGCCGCGCGGCGCGCAACGGCGAAGCAGATTTCTCGCACGAGGTGTACGACGCGATGGCCGGGTGCCTAGCGTGCAAGTCGTGCGCGGGGCAGTGCCCGGTGAAGGTGAACGTGCCGGAGTTTCGTTCGCGTTTCCTCGAGCTGTATCACCAGCGTTACCTGCGTCCGCTGCGCGACTACCTGATCGGCTCGCTCGAATTCACGATGCCGTGGATGGCGCGGGTGCCCGCGCTGTACAACGGGCTGATGCGGGCGGGATGGGTGCGCACGGTGCTGGAGCGGCACGTCGGCATGGTCGACAGCCCGCTGCTGAGCCGCTTCGATCTCGCGGCCGTGATTCGCCAATGGCAAGTGAAGCCGGCCGACCCGCAGGCGCTCGCCGCGCTGAGCGACGCGCAGCGCGCACGCAGCGTCGTCATCGTGCAGGACACCTTCACGCGCTATTTCGATACCGAGCAACTGGCGACGCTGATCGAACTGGCGGCGCGTATGGGCTTTCAGGTGTGGCTCGCGCCGCTGGCGCCGAACGGCAAGGCGCTGCACGTGCAGGGCTTTCTGCGCGCATTCGAGCGGGCCGCGATCCGCAATGCGACGCAACTCGCCGCGCTGGCGCGTTCGGGCGTCGCGCTGGTCGGCCTCGATCCGGCGATGACGCTCACGTATCGGCAGGAATACCTGAAGGTGACGGGGCTCACCGACGTGCCGAAGGTCGCGCTGCCGCAGGAATGGCTGCTGCAGGCGCTGCCGGAAGCCGGTACGGGAGCGGGTGCCGGCGTCGTGCCCGCGTCGTACCGGTTGCTGCCGCACTGCACCGAGAAGACCAACGCGCCCGACAGCGGCAAGCAATGGGCACAGGTATTCGCGCGACGCGGGCTGCGGTTGCAGGTCCAGGCGACCGGGTGTTGCGGGATGTCGGGTACCTACGGGCACGAGGCGCGCAATCTCGCGACGTCGAAGACGATCTACGCGCAGTCGTGGGCGGCGCACGTGGATGGGCCGGAGGAAGAGGGCGAGGCGCTGGCGACCGGCTATTCGTGCCGCAGCCAGGTGAAGCGGATGTCGTCGAAGCAGGTGCGGCATCCGTTGCAGGCGCTGCTCGATCACGTGCGGGCGGTGGGGTGACGATCGGGCGTCGCGTGTCGCGTTGCCCGTGAGGTGACTTTCGATTCAGCGTCGAGCGGCAAGCCTCGTGCCGTTGTCGACGCATGCCGGTGCTCAGGCGTCTGCTTTCGCCGTTTTTCCGGAACGGGGTTTTTCCACCGCGGGAAACGCACCGCCGCCGCGCGGCCGTTTCGGTTCGATCCGCATCTGCCGGATCACGCGCCGGAAATCGATCTCGTGCGCCGCCATCGTGCCGATCAGTTTCGCGATGACCGCGAGGTGGGACGGGACCGTGCCCTTGCTCGAATAGTTCGTGATCGAGCTTTCGTTCATCCGGATCAGGCGGGCGAACTCTCGCGCCGTCAGCTGTGCCTTCTTCAACTCCTGTTGAAATTCCGCATACGCCATTGCACACATGATGCTTCGTCTCCGTGAATCAGAATTCGGCCCGCGAGGCGCCGGCGCCGACGGATGGCGTTCCCGTCGTGCCGGCGCCGCGGCGGGTTACATCTTCACCTGGTCGAGGAAGGTTTTCTTGCCGCTCTTGTAGCCGTAGATCGAGATGATCCCGTGCGTCAGGTCGCCCTTCGAATCGAACGTCGTCGTGCCGATCACGCCTTCGTACTTCGTCGACGGCATCGCCGCGAGGATCTTCGCCGGATCGGTCGAGTTCGCGCGCTTCATCGCGTCCACCGCGATGTAGACCGCGTCATACGCGAACGGCGCATCGAACTTGATGCCCTGGTTGAAGCGCTTCTGGTACTTCGCGAGGAAATCCGCGCCGCCCGGCATCTTCTCGAGCGCCGCGCCTGCCTGCGAGCACAGCACGTTGTCGGCCGCCGGGCCGGCCAGTTCGGCCAGCGAGTCGGTGCACACGCCGTCGCCGGACAGGATCTTCGCGCGCAGGCCGAGCTGCTTCGCCTGCTTCGCGAGCGGGCCGCCGGTGGCGTCCATGCCGCCGTACATGATCGCGTCCGGGTTCTCGCCCTTGACCTTCGTCAGGATCGCGCGGAAGTCGACTGCCTTGTCGTTGGTCGCGTCGTGCGACAGCACCTTCAGGCCGAGCGCCTTCGCCTTCTTCTCGAACTCGTTCGCGAGGCCCTGGCCGTACGCGGTCGAATCGTCGATCACCGCGACGCTCTTCACGCCCTTCGCCTGCGCATAGCTCGCGAGCGCCGGGCCTTGCTGCGCGTCGGTCGCGACGACGCGGTAGGTCGTCTTGAAGCCTTGCTGCGTATAGGTGGGGTTCGTGGCCGACGGCGAGATCTGCACGATGCCCGCGTCGCTGTAGATCTTCGATGCCGGGATCGACGTGCCCGAGTTCAGGTGGCCGATGACGGCAACGACCTTGTCGTCGACGAGCTTCTGCGCAACTTGCGTGGCCTGGCGCGGGTCGGCCGCGTCATCCTGCGCATCGAGTTGCAGCGTGACCTTCTTGCCTCCGATCGTGAGCCCCTTCGCATTGATTTCCTCGACCGCGAGGCGCGCACCGTTCTCGTTGTCCTTGCCGAGGTGCGAGATGCCGCCCGTCGTCGGTTCGACGCTGCCGATCTTGACGACCTGGTCGGCCATCGCGGTCGACGCGGCCGCGAATGCGGCGGCAGCCAGTGCGACGGTGATCAGGGGTTTGCAGCGCATGCCGACAGTGCTTCGTTCCATCTGCCATCTCCGAATTGAATTTTCTTGCTGTTGACGTCTCGACCGTCCGACGGCGAGGTCGGGGCGATCGGACGAGTCTCCGTACCCGTCATGGGCTTCACTGCATCGCGTCGCGCCCCGCGACGTGCGGCCCGGGTGAGCGCGCGAATCGGGGCCTGATACGGTGCAATTCGTATGAATATATATGAAGCCGATTTTGCGCGCTGCAGCGAATCTCGTAGCGGGGCGTTCGCAGCACGGCCGGCGCCCCGACATTCGAAGGTGCCGGATGCCGGCAATCGAGCGCCGTGGCAGGCCGCAGGCTGCGATTCGCTGTCGACGGCCTTACGACTGCATCCATTATTCGGCCGGTGGCCGGGACGAAGCCATGGACACTGATGTGCGGTCAATCCGGAACTGTTCGGTCGATTTGTCTGCACAGTTTGGACGATTTCGATTGCGCATCCGGTTGCGAGGCCGTGCTTCATCGGGATTGGCCCTCTCGATTTAACGCAACTAACGGTCAAGAACGGCAGCGTCGACGAACTGGCGTGGATCGACCGCCCATGCCGCATATGCGGCTTTGCAGATGCCGGGGTTCGCCCCGGCCGGTTCGCTTGCGGATCGTCGGACCGATCGTGCCGGCCCGATGCCGCCCCGATCCTAGGACCGTCCGCGCAACGCCACGAAGATCACGCCGGCAATCGCCAGCAGGCCGCCGCACACCGTCTCGATACCGGGTCGCTCACCGGTCAGCACCATCGACAGGACCGTCGCGACCGCCGGCGTCAGATAGAGGAAGTTGGCGGCGCGCGCCGCGCCGAAGTAGCCGAGTGCGAAGGTCCAGGTCGCGTAACCCAGCGCGGCGGGGAAGATGCCGAGCGTCAGCACGGCCAGCGTCGTGTCGCGCGTCCCGCTGCCCAGCGCGACGAGCGCGCCCGGCAACCATGGTGTGAGGAGCAGCGCGCCGGCCAGCAGCGTGTACGCGGTGCAGGCCAGTGCGCCATACACCGGAATCAGCCGCCGCTGCAGCACGAAATAGCTGGCCGAACACAGGGCCGCGCCGAGGATCAGCGTGCTGCCCGCGCCGAGGACGAGGCCGCCCGGCTGCCCGCGCGCGATCACCGCGATGCCGGCGAGGCTGACCAGCGAGCCGAGCCAGCCCCAGCAATTGAAGCGCTCGCCCAGAAACACTGAGGCCAGCAGCGCCGTGAAGATCGGCAGCGTATTCACGATGAAGCTCGCCGCGCCGGCCGAGACGGTTTGCTCGCCGGTATTGAGCAGCGCGTTGTAGAGCGCGATGCCGAGAAAGCCGCACAGCAGGAAGCGCAGCGCGTCGCCCCGGGTCGGCACGCGCGGCCGCCGCACGGCGAGCCACGCGACGATCAGCACGGCGGCAGTGGCGAAGCGCGCCGCCGCGAGTTGCAGCGGCGTCAGGCCATGCAGGCCGATCCGGATGAACGGGAAGGCGGACGCCCATGAAACGATCGTGAAGGCGACCGCACCGGCCGCGATCAGCGGCTGTCGCGCAGGGCGCGACGACGGGGTGGATAGTGTGTTCATGCGGCAATGATGCGACGTGGCAAGATGCTAAGCTAGCGCACAGATCAGCATGCAGATATGAACATGATTCACAGCTCGAGCCGGCGGCCGGCCGGTGCTTCAACGCGTGCGAAGCGGGCCTCGGCGGCGTTGCCCGTTGCGGCCCCATCGCCGGGTTCGCGGCCGCCGCTCGCGAGTCTCGAGACGGTGTGCACGGTTGCGCGCGAGGGTTCGTTCCTGGCCGCGGCCGATGTTTCCGGCGTGACGCACGGCGCGATCAGCCGGCGGGTGGCCGCTGTCGAAAACTGGCTCGGCCTGAGGTTGTTCGAACGTCATGCGCGCGGTGTGCGTCTCACGCCGGACGGCCAGCGCTTCGTCGGCCGGATCGAGCAGGCGTTCACGATCATCGACAGTGCGGCCGATCAGTGGCGCTCGCCACGTACGCCGCGGCTGGTCAGGATGAGCGTGGTGCCGGCCTTCGCGCAGCTCTGGCTGTTCGAGCGCCAGCATGCGCTCGAGAGCGAGGCGCCCGCGTTGCGGATCGAGCTCGGCATCGATCTGCGCAACGTGGATATCGCCGGCGGCGAAGCGGACCTGTCGGTCCGGTACGGGCGCGGCAACTGGCGTCAGCTCGAAACCCGTGCGTTCATGCCGGAACGGCTCTATCCGGTCGCGCATCCGCGGCTCGCCGCGCAACTCGCGAAGGCGCGCCGTCGGCGCGGCGATGCCGCGTTGCTCGACATGCCGCTGCTGCACGATTCCGACGTGACCGGCTGGCGCACGTGGTTCGATGCATTGGGCGTGCCGTTCAAGCCGCGCGCGCAGGATCGCCGTTTCGAGGATTACAACCTCGTGCTGGCCGCCGCCGAGGCCGGGCTCGGCGTGGCGCTCGCACGGGTACCGCTCGCCGACGCCTATCTCAAGCGCAGCGACCTCGTGCGGGTGAGCCCGCACGAGGTCGATTCGGTGCTCAGGTATTACTTCGTGCACGCGAAGGGGGAGAATCGGCCTGAGGTGCTGGCGTTGATGGAGCGGATGCGGGCGGCGGTGGGAGCGGGCGGCTAGCGCCGGCCGGTGTATCGTGACGGTCCGCCACGACACGCTCGTGGGGGAAAAAGCGTTGTGCGATACGCGGCACTAGGCTCGGGGCGCCGGATCGACGACAATGCGACCGCGAAAAACGATGAGGTGGAGAGATGAACGAGATTCGAAAAGGGATGCATCCGTGCGGATGCGAGCGAGGTCAACAATGAACAAGCCGGACAAGTCGTCGAAAGCGCGTGCCGCGCTCGACCAGCTGTTTTCGGGCATGGCACCCGCGGATGCGACGCGCGCGTCGCGTCCGGGCAATCCGTTCGAAGCGAGCGCAGACGGTGCATCCGCCGACACGGGCGGGCGCGGCGGTATCGAAGTCACGCTGTCGACCCGGATCCAGTTGCGCGGCTATCCGAATGCAAACGCATTCATGAAGCGCATGGCCGAAGCATGGGGGCTGGAGTGGGGGATGTACGACAGCGTCAAGGCCATCGCGACGCTGCCGGTCGGATGGCGAGCGCGCCGGCTGCCGGAAGTCACGCAGATCGTCGACGGACACGACGTGCTGCGCGCGGAGAGCAGCCTGCAGGGCGGCGAGATGTCGTATCTGAAAGTGCATCCGCGGTACTACATCGACGCACGCAAGGGGTTCGGCTGGGGCAAGTCGTCGAAGGCGTCCGACGATCCGGATCTCGACGGCCCCGACTGGAACTGCTTCGTGATCGATCGCGAAAAGTCCATCGAAGTGCACGAACTGACGACCTCGTCGCTGAAAGCCGACATGGACAACGCGCGGGCGACGTTGCTGAAATGGCTGGACGAGAACTATCCGAAACATCGCGATCCTTTCGCGTACTGGTCGGATTGCGAAGGGGCGTCGTAATCTTGCGTGGCTGCCCGGTTCGGGTTCGCGGGCACGCGCTGCGCGACCGGCGCCGGAGCGGGGGGGGGCAAGTCGCTTCGATGCATCGGCCGGTTGCGATGGGAGCGTCAATTGAAACGAGCCAGTGTCGCACCGGTTCTCTGGGCAGCGTTCGGTGCAGCGGCCGGCTCGACCGTGGTCGAGCTGTTGCTCTGGCCGATCGTCGGCGACGATGCGATCGGGAACCTGTTGCGCGACACACGCCTCACGGCGGCCATCGTGATGGGGCGCGGCGTGCTCGGCGCGTCCGCCGGCTTCGATCCGCTGGTCATGGCGGTTGCGACCCTCGTGCATCTGGTGCTGTCGCTGGTCTATGCGGCCGTGCTGGCGAAGGGGATTCGCGACCTGTCGCTCGCGGCCTCGCTCCTCGCGGGCGGCGCGTTCGGCCTCATCCTGTACGGCGTCAACCTGTACGCCTTCACCGCGATCTTCCCGTGGTTCATCCCGGTTCGTGGCGCGATCACATTCGTGGCCCATCTGGTATTCGGGATCACGGCAGCGGCTGCCTACCGCTCTGCCAGGCGCTAGGCCGGGCGCCAATCGACGGTTCCTGCGCCGGTCATTCGCACCGGACCCCTGGAATAAGCACGCGCGCCGCATCGTTTAGCCGTCAGGAGACCCTGTACGATGCGGCGGCGCATGAGCACCGCATGATGAATCGTGCGCGAGCAATCCGATCTGCCGGGCGCCGTCAGCGGCGCCGGGAGATCGAGTGGTCGGGGGTCATCAGGCAGGAGCCGATCATGTGCAACTGGTTTCGATCCGGGATAGGTATCGTCTGTCTCGGCTGTTCCGCGGCGGTCTTTGCGCAAACGTACGACGATCTGGCGGACGACACGACGAACTGCCGGGCGGTTGTCGCGCAAGCGAACATCGACGGCACGGAGCAGCAAATCGTCGGGCGTGCGTGCCTTCAGGACGACGGCACATGGCAGTTCGTGCAGAGTCCCGATGGTAGTGTTCTATGGTATCCGGCGGCGGACTATCCGTATGCCGACCTGGGGTACTGGGGGCCGCCGCTTTTCATCGGCGCAGGCGTGGGCTTCGTGTTCGTCGATCGATTCCATCGCTTCCACCACTTTCACCATTTCCACCACTTCGATCACGTCGTCCACTTCAACGGAATGAACCATCGTCGCGTCGGCGAGCCGGTCGGCGCCGGTTTTCACCATGGCGCGTTCCCGGCCGGTACCGTCGGCCGCGGATTCGGCGGCATGCATCCGCTCGGCGGCGTGAGCGGATTCGGTGGAATGCGGCGACGCTGAAGCCGCAGTCAAAGGATCGATGCGAGCCTGGGCACGCGAAGCAGGAGGCCGGCGATCAGGTAGCACGCGACGCATGCGATACCGCCGGTCACGGCGAACTTCAGGAATGGGGCTGCCGGCACGTTTCGCCACGCGAGGGCAACACCGACCAGCACCGGCCGTATCGTCAAACGGGTAGCCGGCAGCGGTCCGCGCCAGCGCGATCGTCGCGGGACCGATCAGGAACCCGTACACCAGCAGCGGCAGGCCCAGCCTGAGAAACCGGTCGGCCAGGAAGCGGGGAGCGCCTTTGCGATCGAGGGAGTGCGGCGTGTAGTAGCCCGCCAGGAAAAAGAACAGGCCCATGAAGAATGCCTGGTTGATCGCGCAGAAGAGCGTCAGTAGCGCGGATTCCACCGACGGCCCCGCGGCCACCTCGTGGTAGTACCACCCGCCGAGCGCACCGTACGTGATCGCGCAATGGTGAAACACGACCAGCAACGTCAGGCAGGCGCGCAATGCGTCGAGGCCGGCGTTGCGATGCGCGGCAGCCGCCTGGTCCGTCCGGAACGCGACATCGACCGCAATGTCCTGAGCGCTCATTGCATTGCCTGAGGGGTGGGTCAGCCATGACCCGCGTCGTGCAAATCGGGCGGGCGTACAGGTCGGCACCATACGCCGTTGTCATTACAACCGTCCTACAAGCCGTTCCGCTGCCGGCGCCCGATTGCCTAATCGAGCCGCCCGCGTAGATCCTCGAACGGAATCATCACGTGCGTGCGATACGCGGGCCGCGCTTTCAGCCGTTCGTACCACGCCTGCACATGCGGGAGGTCCGGCCGTGCGATGCCGAGTTCGAAGTAGCGATACAGGTGCGTGCCGGCCGCGATGTCGGCGAGCGTGAGCGTGTCGCCCGCGAGAAACGGCTGCCCGGCCAGCGCCGCATCGAGCGCCTGGAAGTGCTGCGCGCACTGCGCGATGCTTTGCTCGACGCGCACCGTGTCGCGCTGCTCGGGCGGCGTCCGGAAGTAGCCCCGGAACACGCCGTTCAGGAACGTCGGCTGCAACGTGGTTTGCGACCAGTCCATCCAGCGGTCGGCGCGTGAACGTTCAGCCGGGTCGTCGTGCCAGAAGCCGGGGCGTCCGTAACGTGCGGCGAGGTAGCGCAGGATGCTGTGCGATTCCCAGACGACCGTGCCGCCATCGTCGATCACGGGGATGCGCCCGTGCGGGTTCATCGCCAAAAATTCGGGCGTGTCGAGCACGCCGAACCGCCCGCCGGCCGGCACGTGCCGATGCGCAAGTGCGAGCTCGTCGACGAGCCACATCACCTTCTGAACGTTGAATGCATTGCGGCGCCCCCATACGGTCAGCATGCCGGCCTCCTTGTGTCGTGCGGAACGGGATCGCGGACAGTGTAAACGCCGCAGGCGCGCACCGTGGTGCGCGCCTGCAGGCTGTCGTCGATGTCGTCGTCGTCGCCGTGCGGCGACGCGATCAGAACTTGTGGCGAATCCCGACGATCGCGAGTTCCTGCGTATCGGTGCCGGAGTTCACGCCGTACGAGCCGACCGACGCGGCTGCCTTCACGACCGCGCCGTTCGCGTTGAGCGTGTTGCCGCTCGCCTTCTGGTAGCCGAACAGCGCATACAGGTCGGTGCGCTTCGACAGCGCGTAGTCAGCGCCGAGGTTGACCTGGTTGTAGTGCGCGGAACTCGGACCCGTCAGCGACGTGTAGTTGTAGCCGACGCCCGCGCGCAGTGCCGGCGAGAACTGCCAGTTGAAGAACGCCGAGCCGTTGTTGAATTTCGCGTTCTGGCTGAACGCCGACAACGTATCCGCGCCGTACTGCGTATTCGAATACGCGAGGCCGAAGGTGGCGGGCCCGGCCACGTACTGGCCGGCCACGCGCACGATCTGGATCGATTTCGCGCTCGAGAAGCCCTGGTTGATCACGGTGTTGAACAGCGTGTCCGAGCTGCTCGACCACGTGCGCACGCCGTTCGCGACGGTGGAGCCGCCGTTCGCGTAGAAGAACCCGGCGCCGAGCGACAGCGGGCCGTTCGCGTAGCTCGCGCCGAAGCTGTACGTGCGGCCGCTGCCGGTGGCGCCCGCGACGCCGCCGAAACCGTACAGGCCTTCGAACTGGAAGCCCGAGATCAGCGGGCTCGTGTATTTCACCGAGTTGCTGACGCGCAGGCTGTTGTCGTAGTTGTCGAGGTCGCCCGGCGTCGCGAACACGCCGCCGAAGTAGTTGTCCTGCGTGAGGCCCTGCACGAGATCGACGACCGGATCGTACTGGCGGCCGAGCGTCACGGTGCCGTACGTGCTGCTCGCGAGACCGACGACGGCCTTGCGGCCGAACTCGCGCGAGCCCTGGCCGAGCGCGCCCGTGCCGATGTTGAAGCCGTTCTCGAGCTGGAACAGCGCGGCCAGGCCGCCGCCGAGATCCTCGGTGCCGCGCAGCCCCCAGCGGCTGCCGGACAGGTTGCCGCTGCTGAACTTGACGAGGCTCGACGCGTTGCTGCCGTTCGCGTTCTGCGCGTTGTGCACGTACGCGATACCCGCATCGGCAATGCCGTACAGCGTGACGCTGCTTTGTGCGTGCGCGCCGGCGGCGTAGAGCGCGGCCGGCAGCGCGAGCAGCGCGAATGAACGGATCTGTTTCATTGTTGGATTCCCCCGTGGGTCGAATGGTCTGACGAGTCGGTGAACGATACGGACAGCGCATCGTCGAGGGAACCAATAAATTGTCGGATCGTTATGAGGCGGCGCAGAGATGGATGCGTGCGCAACCTGCCGGCGGTCCGCACGCGGGGATGCTATGCGTCGTGCCGCCGCGACGCGTTTCTCAGCACGAGGGTCATCAGTTGCCTTCGCGAATCGACGCCGAGCTTCGCGAAGGCGCGCTTCGCGTAGGTATCGACGGTGGAGGTCTTGAGCCCCATCGATTGGGCGATGGCCGCCGACGTCATGCCCTGGATGAACGACGCACACACATGCATCTCGCGCGCGGTCAACCGTTCCTGCCATTCCGGCAGCCATTGCGCGACGAGGTCGAGATCGAGTTCGTCGCGCGGTGCGTCGTCGGCGGAGATCGCGCCGAGCAGGCGCTTGTGCGCGGACGCCAGCGGCAGCACGACTTGCGAAAGCTGCTTCAGCAGGCTCAGTTCCTTCAGCGAAAACGGCGGCAGCCGCCGTGAGCGCGCGATCGAGATCGAGTAGCGCGTGCCGCCCGTCACGCCGGCGATCACGCATTCGTCATGAATGTCGCCGGCATCGAAGAACAGATGCCGTAGCTCGCTCGACACGCGTTGCGCGGACACCTGCAGCAATTGCACGTCGTTTTCGGTTTCGATCGCCGCGTACGTTGCATCGTCGCTCGCGTAGCTGCGGTAGTAGTGGCGCATCACCTGCGCGACCAGCTCGGGCTCGCGGCCGAAGCTGCCGATCCAGCCGACGCTGCGCCGGCCGTAGGACGCGCTGCGCTCGTAGTCGAGGTGCACGGCGTCGAAATCGACGTAGCGCACGAGCGTGTCGTAGACGGCGCGCATGAACTGCGGCGTTCCGACGGCTTGTGCGATGTCGCCCAGCGTTTCAGTCACGAACGCGACGTGGCTCAGCGGGAGATCGGGGGCGGGCAGCGCAGCGCTCATGGCGTCGTATATCGAAGATTTTCAGGTGGCGCTACAGGTATCACGAATATTTTCGACTGCCTACGCGGGAATCTACCCAAACGGCGGGAATCGACGTCGCCGTTTGTCCCGGTTTTCGGGACTGACGCTGCCGGCCGCGATCTCTACATTGGCCCTTGTGCTGAACACCGCTCGACGGCGTTGACGCGAGTCCGGACCCGGACCGGGCGCAACGGCCGATCCCCATCACAAGGAGAATCCCCATGCGTATCCGTATCCGTCGTCAATCGGCGTTGCGCGCCGCGCGCGTCACGTCGGCGGCGCTGGCCGTCGCGGCCACCCTGTCGGCCCATGCCGGCGACACCAACCTGAACGTGTACAACTGGTCGGAGTACGTCGCGAAGGACACGGTGCCCGTCTTCGAGAAGCAGTCGGGCATCAAGGTGCGCTACGACAGCTACGACAGCGACGATACGCTGCAGACGAAGCTGCTTGCGGGCAGCTCGGGCTACGACATCGTCGTGCCGACGTCGAACTATCTCGCGCAGCAGATCCAGGCCGGCGTGTACCAGAAGCTCGACAAGTCGAAGCTGCCGAATCTCGCGAACCTCGACCCGGTGCTGATGAAGATGGTCGCGAAGGCCGACCCGGGCAACCAGTACGGTGTGCCGTGGGCGTGGGGCACGACGGGGATCGGCTACAACGTCGAGGCGGTCAGGAAGCGGCTCGGCGACAACGCACCGACCGACAGCTGGGCGCTGCTGTTCGACCCGGCGAACGCGGCGAAGCTGAAGGGCTGCGGCATCTCGCTGCTCGATGCGCCGGACGCCGCGTTCGCGGCGGCGCTGCAGTACATGGGCAAGGACCCGGAGAGCAAGAACCCGGCCGACTACCAGGCTGCCTACGACGTGCTGAAGAAGATTCGCCCGTATGTCACGCAGTTCAGCTCGGCCGGCTATGCGGACGACCTGGCGAACAACGATGTGTGCGTCGTGCTCGGCTGGTCGGGCGACGTCGGTATCGCGCGGCGGCGCACGCTGGACGCAAAGCGTTCGTACGAGATCCGCTACGTGAACCCGAAGGAAGGCGGCCTGCTGTGGTTCGACGTGATGGCGATCCCGAAGGATGCGCCGCATCCGGAAGCCGCGCTGAAGTGGATCAACTACATCGAGGATCCGAAGACCAACGCCGCGATCACGAACGAGATCTTCTATCCGAGCGCCAACAAGGCCGCGCGCCCGTTCGTGACACCGGCGATCGTGCAGGACCCGGGCATCTACCTGTCCGACGCGACGATCGCGAAGGCGTCGCTCGCGATGCCGCGCAGCGCAGACATCGCGCGGATGCAGAACCGTCTGTGGCTGCAGCTGAAGTCGGGTGGTTGAGGGAGACGACGATGATCCATACGCTCCCTGCCGCGGCGGTTGCGGGCACCGCCCGCGGCAATGCGGACGCCTTCGTGCGCCTCGAAAACGTCGTGAAGACATTCGGCGACAGCACCGCTGTCGACAACGTGAACCTGACGATCGCGAAGAACGAGCTGTTCGCGCTGCTCGGCAGCTCGGGCTGCGGCAAGTCCACGTTGCTGCGCATGCTCGCCGGGCTCGAGACGGCCACCTCCGGCAAGATCTTCGTCGACGGCGAGGACCTCGCGTCGCTGCCGCCGTACCGCCGCCCGGTGAACATGATGTTCCAGTCGTACGCGCTGTTCCCGCACATGACGGTCGAGTCGAACGTCGCGTTCGGCCTGAAGCAGGAAGGCACGCCGAAGCAGGAGATCAAGGAGCGCGTGGCCGATGCGCTCGCGCTCGTGCAGATGAGCAAGTACGCGCAGCGCAAGCCGCACCAGCTCTCCGGCGGCCAGCAGCAGCGTGTCGCGCTGGCCCGCTCGCTGGTCAAGCGGCCGAAGCTGCTCTTGCTCGACGAGCCGATGTCCGCCCTCGACAAGAAGATCCGCCAGAAGACCCAGCTCGAACTCGTGAACATCATCGAGAAGGTCGACGTGACCTGCGTGATGGTCACGCACGACCAGGAAGAGGCGATGACGATGGCCAGTCGCCTCGCGGTGATGAGCGAAGGCAAGATCGTGCAGATCGGCGCGCCGGGCGAGGTATACGAATTCCCGAACAGCCGCTTCTCGGCCGAATTCATCGGCTCGACCAACCTGTTCGAAGGGCGCGTGGTCGAGGACGAACCCGATCACATCTTCGTCGAGAGCGACGACCTCGAGGCGCGCATGTACGTGAGCCACGGCATCACGGGCCCGCTCGGCATGCCGGTCGGCATCTCGGTGCGCCCGGAACGCATTCACGTGTCGCGCGAGAAGCCGGGTTCGAAACACAACTGGGCGCGCGGTGTCGTGACCGACATCGCGTACATGGGCAGCTACTCGCTGTACCACGTGCGCCTGCCGAGCGGCAAGACGGTGGTGTCGAACCTGTCGAGCTCGCACCTGATGAACGACAACGCACCGGCGTGGAACGACGACGTGTTCGTGTCGTGGTCGCCGGCCAGCGGCGTCGTGCTGACGCAGTGAGGACGACGCGATGAGAACCTCCGCCTCCAATCCGTCCGCGCCGGTGCCGACCGGCGCCGCGAGCGCCGGCGCCGGCCGCGCCCGCCCGGGCCGCTTCGACTTTCTGTCGCGCTTCCTGCCGTCGGGCCGCAGCGTCGCGATCGGCGTGCCGTTCGTGTGGCTTGCCGTGTTCTTCGCGCTGCCGTTCGTGCTGGTGCTGAAGATCAGCTTCGCCGACCAGGTGATGGGCATCCCGCCGTACACGTCGCTCGTCGAGATGAAGGACGGCGTCGTGCACTTCGCGCTGCAGCTGTCGCACTACGCGTTCCTGCTGCAGGACGACCTGTACATCGCGACCTACCTCAGCTCGCTGAAGATGGCCGCCGTGTCGACGGTGCTGTGTTTGCTGATCGGGTATCCGATGGCGTACTACATCGCGCGTTCGGAGCCGAACCGCCGCAACGTGCTGATGATGGCCGTGATGCTGCCGTTCTGGACGTCGTTCCTGATCCGCGTGTACGCATGGATCGGCATCCTGAAGGACGACGGCCTCTTGAACCACACGCTGATCGCGCTGGGCATCATCCACACGCCGCTGCGCCTCTATCACAGCGATGCGGGCGTCTACATCGGGATGGTCTATTCGTACCTGCCGTTCATGGTGATGCCGCTGTACGCGCACCTGGTGAAGATGGACCTGACGCTGCTCGAAGCCGCGTACGACCTCGGCGCGAAACCGTGGGTCGCGTTCACGCGGATTACGCTGCCGCTGTCGAAGAACGGGATCATCGCCGGCAGCCTGCTGGTGTTCATCCCGGCGGTGGGCGAGTACGTGATTCCGGAGCTGCTCGGCGGCGCCGACACGCTGATGATCGGCCGCGTGATGTGGGATGAATTCTTCAACAACATGGACTGGCCGATGGCGTCCGCGGTGACGGTCGCGATGGTGATGCTGCTGCTGGTGCCGATGGCGCTGTTCCAGTACTACCAGGTCAAGGAACTGGAGGACGCGAAATGATCAAGCCGAGCAAACCGCTGTCGACGGGCGTCCTCGCCTTCGGCTTCCTGTTCCTGTACATCCCGATCATCAGCCTGGTCGTGTACTCGTTCAACGAGTCGAAGCTGGTGACGGTGTGGTCGGGCTTCTCGCTGAAGTGGTACTCGGCGCTGCTGGACGACGACGAGCTGCTGACCGCCGCGTGGCTGTCGCTGAAGATCGGCCTGCTGACGGCTACCGCGTCGGTCGTGATCGGCACGTGGGCGGGCTTCGTGCTCGCGCGCTTCGGCCGCTTCAAGGGCTTCACGCTGTACACGGGGATGATCAACGCGCCGCTGGTGATTCCGGAAGTGATCCAGGGCATCTCGCTGCTGTTGCTGTTCGTTGCGCTGGAGCAGATGTTCGGCTGGCCGAAGGGGCGCGGGATGGTGACGATCTGGATCGGCCACGTGATGCTGTGCGTGTCGTACGTGGCGATCATCGTGCAGTCGCGCGTGAAGGAGATGAACAAGTCGCTGGAAGAGGCGGCGCTGGA